>CAMHBH010000057.1 GCA_946183175.1 uncultured Oscillibacter sp.
GTCTGCCGCATAACCTGCTGATTGTCATGGAAGAGGACGCGCCGTGAGTACGCGCCGCCTGACCCGCGACGCCCTTCTGACCGCTGTCGCGCTGATTCTGTTCACGGTGGAGGCGCAAGTACCCGCGCCCGTGCCGATTCCGGGCGTCAAGCTCGGCCTCGCGAACGTCGTAAACCTCTGGGCGGTGTGCGCAATCGGGCCCTGGGACGCGCTCTGTATTCTGCTGTGCCGGGTGCTTATGGGCGCGCTCTTCGCCGGACACCTCATGGTCTTGTTTTACAGTCTCTCGGGCGGGCTGTTGAGCTGGTGCGTACTCGTACTCCTGCGGCGCGTCACGACCCGGCGGCAGGTCTGGATTTGCGGTGTCTGCGCCGCCGTCGCGCACAATGCCGGACAACTCGCCGCCGCCGTCTTTGTGACGCGTTCCGCCGCCGTACTGGCCTATTTCCCGCTCCTGACGGTGTCGGGCACGGTGACGGGCCTCTTTACCGGACTGTGTACGCAATACCTGCTTGCGCGCCGCCTGTAAATTCTGTTTTGCCGAGGGAGCAAAGGAACCTGTCAGGCATACGGAACGGCCCTCCCCGTCGATGGGGAGGGCCTTCACTGTTACGCTATTGCACTTTACTGTCCGGCGAACCCGGCGGCGCTGGCTCCGGCGATACGCCCGAATACCACGAAATCCGCGACGGCGTTGCCGCCCAGACGGTTCCCGCCGTGTACGCCTCCGGTGACTTCCCCGGCGGCGTAGAGGCCCGGAATCACGTTGCCCGACGTGTCGAGTACCGCGGCGTCGGGGTCGATTTTCAGGCCGCCCATCGTGTGGTGAATCCCCGCCGTTACTTTAATTGCGTAGAACGGCGCGAGGTCGAGCGGCTCCGCGAAACTCGTACGCCCGTAGAGCGGGTCGGACTTGTTCGCCGCGCTACTGTTCCAGAACTCCATCGTGTCACGGAACGTCTGCGCCGGTACGCCCATCGCCTCCGCGAGTTCCTCGTAGGTATTGCCTTCTACCGTGTAGCCCTTCCTGATGTAGCCCTGAATCACGTTGGAGTTTTCGACCATCTTCGAGTCGATAATCAGCCAACTGAACGAGCCGGGCTGTTCAATCTCGGCGGCGGAGACCTTGTCGCGCGTCGACACCTCGTCGTAGAAGCGGTAGCCGTCGGCGTTGACTAAAATCGCGCCGTCTCCGCGCAGGCCTTCCGTGATGAGGTTGGAAGTATTGTATTCGACCGTGGGGTGAATCTGAATCTGTTCCATGTCGACGGTATCGGCCCCGATTGCGACGGCCATGTCGATACCCTGTCCCTGAATGCCGCCGGCGTTCGTCGTGGTGAATCCGTCCAAGTCGGCGCGGTACGAGACGACCTTCTCGTGATTCGCCCCGAATCCGCCCGCCGTGTCAATGACCGCCTTCGCGTTGATTGTAATTTTGTTCCCCGTCGGGCCTTCCGCGACAATCCCGACGACTTTGCCGCTCTCGTCCTTCGTGATTTCCGTCGCTTTGGTGTTCAGGTACAGCGTGATGTTCTCGCGCTTGTTGAGATTCTCTTGCAGAATCGGCACGATGTACTCGCCGACGGAAACCGTCTTGCCGGATTCGTCAACCGGGCGGTGGATGCGCTTCACCGACGCCCCGCCGAAACTCGACACGCTTTGCAAATCCGCGCCGATGGTGTGTAACCAGTCAATGGCCCCCGCGCTTTCCTCGGCGAGTTTCTGCACGAGTACCGGGTTGTTGATACCGTGTCCGCCGATGAGCGTGTCGAGCTGGAACAGCTCCACGGAATCGAAATAGCCCTCGGCGTCGTCCTGATAGGCGGCCCACTGTTCCGCGACCGTCGACGCAAGCTCCTGAATCGCGACGTTGTCGGCGTATTCCGCGCCCGCGGCGGCCTCCAACTGCTTCTCGACGCCCGCGCTTTCCGCGAACTCGTTCGCGTCCTGGTAAACCGTCTTGGCGGCGTTCATGCCGCCCGTAGAGCGGATGGAGTTCCCGCCGACCATGGGCATACTCTCCACAACGATGACATTCCGCCCGGCGTCAGCCGCCACGACGGCGGCAGTCATGCCCGCGCCGCCCGCGCCGATAACCACGATATCCGTATCGTAGGTGACATCCGGCTCTTTGGCGGTGTCGACTACGGCGGGCGCGGCCTCGAACGCCGCCGCCGATACGCCGGCAGTCTCCAACGCGTTCCGGATTGCGTTCTTGATGGCCTCGGAGGTGACAGTAGCCCCCGTCACGCCGTCGACTTGCAGACTTTGCGCGTTGAGAATGTCGCCCGGCAGTTGTGCCACAGCCAAAGAACCAATGCCTTCCGTCTCGCTCTGCTCCACAACGTTCACACGGTAGAGCCTGTCCGGCGTGGCCGTCACTTCTACGGTCACGTCGCCGTTGATTCCCTTGGCGGTGCCTCTCGCCGTCACGGCGTCGGCGGGGATTTCTTCGCCGCCGTCCATGAGTTCCGCTGTCGCGTCGCCCGATTCCGTAGTCTCAGCGGGTTCCGCTGTCGTGTCGCCGGATTCCGTAGTCTCGGCGGGTTCCGCCGTCGCGTCGCCCGATTCCGTAGCCTCTACGGGTTCCGCCGCGCCCTCGTCGCCTGCGACGCCCTTTGTCACGTCGGCGGGGGCGGCGCTCTCAAAGGCCGCCGTCGAAATCCCCGCCGAATCCAGCCCGTTGCGGATGGCGTTCTTGATTGCCGTCGAAGTCACGGTCGCGCCCGTCACGCCGTCCACGTCCAGACTTTGCGCCTCGTAGATGTCCCCCGGCAACTGCGCCGCCGCAAGTCCGCCGATTTCCGGCGTCTCGTTCTCCTCCACGACTTTAATCTGGTAGAGCCTCTCCGGCGTCGCCGTGACCTCTACCGTTACGTCGCCCATCATGCCCGGCGCGGTTCCGGTGACGGTCACGGCGTCGGCGGGAATGTCACTCGCTTTCGCGCCCGCCTGATTCCCGCCGCTTCCCGCGATTGCGTTGGCCAGCAGCATAATCGCCACAAATATTCCGCAGGCCACGCCCGCGGCATTCGTGTACTTTCCCTTCATGCGTTCATCTTCCTTTCAGGTTCCGGGCCCGCCGGAAATGATTGTCACTATCTTACCGGATTACGCCCCAAAATGCAAGAGGCCTCAAAGATTTATTTGCCCCTGTACGCTTGGCGAGGCCCCTCCGGCCCATCTCCCCGTTTTGCGGTGGAGGGCGGCGTCCCCCTTTGCCCCGCAGGTAATCTGCCAGCTTCCCGTACTTCCGTCGCGCGCACGCCGAAAAAAACGCTTGACAGGGCGCGTAAATGGGCGTATGCTAGGAAAACGTCAGATTTGTGATTTACGTAAGGGGGCGATTGCATGAGCAAAAAGGCGATTCGCGTTATCTCCGTACTGCTTGCGGCGGTAATGGTACTCGGTCTCGCGGCCACGATGATTAGCGCGCTCGTGACGGGCGGCTGATACGCCCCTGTTACAAATTGCAACTTTTTTCATGAATTTGACATAAAATTGTCAAGGATTTACACTTGATTCCAAGAGCGTAATCCGATAGAATACAGACCACGGCGGAGATGAGGAGAAGTAACCGCGCCGACGGCCAGGCAGAGAGTCCCGGGATGGTGGAACGGGGCGGCTGAGCGCGGCGAATACACCTCGGAGCCGGTATCCGAACGACATCTTTCCGGGAAGTCCAGTAGGCGTACTCCGGGCGCGCCCGTTACAGCGCTTCCGTGTTCCGACACGGGCTGAGGCCGTTCCCGCGAGGGCGCGGCGAAACAGAGGTGGTACCGCGATAGACCTTATTGCCCTCTGTCCCGGAGCGGGGACAGAGGTTTTTTCCGCCCCGGAAACATCGTAAGGAGAGGTTAGTATGCAAATCTACGAGGAACTCAAGGCCCGCGGACTGCTGGCGCAAGTCACGGACGAGGCGGAAATCAGGGAGCTTGTCAACGCCGGGAAGGCCGTCTTCTACATCGGGTTCGACCCCACGGCGGACAGTCTGCACGTCGGCCACTTTATGGCGCTGTGCCTGATGAAGCGTATGCAGATGGCGGGGAACCGTCCGATAGCGCTGATTGGCGGCGGTACGGGCATGGTAGGCGACCCGTCGGGGCGCACGGACATGCGCTCTATGATGACCGTCGAGACGATTCAGCACAATTGCGACTGCTTCAAAAAGCAGATGGCGCGTTTTATCGAGTTCGGCGAGGGCAAGGCGCAGATGGTCAATAACGCCGACTGGCTTCTCAAACTGAACTACATCGAGCTGTTGCGGGAAGTCGGCGCTTGTTTCTCCGTCAACAACATGTTGCGCGCGGAGTGCTACAAACAGCGTATGGAAAAGGGCCTGTCGTTCCTGGAGTTCAACTACATGATTATGCAGGCCTACGACTTCTACCACATGTTCCAGACGCTGGGCTGTAACATGCAGTTCGGCGGCGACGACCAGTGGAGCAATATGCTTGCGGGTACGGAGTTAATCCGGCGGAAGCTGGGCAAAGACGCGTACGCTATGACGATTACCTTGCTTCTGAACTCCGAGGGGAAGAAGATGGGCAAGACGGCGAAGGGCGCGGTCTGGCTTGACCCGGAGAAGACGACGCCGTTCGACTTCTACCAGTACTGGCGGAACGTCGAGGACGCCGACGTTGTAAAGTGTATGCGCATGCTGACGTTTTTGCCGCTGGAACGGATTGAGGAGATTAGCCGCTGGGACGGCAGTCGAATCAACGAGGCGAAAGAATTGCTTGCGGTGGAGCTGACGACGCTCGTACACGGCGAAGCAGAGGCGGAAAAGTGTCGGGAGACGGCGCGGAGCCTGTTTTCGGGTACGGGAGCGGCGGAGCATATGCCGTCGACGGAAGTCCCGGCGGCGCAGTTCGAGGGCGGCAAAATCGGCCTGATTCGCCTGTTGACGCTGTGCGGGCTGTGCCCGTCGAATGGCGAGGCGCGGCGTTTGATACAGCAGGGCGGCGTGATGGTGAACGGCGCGAAGGTGTCGGACATCACCGCCGAGCTGGAACAGGGCGATTTCGCGGGCGAGGGCGTGATTTTGAAGAAGGGCAAAAAGGTCTTTCACCGTGCTTTTACGCTGTGAGGCGTCATAGAATAGGCCTTGCGGGGACTAAAGGATATTCCCGAGCGAAAACTGTTCCATGTCGGAGAGTGTTTGTATTTGTTCCCGCAGGGTCTGCAATTCGGCAAGGAAGTTGAGCGCGTCCCCGGCGCGCGCGTACAGGATACAGTGCTGGTATAGCGTATCGGCCCCGTTGGACGCGTCGTGCCGGGAGACGACTTGCAAATAAGTCCGCTGGGCGCGCCAGTCGCGGTAGCCGGATTCCACGGTATCGGCGGCCTGTTGCCACTCTTGCGCGCGGGCGTACTGTTCGGCGCGGTCGAGTTGCGCGAGCAGTTCGCGGGAGCGTCCGGAGAGAATCCGCGCGTTCCAGACGGAGAACAGCAGGAGCGCGGCGAGTACGCACACGGGCAGTCGGTACCCTTTCACTGTGCGGCCCCCCGTTCTTTCGGGACGCAAAACACGTTTCCGAGTTCATCGAGGGTTAAAAGAAACACGTCGGCGGGGGACGCGGCGTGATAACGGGGCAGAATCCCGCGCAGCCACACCTCGTCGCGCCCGCACATTTCCAGATTTTTACTTAAAATCCGCCCGTCGTTGACGAGAATCACGGGCAAAGTCACATCGTCGTCGGGGCGTAGCCCGAGTTGCGCGGCGGTGGGCGGCTGGGCGGTATTCCAGGGAAGTACGGAGACGTGTCCGGAGTTTTCCAGGATAGCGTACTTCACCTCTTCAATACTGGAAAAGCCCTGTCCGCGCAATTCTTCGAGGAGTTCGTCGAGGGTATAGCGGTTTTGCGTCATCGTCGACTGTTGCAGGACGCCGTTCTTGATAAGGACGGCGGGGGAACCGCAGAGCAATTCCCGGAAGCGGAGATTCCGTAGCGACAACTGGCTCAGGAGCATGGACGACGACAGCAGAACCAGAATAGGAATCAGCCCCGACAACAGCGGAATCCCGAAATCCTGCATGGGGACGGTCGCGAGGTCGGAAATCATCATGGTAAGGACGAGTTCGCCGGGTTCGAGTTCGCCGATTTGCCGCTTGCCCATCAGCCGTAGGCCAATCGTGATAAACGAGTAAAGAATCAGCGTGCGAATGAGGGCGGTAATCATGGAATCATCCTCCCGGGGCGTTTTCGCTCTAGGATTCCCGGGAGGTGTGACTTTATACAAGGGTAATCTTTCCGCAGGGAAGTTTATCATATACGCGGAATATCGAGGGAAGGAGACATTCACGCAAAGCGCCAGAACCGGTACCTGTACCGGTGGACGAGGAGAAGAGAGTATCGAAAAATTCGGCGGATGCTCTTCCGTGCGCGCGGGCACGAGACGCGGGTTTTGAAATATGCGGGCGACCGCAAAACAGAGGAACCGCGACCGCGCGACAATCGGCAAATGACCGCGCATTTGTCCTTGTGAATCCAAATTCAGGAGGCTACAGAACTATGTGTGGAATTATCGGTTTTGCGGGACACGAAGAGGCGGCCCCGATTCTGCTGGACGGCCTGGCCCGGATGGAGTACCGCGGGTACGATTCGGCGGGAATCGCGGTGCGTTCGGACAAGTGGGGCTTGCAGGCGAAGAAGTCGCGGGGGCGTCTGGAGACGCTCTACGGCCTGACGCACGGCGGCGCGGACCTGGACGGCCCGCTGGGAATCGGGCATACGCGCTGGGCCACGCACGGGGAACCGAGTGACATCAACGCACACCCGCACATCAGCGAGGGCGGCAACGTCGCGCTCGTGCATAACGGCATTATTGAAAACTACCTGGAAATCAAGGAGTGGCTGTTACAGAAGGGCGTGCATTTCGTCTCCGAGACCGACACGGAGGTCGCCGTACAGCTTCTGGAATACTACTACCGCGAGTGTGACAGCATGCTGGAAGCGGTGGCGCGGCTTATCCACAGGATTGAGGGTTCCTACGCGTTCGGAATCATCTGTTCGGACTACCCCAACGCGCTGATTGCCGCGCGCAAGGACGCCCCGCTCATTCTGGGCTACGGCAAGGGCTGTAACTTTATCGCGTCGGACGTGACGGCGATTATCAAGTACACGCGGGACGTTACCTATATGTCCGACGGGGAAATCGCGGTCGTGACGGCGGAGAGTATCGACGTATTCGACACGGACTTGACTTCCGTGACGAAGGCGCGGAGCCGGATTAGCTGGGACGTATCGGCGGCGGAGAAGGGCGGCTACCCGCACTTCATGTTCAAGGAAATCATGGAGCAGCCGGAGGCGATACAGAACACGGTTTCGCCGCGAATCCGCGACGGGCGCGTCGTGCTCGACAAGTTCTCCATGACGCCGGAGGAAGTGCGGTCGATTTCGCGTATTTTCATCGTGGCCTGCGGTTCGGCGTACCACGTCGGCATGGTGTGCAAGTACACCTGGGAGCGCCTCTTACGCCGACAGGTGGAAGTGTCGCTGGGTTCGGAGTTCCGCTACCGCGACCCGCTCGTCGACGAAAACTCGCTCGTGGTGATTATCAGCCAGTCCGGGGAGACGCTCGACACCATGGCGGCGCTCCGGGAGGCCAAACGCCTCGGCGGAAAGACGCTTGCGGTCGTAAACGTCGTGGGCTCGTCGATTGCGCGGGAGGCCGACCACGTACTCTATACCTGGGCGGGGCCGGAAATCGCCGTGGCCACGACGAAGGCGTACTCGACGCAACTGGCGCTTCTGGATTTGATTGGCCTGTACTTTGCCGACCTGCTCGGGACGGTCAGCGCGGAGGAGTACCGGGAGATTCTGGAGGCGGTGCAGACGCTTCCGGAGAAAATGCGGGTGTGTCTGGAGGACGTGCAGAAGGTACAGTATCTGGCCTCGCGCTACTTCAACCACGATTCCATTTTCTTTATCGGGCGGAATCTCGACTACGCCATGGGCCTCGAAGGTTCGCTGAAACTCAAAGAAATCAGCTACATTCACTCGGAGGCCTACGCGTCGGGCGAACTCAAGCACGGCACGATTTCGCTGATTGAACCGGGTACTTTGGTCGTGGCGCTGGGGACTTACGAAGCGCTGTTCGACAAGGCCATGAGCAATGTCGTGGAAGTAAAGGCGCGGGGGGCGGAGGTGCTGGCCCTGACGACGGAGAAATTCCGCGACCGCATGGAGAAGACCGCCGACTGTACGATTGTCGTACCGGACACGCACCCGATTGTACAGCCGTCTTTGGGCGTGGTGCCGTTGCAGTTGTTCGCGTACTACGTCGCGCTACAGCGCGGTTGCGACATCGACAAGCCGCGCAATCTCGCGAAATCCGTCACGGTAGAATAACCCGTTCCGGGTACTCCCTTCTCAACGGAGGGAGTACCCGTTTTTTGCGCGGCGTGAATGTTTGGCGGCGTTCCGGGAAATGCTGACGTTGCGAAAAAAATGCTTGCATTCCTGCGCGGTATGGTGTAATATAGTATCAGAAACCATGTTACGCGTTTTACTATCTCGGAATACGCTGTACGGAAGGGAGGCCTGCGCTATGCGGACAGTTTCCATGGAAGGGTATCTCATCAGCATGAAGGCCGGGGACGAGGCCAAGCAACTCAGAAAGGCAGTACGCAGACTTCAGCGGGAGCGGCGGCGCGAACAGGCGCGGCTACGCAACGAGCCGCCGCGCCTGACGAAGCGGGAGGAAATGATCAACGCGGCGAGCCACGGGGCCGGGGTACTGTTAGCCGTCGCCTGTATGGTGCTCCTGCTGTTGAAGTCCGATACGCCCTGCAAACTCACGGCGTCGCTGTTCTACGGGGTCAGCATGGTTCTCATGATGTTAATGAGCAGTATCTACCACGCCATGCCGGCAGGGTCGACGGCGAAACGCGTCTGCCGGAGGTTCGACTACACGTCCATTTACCTGTTGATTGGCGGCACGTTCGCGCCGATTCTGCTTGTCTACATGGGCGGGGCCGTCGGGGTGACGCTGTTCTGTGTACAGTGGGCCGTGATACTGGCGGGCGTGGTACTCGTACTCGTATTCGGGCCGGGGCGCTGGCGCGGGCTGATGTTCACGCTGTACTTTCTGCTGGGCTGGAGCGGCCTGGCGTTCATCCCGGACTTCTACGCCCACGCGCGGACGCTGTTATGGTTCATCTTCATGGGCGGGGTGGTGTACACGGCGGGAATGATTCCGTTCGCGCGGCAGAGGAAGTACGACCACTGCGTGTGGCACTTCCTGGTACTCACGGCGGCGGCCCTGCACTGGCTGGGCATCTACACGCAAATTTATTGAGAACTTTCCGGCGCTGTCACCCCTTCCCGTTCACGCCGGGCAGGCCAACGCGACTTTGCCAAGTACGGGTGACAGTCACTCCCCGGCGGGCGGATGACTCATTCACTGCCGTGTAAGCAAAGCGCCCCATCCGGTATCGCGCCGGGTGGGGCTTGCGTCATTGCGGCACGGGTACCGCGTAGAACGTCGCCGGGTATTCGGCGCGGAGCGTATCCGCCGCCGCGCGCGCGGTGTCGGCGTCGGCGAACAGCCCGCACACCGTCGGCCCCGAACCGCTCATGGCCGCGTTCCGCGCCCCTAACGCTTTCATACGCCGTTTCACGTCGAAGACTTCCCCGTACTCCGGCGGCAACACCTCTTCAAATACGTTGCACAACCGCGCCGCGACGCCTTCCGTATCGCCGCGCCGTACCGCCTCCGCCATGCCGTCGGTATCCGGGCGGCGCGTCCACGTCGTACTGTCGGCGCGGGCGAACAACTCCGGCGTGGGGATGTCGTAGGGCGGCTTGCAGAGTACGAAGTACGCGCCCGACAGCGGCGGCAGGGGCGTCAGGATTTCCCCGCGCCCCTGCGCGAGGGCCGTACCGCCGTACACGCAAAAAGGCACGTCGCTTCCTATCGAAAGCCCAATCCGCGCCAGTTCCGCCGCCGACAGCGCCGGACAGTACGCCTTGCGGAGTACGCGCAACAGCGCGGCCACGTCGGAACTCCCGCCGCCGAGGCCCGCGTAAGCCGGGATACGCTTTTCGAGTGTGACGCGCAGTCCGGGCACAGGCCGCCCGATTGCGGCGAAGAACGCCTCCACAGTACGCTGTTCCATCGAGCGCCCCGGCGGCGGCGTAAACCCGCCCCCGGCGTCGAGTACGAACCCCCCCGGCGTCTCCTCTACCGTCACGGTGTCGGACAGCGACACCGACTGCATGACCATGTACAAGTCGTGGTAGCCGTCGGGGCGGCGGCGCAGGATGTCCAACGCAAGATTCACTTTCGCGGGCGCGGATTCTTTCCAGCAGGACATGTCGTTTCCTTTCCCGGTTGCCCCTCCGCCCTTGCGCGACAGAGGGGCGTTCGCGGCGTATCAGCGGATTTTCCGCGCCTCCACATAGTAGCGTTTATCCCGGGCCTCGCCCATCGAGAACGTCTTCCGGGGCAGTACGCCGTCGGCGATAACCGTCTTGAACAGCTCATTCTTGCCCATCGCAGGGAGCAGTACGGCGATATTCCCGGGCGTCTGCCCGAGTGTCCGCGCGGCCTCCCCGCCGTGGATATAGTCTACGGTCAGGTCGTTTTGCCTTACATAGTCGTCCAAAAAGTTCTGCAACGTGCCGACGGCAAGCTGTGCCTTGGGATTCGGGACGTTGTACCAGACATCGTGCCCCTCCCAGACGAAGTGCAGACTGTGCCCGGTATCGCGCCAGCCCTGCGCGGCCCCGGTGGCCTCGCAAAACGCCGCAATCAACGCTTCCGGGTCGGTGTCGAATACCACCCGGTGAATCGGCTCAAACTGTAGCGCGAAGTCGTGCAGGTTGACCAATTCGACCATCGCGTAGCGCCCGGGGAGGGTCTCCCATTCCTCGCGGGAGTACGTGACTTTCTGCTCCTCCCAGCACTGTTTCGCGGCGGCGAGGGAGTGGTTGCCGTCGCCGACCGCGAAGCGTAAGGGCGCGGCGTCTTTGAGGCCGTACTTCTCCTCCATCGCCTCCGGCGTCGACAGCGCCCGCAAGGCCTCCTCTACGGCGTCCATCTGCGCCGCCGTGAGCTTCCAGCCCCGCACGGCCCCGCCGCCCTGTTGCAACGGGAAATCGTACAGCGGCTCCATGCCCGGCGCGCCGTCCAGCGGCTCGATGACGGTCCGTTTCGGGTCGTCAATCAGAATCATGACGTGCGGGAGTTCCAATATGGCCTTCCGGCGTACCCGTACACGCGGCGGCAGACGCGTCATGACCGTCCCCTCCGTGGCGCGTATCAGCGACGTACTGCCCGGGTTGTAGTCGTACTGCTCCAGGTCCACCATGCCCACAATGCCCCGCCGGATTTTCCCGTCCGACTGCGTGCGCTCTACATAAACCATCGCGTTTTCGATAGTCCGGAACAGCCCCGCGCCGAGGTATTCGTCCATTGCGGAATTGACGCGCGCCACGCGCCCGAAAATCCCCGGGTTGTGCAACTGCGATTCCGGCAGAATCAGACGCAGCGTCGACGGCGCCTCCCCGACGGTCTTCTCCACGTTGGCCCAGTATTCCGGCTGGCTCGAAAACTGGTCGCAGGCCACCACGGCCCATTTCGTCATATCGGTACCCGCTTTCGGGAGCAGGATGTCGGCGGGGTAAAATCCGATGTCCCCCCATTTCTTTACGGCGTCGGTCATTCGGTATCAGTCCTTTCTATACGGGTTAGAGTACGGCCTTGATGGCGTTCAGGAGGGCGTCGAAGTCCTCGTAGGCCGGGATTTCCGGGTAGTCCGCCTTGATTTTGTCCGTACTCTTGAAGAGGAATCCGGCCTTCCCGGCCTGAATCATGGCGAGGTCGTTGTAGCTGTCGCCGGCGGCGATGGTCTCGTAGCCGATGGACTGCAACGCCCTGACCGTCGTCAGTTTCGACTTCTGACAGCGCATATGGTACCCGGTAATCTCCCCGCTGTCCGCGACTTCCAGACTGTTGCAGAAAATCGTAGGCCAGTTGAGTTTCTCCATGAGCGGCTTTGCGAACTGCTCGAAGGTGTCGCTGAGAATCAGCACCTGCGTGAGCGTGCGGAGTTCGTCAAGGAACGCTTTCGCGCCGGGGAGGGGGTCGATTTTCGCGATAACCGCCTGAATTTCGCGCAGTCCGAGGCCGTGTTCCTTGAGAATGCCGAGGCGGTACTGCATGAGCTTATCGTAGTCCGGCTCGTCGCGTGTCGTGCGGCGGAGCGCAGGGATTCCGCTTTCCTCTGAAAAGGCTATCCAGATTTCCGGGACGAGTACCCCTTCCATATCCAGGCACACAATATTCATAATCAACCATCCTTTCCCGACGTTTTGTGACTGCCCGATTATACAACAGTTTCCGCCGTCTTGCAATGGGATGTGTGAAATTTCCCCGCGCGTCGGGGGAGGCGGGGAGACTGTCAGGCACGATAAAAAGCCTCCCCAGGTCAAGGGAGGCTTTCGCGGAGCTTCCGGCGTGCCGTACGGCGGGAGGCTGTCGGCCACATTAAACAACCACCGGCTAAAGCCGGTGGAGTTAATGGGCGACTAAAAGTCGCGCTCAGGCTGAAGCCAGTTGTCCTAAGACTGAAAGTCAATTCAGGCTGAAGCCAGCCTTGTCGCTGACTGAAACT
>CAMHBH010000058.1 GCA_946183175.1 uncultured Oscillibacter sp.
GAAAGGGCATTTTCGACTACAGCAAGTAAGCCGACGCTGACGGAATCAGAAGGAGTATAAACTATGGATTTTCATCTGACTAACGAACAGCTCATGCTCCGCAAGATGTACCGGGCGTTCGCGGAGACCGAGGTAAAGCCTCTCGCCGAGGAAATCGACGAGGAGGAGCGTTTCCCCATGGAGACCGTCGAGAAGATGGCCAAGCTGGGCATGATGGGTATCTACTTCCCGAAGGAGTACGGCGGCGCGGGCGGCGACGTGCTCTCTTACGCCATGTGCGTCGAGGAACTCGCGAAGGTGTGCGGCACGACGGCGGTCATTGTCTCCGCGCATACGTCCCTGTGCTGCGCGCCGATTTTCGAGCACGGCACCGAGGCGCAGAAGCAGAAGTACCTCCCCGACTTGCTCTCCGGGCGTAAAATCGGCGCGTTCGGCCTGACCGAACCCAACGCCGGCACCGACGCCTCCGGACAGCAGACCCTCGCCGTACTCGAAGGCGACCATTACGTGCTGAACGGCTCCAAGTGCTTCATCACCAACGGCAACGTCGCCGACACGTTCGTCGTATTCGCGATGACCGACAAGAGCAAGGGCAACCGGGGCATTTCGGCCTTTATCGTGGAAAAGTCGTTCCCGGGCTTCTCGACGGGCAAGCACGAAAAGAAGATGGGCATTCGCGGCTCGTCGACGTGCGACCTGATTTTCGAGGACTGCATTGTCCCGAAGGAAAACCTCCTGGGCCGCGAGGGCAAGGGCTTCAAGATTGCCATGCAGACGCTCGACGGCGGGCGTATCGGAATCGCCGCGCAGGCGCTGGGCCTGGGCGAAGGTGCCGTGGAAGAGGCGATTAAGTACACGAAGGAGCGCGTGCAGTTCGGACGCCGCCTCAGCCAGTTCCAGAACACGCAGTTCCAGCTCGCCGACATGCACACGCGCATGCAGGCCGCGCAGTACCTCGTGTACGCCGCCGCCAGCAAGAAACAGCTCCACGAAGACTACTCCATGGACGCGTCTATGGCGAAGCTGTTCGCGGCGGAAGCGGCGTCGGACGTGACCCGCCGCGCCGTACAGCTTTTCGGCGGCTACGGCTACACCCGCGAGTACCCCGTAGAGCGCATGATGCGCGACGCCAAGATTACCGAAATCTATGAAGGCACCTCGGAGGTCCAGCGTATGGTTATCTCCAGCCGTCTGGGCGTGAAATAAGACAGGAGGCAGCAGTTTCTTATGAAAATCATCGTATCCATTAAGCAGGTGCCCGACACGTCCGGCAAGGTCTCCGTCAACCCCGACGGCACCCTCGACCGCGCCTCCATGCAGACCATCACCAACCCCGACGACATGAACGCCCTCGAAGCGGCCCTCAAAATCAAGGACGAAACCGGGTGCAAAGTCGTGGTCGTGACGATGGGCCCCGCCCCCGCCGCCGGAATGCTCCGCGAAGCGCTCGCTATGGGTGCCGACGAGGCCTATCTCGTCTCGGCGCGCGAGTTCGGCGGCTCCGACACCTACGCGACTTCCCAGATTATCGCCGCCGCCATTAACCGTATCGGCGTCGAGAAGGACGATATTGTTATCTGTGGCCGTCAGGCCATCGACGGCGACACCGCGCAAGTCGGGCCGCAAATCGCCGAGAAGCTCCACCTCCCGCAAATCACCTACGCCGCCGACATCAAGAAGGACGGCGACACCATCACCGTACAGCGCATGCTCGAGGACGGCTACATGACCATCAAGACGAAAACGCCGTGCCTGCTGACCTGCATTAAGGAACTCAACACCCCGCGCTATATGAGCGTCTCCGGCGTGTTCGAGGCCTATTCCAAGCCCCTGACCACCTACGACTACGAGGCCCTCAAGGACGACCCCCTCATCGACAAGACGACCATCGGCCTGAGCGGTTCGCCCACCAATATTCTCGTCTCCTTTACCCCGCCGCAGAAGGGCGCCGGCGTCATGCTGGAGGGCAACGGAAAGGAAACCTGTGAAGAACTCGCGAACATCCTGCTCTCCAAGCACATCATTTAAGAGGGGGTAACGAAGATGTCTGAATTTAACAGCAGCGCGATTGAAGAATTTAAGGACGTATGGGTCTTCTGCGAACAGCGCGACGGAAAGCTCATGCCGACCGACTTTGAGCTGATTTCCAAGGGCCGCGACCTGGCCAACGAGTTAGGCGTCGACCTGTGCGGAATCCTGCTCGGCGACGACGTGGACGGTATCGCCAAGGAACTCGGCGGCTACGGTGCCGACAAGGTCTACGTCTGCAACCACCCCCTGCTGAAAGTCTACACCACCGACGGCTACGCGAAGGTCATCTGCGACGTAATCCGCGACCTGAAGCCGGAGGCGTTCCTGATTGGCGCGACGAATATCGGGCGCGACCTCGGGCCGCGTTGCGCGGCGCGTCTCCATACCGGGCTTTGCGCCGACTGTACCCATCTCGACATCGACATGGGCAACTACCGCGAGTTCCTGAAAGAGGCCTCCACCCTGCCCGCGGAGCGTATCGACAAGCTCGACACCGCCGTCGTACTGGGCCAGAAGCACGACGTGTCCCGCGACCTGAAAATGACGCGTCCGGCATTCGGCGGCCACCTCATGGCGTCGATTATCTGCCCGCGTTTCCGCCCCTGTATGGCGACCGTCCGCCCGGGCGTCATGAAGAAGAACGCGTTCGACCAGGCCAAGGCCGACGCCTGCGAAATCGTACACCCCGCCTTTACGCTCAGCGAGAGCGACTTCGAGACGGAAGTCACGGAAGTGGTCAAGGCGGCCAAGAAGCTCGTCGACCTCATCGGCGCTGACTATATCGTGTCCGTCGGGCGCGGAATCAGCAAGGATGTCGAGGGCGGAATCAAGCTGGCCGAAGAACTCGCCGCGGAACTCGGCGGCGTCGTAGGCGGGAGCCGCGCCACCATCGACAGCGGCTGGCTGTCCGCCGACCACCAGGTCGGGCAGACCGGGAAGACCGTACACCCGAAGGTCTACATTGCCCTGGGCATTTCCGGCGCTATCCAGCACAAGGCCGGCATGCAGGACAGCGAGTGCATTATCGCCGTGAACAAGAACGACACCGCCCCCATTTTCGAGATTGCCGATTATGGTATCTGCGGCGACCTGTTCAAAGTCACGCCCCTGCTGACCGAGGCCATTCGCGCCGCGAAGGCGTCGAAGTAAGCCGCAAACAACGCCCCTTCTCATTCAGGGAGGGGCGTTTTCCTCTTGACAACGAAAGAATCGATGATATAATAACGACACCGCTTGAAAATAAGCGGATTGTTTCATCAGTTTGGAGGCGATGTCTTTGTTACTGGAATTTAAGGCGCGAAATTACAAATCCTTCAAGGACGAACTCTGCCTCTCCATGATTCCCGACGACGACGAGACCGCGCTTGATTACAGCGTCATGACGGAACATGTCGCCGGGGAGACGCCTCGGGCGTTGTGCTCTACGGTAGTCTACGGCCCGAACGCCTCCGGGAAAACCAACGTCATTAGCGCCCTGGATACGTTCCGTAAAATTGTATTACGGGGCAATCTCAGTAATGAGAAGGTCACGTCCGAAAATCCAGCCGCTTCCAAACTGGAACTGATTCCCAACAATACAGCGGAAACATCGCGCCCGGTAGAATTTTCTATCCAGTTTATTACCAGCGGCGTTTTGATTGACTACGCCTTTTCCGCCGATTTGGGTGGCTTTTTACAAGAAGATTACGACAGAAAAATTCTGTCTGAAACCTTATGCGTCAACAATATTCCGATTTTCACCAGGGTGAACGGCATGGACGTGTCCGCCGATTCTCTCAAAAAGTTCCCGGAGTTTTTCAAGGCGAATATTCCCGCAAATCTGGACGCAATCCGCACTTTGCCCGGATGGGACGTTGAAGCACAGCAACTCTTTTTGTGTAACGGGTTCTCTTCTCTGCTCAGTCAAGACCTATATAAACTTGTCGCCGAATGGTTATCTGAACATCTCATGACTTTCTGCCGCTCAGACACGCTCTCTGTGATGTTCGATGGAATTGTAGAACCGAATCAAACCAGCACTATGATGGCGGAAAAAAATGTGAATGCCGCCGTTGCCTGTATCGGTGCCCGTAATATGATGGGCTATGTCTATGATTCGCAGAAAAAACGGGTGCGGCTTGCTTCCCTTGTGGCTCGGCGAAATGATGAAAATGTTGCTATTCCGGCGCAGGTGTTTGAATCCTATGGAACTTACCGATTCGCTAATCTGTTTCCGCTTTTAGCAGAGGCTATCTTTAGTGGAGGAACGTTAGCGCTGGACGAGTTTGACGCATCCTTGCACCCGATGGTTCTGATGAACATCATCAACCTGTTCCACAACCCTGAAATCAACCGTAGCCATGCGCAGTTGATTTTCAACACGCACAACCCGATTTTCCTTGACCGCTCCCTGTTCCGCCGCGACGAAATCAAGTTTGTGGAACGCAATGAAGAAACGCAGTCCAGCGAACTTTACGCATTGTCCGATTTTGAACCCGAACGGGATTGTGAAGACTATTTGGGAAATTATTTCCGTGACCGTTACGGTGCAATTCAGTATGTGGACTTGACCCCGGTTTTTCGTAAAATTGTGGAACCGGACAGCGATAAGGAAGCGGAGGGCTGACAAATATGGCACCAAAGAAGAAAGCTCCTAAGCGTCCCGCCAATGACAAGACCTTTTATTTCTCAGTGGAAGGTGAGACGGAGCAGTGGTATCTGGAACATCTGCAAAAACTGGTAAATAACGAACTGAAACGGCAAGAGGCGGATTTTCGTATTGGCATGGTAATTAAAGTGGAGAAAGACCCGCGTCAGATTTCTTGGCCCTTCATTACCAGATGGGAGCAGACGAAAGTTGTCCACGTATGCGACTATGAAAAGCCCGTACCGCAACAGTCGGGCATGAATCGTTTGGAGCAGTTCAAAACGATATTAAGCAACATGTCGGCGGCGGGGACGGATAAAAATCTGACATATTCCCTCGGCTACAGCAACCTGTCTTTTGAACTGTGGATGATTCTGCACAAACAGAACTGCAATGGCGGTAAAATCGATTGCAAGCAGTATCTGACGGACTTGAACACGGCTTATTCGTCCTCGTTTCTTTCGACAAAGGCCTACAAGAAAGAAGACGCGTTCAAGGACTTATTGCGAGGAATCACCCTTCCGGATATCCAAAACGCGATAATACGCGCAACCGCCATTCAACAGGCCAATCAACAAAACCACGACGCGCAAAAACATTGCAATTACGAGTTTTACACAAGTAATCCGGCGTTGTCCATTCACGAATGCTTACGGGAAATTTTCGCGTTCTGTGAAAATAGGGGTTTTCCCGTTGTCTGACACGACGCCCTCTCCCGCGGGGAGAGGGCGCTTTGTCATGTAATGTCGTAGCCGTTGGCCGACAGCGCCGACAGGGCCCGGTCGAAGTTCTCCGACTTGACAAGGATATAGTCCGTGTTGTACGTCGACACGGCGAAAATCCCAATACCCTCCGCCGCCAGAATCCCGGAGAGTTTCGACAGGACGCCGATAAGGGAAAAGTCGAGCGTGCCCCGAATCCGGAAGCCGCGCCAGCCGTCGTCGCGGGCGACGGTACGCGCGGGGGCGTCGCGGGTCTCGCATACAAGGGAAATTTCCTCGTTCGTCTTACCGACGAAACACAGTCCGGTGTCGAAATTCACGTCCGATATCCCCGCGACTTTGCACACGGTCAATTCGTGGGGCAGTTTTTGCAGTTCCATGAAATCCCCCGTTTCCTTTCGCCCCTCCGCCGCCGACGCGGGGAGGGGCATTTTGCATTAGCGGTACTGCCCGACGTTGGAGGCGTCGACGGGTTCAAAGGGGACGTAGAGCGCGTAGGGGTTGGACGCGTCGACTTTGTACCCGGTGCCCTCGTCCATGGGGCGCCCTTCCAGCAGATTCAAAGCCGCCTGTACGGCGCTCCGGCCCTGCCCGTCCGCGTTCTGGTAGACCGTCATGAGCAGTTTTCCCTCCGCGACGGCCTCCGCCCCGTCCGCCGTACAGTCAATGCCCACGATGGGCTTTTCCGCCGGGTCGAGGCCCGCGTTTTCCAGCGCGTCGATGACGCCCAGCGCCATTGCGTCGTTGTTGGAAATCACGCAGTCGTATTCCGTCTTGGCGGCGAGGAGCGCTTCCATACTGTTCATGGCCTTTGCGCGGTCGTAGTCGGCGGGGACAGGGTCGGCGGCCTCCGTGGCGTCGACGCCGTTTTCCTGAAGGGCCTGTATCGCCGACGCCGTGCGCTGGTTCGTCGACGGCTGGCCCAGAATGCCGTTGAAGAGCAGATAGCGTACCGAAATACGGTCGGCGTCGGGCTGCCGGGCCTTGAAGTACGCCGCGAGCGCCTCGCCCTGGAATTGTCCGGCAGTGGCCTCGTCGGAGCCGACGAAGACCACGTTCTCGTTGAGGCGGTTCATGTCGTCGGGGGGCGTGTTGATGAGTACGATTTTCATATCGCCGGCGGCCTCAATCATGGGGGCGGCCTGATTCACGTCGGTGAGGTTGAGAATCACGACCTGTTCGCCGGCGTCGCGCGCGGCCTTCGTGTACTGGATTGCTTTGGCGTTGTCGTACTGGCAGTCGACGATTTTCAGGTCTACGCCGAGTTCGGCGGCGGCGCTGGCGGCGCTGTCGACGAGGGTGGCGAGCCACTCGTCGCGCCGCGCGAGGACGAATGTCATACTTCTCCCGCTGTCAGCGGATTCGGGGGCGGGGGTACTGGATTCCGTCCCGCTGTCGGCGGGGCCGGGGGTTTGGCCTCCCCCGCAGGCACCCAGCGACAGCGACAGCAGTACCGCACAGAGAAGCGTCAGAACCTTCTTTCCATTCATGGCGGAAGCCTCTTTTCTTTCGGATTTGGAACACCGACACACACTGCCTATATCATACCACGTCCGGGACTGCCTTTGCAATCGAAACTTTCCCGGCGACGCCGGATTATTGCAATCCGCACAATTTCCGCCCCCGGATTTGGCTATTTTTCCTGGCTTTGCGCTGGGAATTTTCGGCAATTTACTTGCAAATACCCGCGCGCCGTGCTACAATTACCCCGTATCCGCCGCGCGCGGAAATTCCATATAGAGGAGATTGGACATATGAGAAAACGGATTGCTCTTGCACTGTCCCTCGCGCTGACTTTGAGCCTCGCGGCCTGCGGCAAACAGGCGGAGCCCGAGCCCCCCGCCGAGGAGAACGCCGCTGTTTCGGACACGGTAGACGACAGCGCGACAACCTCCGGCGACACCGCCGCGGCCCCCGACGCCGCGACAACCTCCGGCGACACCGCCGCGACCCCCGACGCCGCGACAACTTCCGGCGACACCGCCGCGACCCCCGGCGCCGCGACAACCTCCGGCGACACCGCCGCGACCCCCGACGCCGCGACAACCTCCGGCGACACCGCCGCGACCCCCGGCCCCTTGGCTATCTCGAACCCGTTCACCGATTACGCCACCTACGCCGAGGCCGAAGCGGCGGCGGGGTTCCCGTTCGGCGTGCCGGAGGAAATCGGCGGCTACGATACCGTCAGTTACCGCGTGGCCGACGACCTGTCCCTGTTTGAAGTCATCTACTCCAACGGCGACGCCTCCCTGACTGCCCGCAAGGCCCCCGGCGGCTGGAATGTCAGCGGCGACAATAACCAGTACACGCAGGAAGTCGCGCAGACGCTCCAGGGCGTCAACGTCACCTGCTGGGGCGACGGCGAATCGCTCTTCCTCGCCATGTGGACCGTCGACGATTACTCCTACTCCCTCGGCGCAAGCCAGACCGTCGACCGGATGGACTTCCTCGGCACCGTCGAGACCATTATCGCCCTCAACGCCTGACGAAAACCTCCCCCGTAGCCCGGGGGAGGCTTTTTTGCGCAGTTTCACGCATATGCGCTTTTATCGTAAAATTATGTATTGTTTTTTTCTTCCGGATATGGTATGCTTATATCCCCGTGTGGAATATCCTACAAGATAAGGAGTGACCAGCCATGGTTCGTTTGATTATGGGCGGCAAGGGCGAGGGCAAGACCAAACAGCTCATCGACATGCTCAACAACGCCGCGAAGGACGAAGAGGGCAGTGTGGTCTGTATCGAGGCCGCGCGCAACATGACATTCAACATCCACTACCAGATTCGCCTCATTGACGCTCAGGAATACGACCTCCACAACTACGATATCTTCCGGGGATTCATCATCGGCCTCTACGCCGGCAACTACGACATTTCCCATATCTTCATCGACGACCTGCGCAAAATCGTGGGCATGGACGTGGACAGCAATATGGAAGCCTTCCTCGACTGGCTCGACCTGTTCGGCGAGCGCAACGGCATTAAATTCACCGTGACCGTCAGCGCCGACCGCTCGACTGCTACCGACGGCATGCGGCATTACCTGTGAATCTCCCGCTATCGGGCGCAAAACCGGATTCCGTCCGGGTTTTGCGCCTTTTCCGGTTTTATGCACAAAGAATCCGGCGAAAACTGTGCACATTGACGGTTGACAAAGTACCCCCTCGCCCATAGAATACACAAACCGCAGGGGCGAAAGCCCCTCGGTCGTATGGCAAGCCGCGCGCGTGCCACGGGAGCCGTAACGAAACCAGAATGGAAAGGGTGAGCTGACATATGACAAATTCCAACATCCGCCTTTGGGCCGTCCACAGCCTCGGCGACGCCTTCTCGGTCGAACAGGGTACTATCGCGTTCGACTGGCCCGGACTGGGCGACTTAAGCGTATTGAACCCCGAACGCGACGAGTTCCGCGCGAAGTTCGACAGCGTCTACCCCGACGCCAACGCCGCGAACCGTACCGCCGTCGCGGGGGCGCTGTACCGCCTCGTGTACGAAATGGCACAGGGCGATTACGTCGCCTGTCTCCACGGCGAGACTGTAAGCCTGGGCACCGTCAGCGGGCCTTACGAATTCCGCGACGGCGTCCACGTCCGGCCCGTCGACTGGCTGCGGCACATCCCGCAATCCGAATTTTCGCGCGACGCCATGCGCGAAATTACCTGTTCGCCCGTGCGGCTGTTCGCGGTCAAGCGCTTCGCCGGGGAATTTCTGGCCCCGCTGGGCGTGGCGTGGGTCGAACCCGAACCCGTCAAGCGTCCCGCCGCGCCGGAAACGCCCGTCGCCGCCGCGTCTACGGTAGCCGTCAGCGCCCCGGGCCTACCCGTCACGGCACCGGGCCGCGCCGTACCCGTCAGCGCGTGTACGCTCCGCGCCGCCGACTACGCCGGCACCGATACCGCCCGATTCGTCCTCGACGCCCTCCGGCGTACCCTCACCCGCGAGACCTTCCGGCAGTTCGCCGCCGGACTTCTACGCGCCATGGGCTATACGATTTCCTTACCGCCCGACAGCGGCCTGAGCGAATACGAAATGACCGCGCTCCGCGACGAACTTTTCCCGCCCGTGCTCGTACAGCTCCGCGCCGGGGAAGTCCGCGATACCGATATCGCCCGTTTGCGCGACGCCCTGACCCCAGGCAGTTACGGCCTGGTCGTCACCCTCGGCGACTTCTCCGAGCGCGCGCGGCAGACTTTGAAGCAGTCTCCGTACCT
Organism: uncultured Oscillibacter sp.; assembly: GCA_946183175.1. Classification (GTDB taxonomy): domain Bacteria; phylum Bacillota; class Clostridia; order Oscillospirales; family Oscillospiraceae; genus Oscillibacter. Next base: position 9,594 of record CAMHBH010000058.1, read on the forward strand.
GCGCGCCGTCGACGGGCCGGAAGTCGCCGCGCTGACGCTAAAATACTACTGCGGCCTCGACGAACGTTACCGCGCCTTGATTCCGCTCCGTATGGTCTACGTACCAGACCAGTAAGGCGGAAACCGGACGGTTCCGTTTCGGAACAGTCCGGTTTCGTGTCATGGAGCAGGGTACGGGAGTCGAACCCGCCTGACCAGCTTGGGAAGCTGGTGTAATACCGATATACGAACCCTGCGTGAGTGTTACTATACCACACTCCGGCGCGGAATGCAAGAGGAAATTTCGCCGAAATGAAAAAAATATTCGTCTGAGCGCTTGGCGCGGTTTTGCCCCGCCCCCGCCGTGGGGGAGGGAAAAACCGGACTTGCCGCAGAAGTCCCGGGGCGACGCAGCAAAAGCCGTTCCGTCAGGAACTCTGCAAGACCTCGCCGAAGTAGCTTTCGCGCACCATGTCCTCTACGTGGCTGTCGTCGCGGTTGCGCAGGGCCTGACAGAGTTCCTCGTGCGCGGCCAGGAGTTCGGCCCCCCGGCCCCCGCGAATCATCGCCGATACGGTCTCGTAGCGCATGGCGTAGGTCAGCGACCGCACGACGCGCCCGACTTTGTCGGCCAGCGGATTCTTGCCCATCCGGGATATCTGGTCGTGAAAGGCGTTGTCGGCGCGGAAGAACTCCTCGATAGTGTTCTCTTTGCGTTGCAGGGCGGCGCGCATATCGTCCAGGCGGGTTTCCAGGGTCTTCATCTCCGCCGGGTCGTACTTCTGTATGGCAAGGCGCAACATGCCCGCCTCGGTCATCTGCCGGAGTTCCATGAGGTTCTCGAAGGAGTCCTGATTCAGAATGATTCCGTACACCATGGGGTCTATCATGCTCTCCTTGAAGCCGTCACAGACGAATGTACCCTCCGAGCGCTTGCTTTCCAGCACGCCCAGGTAGGTCAGGATTTTGATGGCCTCCCGGACACTGCTCCGGGCGATTCCCAGCGAGGCGGCCAATTCCGGTTCCGGCGGGATTTTGTCGCCGGGCTTGAGTTCCTTGTTTCGCATGGCGTCAGTCAGTACGTTGATAACGCTCTGCACGACGGATTCCTTTTTCAGGTTCTGATTTTTGAGGAAATTCGGTGTCTGCGCCATCATAAAACCCCCTTGTTTTCTCTTTGTAGGACATAAAACCATAGCACATTGTGAAAGTTCTGTCAAGCGGATTTTCGCGGGGAAAGCGTATTCCGGGCCCCCGGGGGAGTGGGATTCTCCGCGAAAAAGCGCTTGACAAATCCGGGGGACGGCGCTAAAATAACAAGCTGTCTGTCTACACAGACTCCTTGCCCTTGCGGGACTGCAAGGGCCATCTGTCCAAAAGGAGGTGCCAAGTATGGCTAAGATTTCCGCAAACTACGAAGTCGTGTATATCGTCGACCCGGCGCAGGGTGAGGAAGGCATCGCCGCCACGGTGGCGAAATTCCGCGACCTGGCCGAGCAGCACGGCTCCGCCGTGGAAGTGGAGGAATGGGGAACCCGGCGTCTGGCCTACCCCATCAACTTCAAGAACGAGGGCTACTATGTCCTGATGTCCTTCACCAGCGGGCCGGAGTTCCCGAAGGAGCTCGACCGCGTATTCCGTATCACGGAGGGGGTCATGCGTTCCCTGATTGTCTGCAAGGGCGAATGAGGGGGCGCGGTTCATGCTAAACAGTGTAAGCATCATGGGGCGTCTGGTTCGCGACCCGGAACTCCGCCGCACGCAGTCGGGCATTGCCGTCACGACGATGCGCGTTGCCGTGGACCGGGATTTCAAGAGTCAGGACGGCACCAAGCAGGCCGATTTCTTTGACGTGGTCGCGTGGCGCGGTACGGCGGAGTTCGCCAGCCGCTACTTTTTCAAGGGCCGCATGATAGTTGTCGCCGGACGCCTCCAGACGCGGGAATGGACTGACCGCGACGGCAACAAGCGCACGTCCGTGGAAATCGTCGCCGATTCCCTCTACTTCGGCGACAGCAAGCGCGACAACCCCAATAATAACGGCGACTTCAACCCCGGCTACGGTTCCCAGGGCGGCTACGGCGGCTACGGCTCCGCCCCCGGCTATGGCAATTCCGGCGGCTACGGCGGCTCCTCGGGCGGCTATGGCGGTTCGTCCGGCGGCTACGGTTCCGCCCCCGGCTACGGCAATTCCGGCGGCTACGGCGGCTCCTCCAACGGCTTCGCCTCCCCGGGCGGCTACGGCGGCTACGGCAATTCCTCCGGCGGCTACGCTTCCGCCCCCGGCTACGGTACCCAGTCCGGCGGCTACGGCGGCTACGACAACAGCGCCCCGTCGGCCAATCCGGCCCCGTCCGGCGGGGAGGAATCCGGCACCCAGCCCCCCGCCGACACGCCCTCCGGTTCCGCCGACCCCACGCCGTCCGGCTTCGCCGAACTCGCCGCCGACGACGGCGACCTTCCGTTCTGAATTTTGACCCGAAAGGAGTATTCCTATGGCATACGATAGAGAGGGAAAGCCGGGCGGCAGACCCGGCGGACGCGGACGCCGCCGCAAGGTGTGCCAGTTCTGCGCCGAGAAGTGCGCCCAGATTGACTACAAGGACAGTAACAAGCTGAAGCGTTTCCTTTCGGAGCGCTCCAAGATTCTGCCCCGCCGCACGACTGGTACTTGTGCCATGCACCAGCGGCAGTTGACCGAGGCCATCAAGCGCGCCCGTCAAATCGCGCTTCTGCCCTACGTCACCGACTGACGAC
>CAMHBH010000059.1 GCA_946183175.1 uncultured Oscillibacter sp.
AGGGACAAAAACAAGCCCTCCTCCGTTATCGGGGGAAGGCTTGCTTTTTCGCGTGAAACGCTCCATATCAACGGGGGCTTGCCAACGGAAAGTTTAGATATACTGGCAGAGTTTGCCAATACGGGCCGAAAAATCTCTTGTAATTTTCCCGGAGTGCTGTTAGAATAGCGGGGTTGACTGAAAGGGGAGATGATTTATGTCAGACGCACGCAAACTCCCGGAACTGTTCGGAAGCATGGTCTTCAACGAACAGACGATGAAAGAACGCCTTTCGGCGGCGTCCTACGGCGCGTGGAAACGCTGTGTCACGGGCGGCACCGCGCTGGACTTGTCCACCGCCAACGAAATCGCGCAGGCCATGAAGCAGTGGGCCGTAGAGCGCGGGGCCACGCATTTTACGCACTGGTTCCAGCCCATGACGGGCGTCACCGCCGAAAAACACGACAGTTTCATCGCGCCGACGGGCGGCGGACGGGTGCTGATGGAGTTCTCCGGAAAGGAACTCGTCCGGGGCGAGCCCGACGCGTCGTCGTTCCCGTCGGGGGGCCTCCGGGCGACCTTCGAGGCGCGCGGCTATACGGCCTGGGACCCGACTTCATTCGCCTTTATCAAAGAGGGTTCTTTGTGTATCCCGACGGCGTTCTGCTCCTACTCCGGCCACGCCCTGGACAAAAAAACCCCCCTCCTACGCTCTATGGACGAGGTTTCGCGGCAGGCGGTACGTATTCTCCGGCTGTTCGGCGACACGCAGACGAAACGCGTCATTCCGCAGGTCGGCCCCGAGCAGGAATACTTCCTCATCGACCGCGAGATGTACCGGAAGCGTCTGGACTTGCGCCTTACGGGCCGCACGTTATTCGGCGCGAGGCCCCCGCGCGGGCAGGAACTCGACGACCATTACTACGGGGCGATTCGCCCGCGCGTGGCGGCGTATATGCGCGACCTCGACGAGGCGTTATGGGAATTGGGCATTTTCGCCAAGACGAAACACAACGAAGTCGCGCCGTCTCAGCACGAGATGGCCCCCATTTACACCGACGCCAATACCGCCTGCGACCAGAATCAGTTGACGATGGAAGTCATGAAGAAAGTCGCGGAGCGTCACGGCCTAGTCTGCTTACTCCATGAGAAGCCCTTCGCGGGGTTCAACGGTTCCGGCAAGCACGACAACTGGTCACTGTCCACCGACAGCGGCGAAAACCTGTTCAAGCCCGGCGACACCCCCGGTCAAAACGCCCGTTTCTTACTCTTTCTCGCGGCGTTCCTGAAAGGCGTCGACGACTATCAGGACTTCCTACGCGCTACTGTCGCCTTCCCGGGCAACGACCACCGCCTCGGCGGACTGGAGGCCCCGCCCGCGATTCTGTCCGTATTCCTCGGCGACGAGCTGACCGCCGTCGTCAACGCTATCATTCACGGCACGCCCGTCGAATCCAGCGGGAAGCGCGAACTCCGGATAGGCGTCGACGTACTCCCGGCCATCCCGCAGGACACCACCGACCGTAACAGAACAAGTCCCATGGCCTTTACGGGCAACAAGTTCGAGTTCCGTATGCTCGGCTCGTCGCAGTCGATTTCCGGGCCGAATATCGCCCTCAATACGATGATGGCGGAGGAGTTGCGGCAGTTCGCCGACGAATTGGAGGCCGCCGAAGATTTCCAGCGGGCCTTGAATGTCCTGATGAAGCGCGTCTTCACCGAACACCGGAGAATCATCTTCAACGGCAACGGCTACGACGAGGCCTGGGTGCGCGAGGCCGAACAGCGCGGATTAAGTAACTTCACGTCCACCGCCGACGCGCTCCCGATGTACACCGCCGGGAAGAACGTCGAACTGTTCGTCCGCCACGGAATCTACACCGAGGAGGAAATACAGGCCCGCGCCGAAATCCATGTGGAGAACTACACCGCCGTCACGACGATTGAGGCCCGCACCATGTCCGACATGATTCGCCACGAGATACTCCCGGCGGTCTCGGCCTACGCGGCGGAACTCTGCGCGCGCGCGGGCCGGAAGGACGCCCACGGACTGCCCTGTGAGTACGAGAGCAGAACGGCGGAGGAAATCGCCGCGCTGACGGATACGCTGTTCGACGCGTGCGGGCGTCTGGAACGCGACCTCGGGGAAGTCCCGAAAGACCCCACGCGGGCGATGGTCTACAGCCACGACGTGATTGTCCGCGACATGGCCGACGCGCGCGCGAGCGCCGACCGCCTCGAAACCCTCACCGCCTCCGATTCCTGGCCCTTCCCTACCTACGCCCAATTGCTCTTCTCGGTGTGACGGTAGCGCCTCCTCCGCAATGCGGGGGAGGCGTCGCGGAGCGACGGAGGAGGTAAACGCGACTTTGCCAATGAATACACATACCCGAAGAAATCTAATCTTGACAAGCGGTAATAGGATGGGTATAATTTCGATATTAAGTGTTTTACACGCTTTAAGGCATTTTCGCTATAGCCTATCAGGAACGTATGGGAGAAAGGATAGGGAGAAAATATGACTGGCATCAACATTCGGTTTCAGAATCTTAATGAGGATGAAATTGAAAAAATCGAACAATTGGAAGATACTTATCCTGGTCATGTATTCGTAGATTCCACACAATATAGCTTTGGTGGAATGGCTTTTTATCAGATGATAATTACCCTTGCTTCTCTGGACACGGAAGTACAGGTGGCGATTATCGCCGGTGTCGCGGCAGTTCTCGTGGCGATTATTAATCGCGCTTCTTCTGAAACGCCAACATCTACGAATCCTCCTACGGTGATTATCATATTGGATGGCGGGCATACGAAGAAGCTTACATCCCGAGAAGACATTGAGTCTTTTCTTGATGATTTTTCTCCGAAGAAGGGATAATAATGAACTCTAAAGATATGGACGCGTTTTACCGCTATATGTCTGTTCAATATGGAATGGCGGATTCGATAGCGTTCGATGAAAGAATCTCGAAATTGGGAGATTTCTTGGGAAAATCGGCGAAATCTATAGTGAACATGAGGCTGGAGAAAAATTCGGCAGAGGAATTATATGTCGTCCTTGGGTACTATATCTCTGATATTTATCCTCATGTCCGCTATATGCGTAAGCTCAATGTCAAATATGTACAGCTCAATCTTTTAACGCTTGAGTTTCTGGCAGATTTTCTGATGTTTAAGAAATATCCTGATAAGAACCACTGTATTTATCTTTTCAGCAAATACAGAAAAAATATAGACAATGCGGCTAATCACACGGAATATGCGGCTTATTACAATAGGCTTTATCAGAATTTCAAATATCAGCCTAGTTTTGACTGGTGGAATTATATGTCGGTTGGCACAAGCGGAATTTTTTTCCTTCTTGGTCATGAATGGGCTCATACTCAAAGGCGGTTTATATCATGTACTTCTGGATTGCTTCAAATGTTTCAGTCAACAATCCTGTCGGAAATTCCGTCACTCTCTAAGGTCGTTTTGGATGAAGAAGTCGCTTGCGATTTTATCGCGCTATCGATTTTAGACACTGTCTTAAAAGAATCGAAATCTAACGTAGACGCTCAACGTATTGCAATGCAAGCTCTTGCAGTGATTCCGTTGTACTCGCTGATTCGTTCATTTGCTCATGTGAAAAATGAGAATGGAGATGACAACTTAGATAACGCGCTTATCCGAATAGATGAGTGGCTTAAAACAAGATTGGAGAGTGTATCTTTGGCTGTTGAAATTGCTCATGAAACTCATTTGTTATTTCAAAGTATCGATGTACAAAGCTCTGTAAAAGATATTTTCCGTCTTATTCAGATTTTTTATGAGCATTTATCCGATTTTTGGATGAATGATTTGGTTCCCGGCTTCAACGCATTTGCTTCTCAGAATATTGAGGAGCGGAAAAAATACTATTTAAGTAAAAATATATCCCATCTAATTCAGATATATTAAGTACGGTAACGCGAAAAACAGGAGGTTGATTTCATGAGCGTTTATGTCTGTGACCTGTGCAAGTGGGAGTACGACGAGGCGGCAGGCGCTCCGGAACACGGTATCGCCCCGGGCACGGCGTGGGAGAACATCCCCGACGACTTTGCCTGTCCGGTGTGCGGGGCGTCGAAGGCGGACTTTCACAAGAAGGAAGTCCCGGCATTCGACAAGAAAGTGACCCGGAATTTCAGCTACGGCCTGTTCGTGCTGACGGCCCGCGACGGCGACAAGGACAACGGCTGTATTATCAACACCGCCATTCAGGCGGCAAGCGAACCCCTGCGCGTGTCCGTCGCGGTCAACAAGGCCAACTACACCCACGACATGATTGTCAAGACCGGGGCCTTTAATCTGTCGTTCCTGTCGGAAAAGTCGAAGTTCGCGACATATCAGAATTTCGGTTTCCGGAGCGGGCGCGACGCCGACAAGTTCGAATCCGTGACTTTCCGGCGTTCGGCGAACGGTATCGCCTATCTGACCGAGGAGGTCAACGCGTACCTGTCCGGGAAGGTCGTGCAGTCGATTGACCTGGGCAGTCACACACTGTTCATCGCGGATGTCACGGGCGGGGAAGTGCTCTCGAAAGACCCGTCCGTGACCTACGCCTACTATTTCGCGAACATCAAGCCGAAGCCCGAGGCCAGGAAAGAGGAGAAAAAAGGCTGGATTTGTACGATTTGCGGCTATATCTACGAGGGCGAAACCCTGCCCGGGGACTATATCTGTCCCATCTGCAAGCACCCGGCGTCGGACTTCCAGAAGTTATGACGGCGACGGAGTACGACAGGCTGTCGGAGTTGGCGGTAGACCTGGGCTGTACGCTGATGTCGGGCGGGGCGGAAATCTACCGGGTAGAGGAATCCATGCGGCGACTGCTCAACGCCTACCGTCTCGACACGGCGGAGGTTTTCGCGATACCGTCCTGTGTCATCGTGAGCGTGACGGCCCCCGACGGGCACGTTGTCACGAGAATGCGGCGTATCCCCGCGCACGGTACCGACATGGAACTCTTGGAACGCTGTAACGCGCTCTGCCGCGCCCTGTGCCGACAGCCCATGCCGTTACACGAGGTCCGAATCTTACTCGACCGCCTGCGGGAGCGTCCGCAATACTCGCCCCGGCGTATTCTCGTGGGCTACGTGATTGCCCCGGCGTTTTTCGCGCCGCTGTTCGGGGGCGGCCCCTGCGACGCCCTCGGCGCGGCGGTCGGCGGGCTTGTCGTGGGCCTCCTGACCCTCTACGGACAGCGTATCACGGGTTCCAACAGCTTTTTCCGGACGGTAGTTTGCAGTGCGGCGGCGTCGCTGTCGGCGCTGGCGCTTGTCCGCCTTGGAATCGGACGCCACGCCGACATTGTTACGATTAGTATTCTTATGATGCTCGTCCCCGGAATGGCCCTGACGAACGCCATGCGGGAAATTATGGCCGGGGACACCGTTTCGGGGCTAAGCCGTATCGCCGACACCATCCTGACCGGCGGGGCCATCGCGCTCGGCGCGGCGGTCGGACAGTTGCTGTCTTAGGGGGCGCGGCATGACAGTTGTATGGAATGCGTACCTGTTCCCGTGCCTGTGCGCGTTCGGGGCCTGTATAGGGTTCACGCTCATTTTCAATATCCACGGCGTCGGGCGGATTATCTGCGGCGTCGGCGGGGCGTTGGGCTGGGGCGTGTACCTGTTATGTGGAAGCAACGTCCCGGGGGCATTCGCGGCGGCGGTGTGTATCGGCGTCTACTCCGAACTCATGGCGCGCGTGCGGGGCTGTCCGGTGACGGGCTACCTGTTAGTGGCGCTGTTGCCGCTCGTCCCCGGCGGCGGCGTCTACTACGCTATGCGCGACTGCCTCGCCGGAGACACCCAGCAGTTTTTGCACAGCCTCCTGAATACGTTCGGCATGGCCTGCGCGCTCGCCGTGGGTTCTATGCTGTCGTCGTCGCTGTTCCGCGCCGCCTACGCCTACCTGCACCGTATCGCGCGCCGCCCGTCTTAATTTCGCCCCCGCCGTGCCGATATACAGGCAGAGAGAAAGGAGGCGGGAAGCGTGGATATGAATCCGGTTAGGCGGGCGGCGACGCTCCGCCGGGTGTCGGCGAATCTCCGCGACACGAAACGGGCGGCGGGGACGCCTGTCGGCGCGGGGCGCAACCGCGACACCGTACAGTTGAACGAGGAGCAGTTCCGGACGGCGGCGGAAGAGGGCTATATCGAGGTCAACGGGAAAAAGTTCGCCGTGTCGGAGAAAATGGCGGCGGAGATTGACGCCGTCCGGGCGCGTGTGGCGGCGTACAACCAGGCGAAAGCCTTGAAGCAGAACGCGCAGGCCGCGAAACAACAGGCGAAAGTCGCGGCGGAACAGGCAAAGGCGCAGGCGAAGGCCCTGGAAATCTACCGTCGAATCGCGAGCGGCGGGAGGGTGCCGCCGCAGGACGAGAAATTCCTGCAAAACTTTTCGCCGGAGCTGTACCTGGCGGCGAAAATGGCGGCGCTGATGGCGGAGGAGCATAAGGACTATGACAGCGTTCTGGAAGGCGAGGACGCGTCAGAGGAGAATGGCGACGCCGCGTCAGAGGGAGAAAGTACCGTTGAAAAGGTGGCGGTTTCCGTGTCGGACGGGGACGCGCCGGGCGTCGACGCCGTGTCTACGGTGTCCGTGGACGTTTCCGAATAGCGCTGTACCCCGCCGCATTTGCGACGGGGCGCTTTTATGCCCGTCCGAGGCACTCGCGGACGGATACGGCGAGGAGTCCGAGCATGGCGGGGAGCAGCCACAGACTGCCGCCGCTTCTGTGCATGACGCAGGCCAGGCCCGACGCCAATGCCAGTGCCCCCGCCGCGCCGACCCAGCGCGCGGCGTATTCGCCCGCCGCGGGGCCCGCCGCCCACGAGAGCGACAGTTCCAGCGTACGGCCCCCGTCGAGCGGGCGCACGGGCAACAGGTTAAACGCGCAGAGTACGAGGTTGGCCCCGGTGAAGGCGGGCCACGGATTCCCCGCCGCCGCGCAGAGTAAGGCCGCGAGGAGATTCGCCCCCGGGCCCGCGAGGACGCACGACAATTCCTGTCCGTAGGAGAGGCGGGAGCAGTCGCTGTCGAGGACGGCCCCGCAGACGCCGAGGCGGAATCCGGTCACGCGCGCGCCGCAGTGGCGCAGGGCGGTGAGGTGTCCGCACTCGTGGACGAGCGCGGCGGCGAGGACTGTCAACAATGGGCGCAGTCCGTTGACCGCCGCGAACCACGTCAGCAGGACGTAGAACCCCGGCGAACCGTGTACGCGTAGCCTTGCCATGTCTTTTGCGCTCCTTCCGTTATCCCGCCAGATAGTAAACGGGGTTCAGGTAGATTCCCTCCCGCTGTAGGGCGAAATGCAGATGAGGCCCCGTGGCCTGTCCGGTCGCGCCGACTTCCCCGAGTTTGTCGCCCATGCGGACAGTTGCCCCGGCGGTCGCCGTGACGCGTTCGCAGTGCGCGTAAAGCGTCGTAAAGCCGCCGCCGTGCTCTACCGTACAGTATTTGCCGAAACTACTGCTTTCCCCGGTGGCGGTCACAACGCCGTCGGCGAAACACACGATTGCGGTGCCCGTGTCGGCGGCGATGTCGACGCCGTAGTGAAAGCGCTCCGCGCCGTCGATGGGGTGCTTGCGGTAGCCGAAACCGGAAGTCAGCGTACCGCGTACCGGGCACTGGTAGTCGAAATTCAAGAGAACCTGTTCCATGCCGACATTTTCCGGCAGATTCTGCCCGGTGTACAGGAACGTTTGCGGGCGGGCGTCGTCGGAGGCGCGGCTGTCCGACGACGGCTCCGCGATGACCGCCGCGCCGGAAGTCTCGGGCCACGGCTCCGACAGCGACGCGAACGCCGTGCTGTTCGTGAACGGCTCCGACCACTCGTGGGGCGTCAGCGTTTCCGGGACTTCCGGCACGCTCCCCGCTACGGTCTCGGCGAGCGTCTCGGGCGCGGCTTCTCCGGCTTCCCCGCCGCCGTCGTCCTCCGGCAGAAATACCGCCTCCCAGACTTCCCGTAAGCCCTCGGCGGGGTTACTCTCCCCGGCGAACGTCCGGCCCACCGTCGAAAAGACTTCCTGCACGTCCATATTCCTGTCGAGGGCCGCGCTGAGCGTACTCCGTAGCGTCACGGCGTGTTCGGGGCCCCAGAGTTTCGCCGCCATCAGCGCCACGAATACCGTGCCGCATATCATGAACTGCCAGAACTGCTTCCCGCCGCCCCCGCGCCTGCGTTTTCCGTACTTGTGGACTGTGTACCGTCCTGTCCCTGCTTTCATGTCTCCGCCTCCCCGCCGTTTCCAACACTCTATGCGCCCCCGCGCGGAAATATGCCCCGGGAGACTGTCGCCTTTTGCGCGGCTGTGCGCCCGTGCCCCGAAAGCGCGGCTTGCAATCGCGGGAGAAGTATGCTATACTCTCGGCAATCCGTGAGAAATTCCGCCCGTTGCGGCGTTTGGAGGAACTATGGCAAGCAAAAAACAGGATTACGGCAACGACAGCATTTCGTCCCTGAAGGGCGCGGAACGCGTGCGCAAGCGTCCGGGGGTTATTTTCGGCTCCGACGGCCTCGACGGCTGTGAACACGCCGTCTTTGAGATACTTTCCAATTCCATCGACGAGGCCCGCGAGGGCCATGGAAACCTGATTACCGTCCGGCGCTTTCTCGACCACTCCATAGAAGTACAGGACGCCGGGCGCGGCTGTCCCGTCGACTGGAACGAGAAAGAGGGCCGCTACAATTGGGAACTCGTGTTCTGCGAACTCTACGCCGGGGGCAAGTACGACAACCTCACCGGCGACAGCTACGAGTATTCGCTGGGCCTCAACGGCCTGGGCGCGTGCGCGACGCAGTACGCCTCCCGCTATATGGATGTGACTGTCCGCCGCGACGGCTTCGAGTACGCCTTACACTTTGAGCGCGGCGAAATCGTCGGCGAACTCCGCAAGGAACCTTTGCCGCGTTCACGCGCCCGCGAGACCGGTACCCGGATTCGCTGGCTCCCTGACTTGGACGTGTTCACGGATATTAGCATTCCGCCGGAGTTCTTCACGGACGTTATCAAGCGTCAGGCGGTGGTCAACGCCGGGATTTCGTTCCGCTTCGAGAATGAGACCGCCCCCGGCAAATTCGAGACCTCCGACTTTCTCTACCCGGACGGAATCGCCGATTATGTCGCGGAACTCTCCGGCGACAGCGCCCTGACGGATACGGTATTCTGGGCCGCCGAACGCCAGGGGCGAGACAGGCAGGACAAGGACGAGTACAAAGTACGCCTGTCGTGCGCGTTCCGCTTCTCGAACCGCGTCCACGTCATTGAGCACTACCACAATTCCAGCTACCTCGAACACGGCGGAAGTCCGGAGAAGGCCGCGAAATCCGCGTTTGTCTCCGCGTTCGACAAGTACCTCCGCGAGCAGGGCAAGTACCAGAAAAACGAGTCGAAAGTCGCGTGGGAAGATATTGAAGATTGTCTCGTGCTGGTCTCCAACAACTTTTCAACCCAGACTTCCTACGAGAACCAGACGAAAAAATCCATTACCAACAAGTTCATACGCGAGGCCATGACGGAGTTTTTACGCTCCAATCTGGAAATCTGGTGTATTGAAAACCGCGCCGACGCCGACCGCGTCGCCGAACAGATTCTCATCAACAAGCGCAGTCGCGAGAGCGCCGAAAAGGCCCGGCTGAATATCAAGAAGAAGCTCTCCGGCAATATCGACATCGCCAACCGCGTACAGAAATTCGTCGACTGCCGCTCCCGCGACCCCGACCGCCGCGAAATCTATATCGTCGAGGGCGATTCCGCGCTCGGAAGCGTCAAACTCAGTCGCGACGCCGAATACCAGGGCATTATGCCCGTGCGCGGGAAGATTCTCAACTGCCTGAAAGCCGACTACGCCCTCATTTTCAAGAGCGAGATTATCACGGATTTGATTCGCGTCCTGGGCTGTGGCGCGGAAGTACAGAACCGCCACGTAAAGGATATGACGGCGTTCGACCTGAAAAACCTCCGCTGGAACAAAGTGGTCATCTGTACGGACGGCGACGTGGACGGCTTCCAGATTCGCACGCTCATTCTGACGATGCTGTACCGCCTCACGCCGACGCTCATCGAAAAGGGTTACGTCTATATCGCGGAGACGCCGCTGTTTGAGCTCAACTGCGGCGACAAAACCTGGTTCGCCTACTCCGACGCCGAAAAGAATGAAATTCTGAAAAAGCTGTCGGGGAAGAAAGTGAAAGTCGACCGCTCGAAGGGCCTCGGCGAGAACGACCCCGATATGATGTGGCTTACGACCATGAACCCGGAGACGCGGCGGCTGATACGCGTCATGCCGGAGGACGTGGAGCGTACCGCGCAGGTGTTTGAACTCCTGCTCGGCAATAACCTACAGGGCCGCAAGGAGCATATCGCCGCCCACGGTTACGAGTACCTCGAAATGGCGGATATTTCGTGAAGGAAACAGATTTGTTTTTCACTCCCGCAAATCAGGAACGTATTTTGAAAGCTATGCGGGAACTGCGCGAAGGAAAAGGAACCGTTCACGAACTGCTAGAACTGGACGACGAAAGCACAGAAAAATGGAACTGGATATGGGAAGTCTGGGAGGGGGACGCGGTGCGGGTCAGCGAACTGAAAAAGATACTGCGGGACAATGACTGCTACCTCTACCGTGAGGGGAGCCGACATGAAATCTGGATAAGCCGTCGCACAGGGAAAAAGTTTCAGATTCCCCGGCATGGTTCGCAGGAAGTCCCCGCCGGGACTTTGCGGTCTATCCAGAAAAGCGCGGGACTGGTTGAACCCGCTCATAAGGAGTGAAGCGCTATGGCAAAGTATGCGTATCCGGCGGTATTTACGAAAGAAGAACGCGGATATTCCGTGGAATTTCCCGACATTGAGGGCTGTTTTACGTGCGGCGATACCCTGCCGGAAGCGGTGGAAATGGCCGGGGACGCGCTGTGTTTGATGCTCTACGACCACGAGGAGGACGGAGAACCTGTTCCGCCGCCGTCCGACGTGCGCGCCCTACAGGAACAGACGGAAAATATCGTCTCCCTGATATTCTGCGACACGCTCGAGTACCGCAAGCGGTACGACAGCCGCACAGTCAGGAAAACCCTCTCCCTGCCGAACTGGCTGAACACGCTCTCCGAACGGGCCGGATTGAATTTCTCCGCCGTTCTGGAGGAGGCCTTAAAGGCAAAGCTCAATTTATCGTAACGGCACTCGAAAAAGGAAAAGGAACCTATGCCAAGGAAGAAAGTAACAACCGAGACCGGACACCGCAATAACCCGAACGTCATGGGCCTGCGGGCCGCCATCGTGGAGGAGCCCATTACCCGCACGCTGGAGACGAATTACATGCCCTACGCGATGAGCGTGATTGTCTCCCGGGCCATTCCGGAAATCGACGGGTTCAAGCCGTCGCACCGGAAACTCCTGTACACCATGTACAAAATGGGCCTGCTGGGCGGGGCGCGGACGAAATCGGCGAACATCGTCGGGCAGACCATGCGCCTGAACCCCCACGGCGACGCCGCGATTTACGACACCATGGTGAGACTGTCGAGCGGCTACGGTGCGCTCCTGACGCCCTTTGTCGATTCCAAGGGCAATTTCGGCAAGGCGTATTCGCGGGACATGTCCTGCGCGGCCCCGCGCTATACCGAGGCCCGGCTGACGCCCATCTGTCAGGAACTGTTCCGCGACATCGACGCCGACACCGTGGATTTCGTCGACAACTACGACAACACCATGAAAGAGCCGTCGCTGTTGCCGACGACCTTCCCGAATATCCTGGTATCGGCAAACAGCGGTATCGCCGTGGGCATGGCGTCGCAGTTCTGCGGATTCAACCTGAAAGAAGTCTGCGACACCGCCGCCGCGTACCTGAAGCGCCCCGACTGCGATTTGTCCGCGACGCTCCCCGCGCCCGATTTCCCCACCGGCGGCGAACTCCTCTGGGACGCCGACGCAATCCGGGAGATTTACGAGACCGGGCGCGGGAGTGTGCGAGTACGGGCCAAGTACCGCTACGTCAAGGCGGAGAATCTCATCGAGATTTACGAAATCCCCTACTCCACCACGTCCGAGGCGATTCTGGACAAAGTGGAGAAGCTCATCAAGGCCGGGAAAGTCCGCGAAATTTCCGACATGCGCGACGAAACCGAC
>CAMHBH010000060.1 GCA_946183175.1 uncultured Oscillibacter sp.
GCGCGGTACGGATAACCCTCCGGATAAAGGCCCTTATGCCCTCGTCCATGCCGGGCACCGTGGCCCGAATGGAAATCAAATGCCGCTTCGCCATTTAACGCCGCCCCCTTGGCGCGGTACGGTGTACTCCCGGCACCCGGACGGCGCGTTTCCCGTTCTCCGGGGACGGTTCGCGCAACTCCGCGCCGTGGCGCTTCTCGTACTCCGCGTAGGCCTGTACGATGCGCTGTACCATGACGTGCCGCACAACGTCGGCGTCCGTCAGCTCGCAGATTCCGATTCCCTCCACGTTTCGGAGTACGCGCATGGCCTCTTTCAGTCCGGACAGCTTGCCCTCCGGCAAGTCAATCTGTGTCGCGTCGCCCGTGATGACGATTTTCGAGCCGAACCCGAGGCGTGTCAAAAACATCTTCATCTGTTCGCGGCTGGTATTCTGCGCCTCGTCGAGAATAATAAAGCTGTCGTCGAGCGTGCGCCCGCGCATATAGGCCAGCGGCGCGACTTCGATACTCCCGCGCTCCACGTACTTTTGATAAGTCTCCGCGCCCAGCAGGTCAAAGAGGGCGTCGTAGAGCGGGCGGAGGTACGGGTCTACTTTGCTTTGCAGGTCTCCGGGCAGGAAGCCGAGGCGTTCCCCGGCCTCCACCGCCGGACGCGTGAGAATAATACGGTTCACCTGACGGTCACGGAACGCCGCGACCGCCGCCGCCACGGCTAAATACGTTTTCCCGGTTCCGGCGGGGCCGACGCCGATTGTCACCGTATTTTTCAGCACGGAACGAATATAGGCCTCCTGTCCGAGTGTCTTGGGCTTGACGGGGCGGCCCTTCGCCGACACGCACAGTACGTCGGCGGACAGCTCCGCGATTTTGTCGCCCTTCCCGGCCCGGACGAGCGAACAGACGTAGCGGACATTCTGTTCGCCGATATTCTCCCCGCGCGCCGACAGCGACAGCAACCCCTCCACGGCCTTGCAGGCCATCATGACATTTTCCGCGTCCCCGCTGACGCGTAATTCCCCGTCGCGGCTGACCATCGTCACGGAAAATTCCCGTTCCAAGAGGCGGATGTTCTCGTCGAACGAGCCGAACAGGTTCACCGCCTGTTCCAAACGCTCCATGCTGATTTTCTGTTCCAAATTGTCTTCACTCCCTGTTCGCCGTGTAAATCGGGACGCGCTCGCCGATTTCCTCCACGCACTCCGCCGAAAGCGTGACTTCCAGACTGTCGCCGCGCATACGGGCCGCGCAGAGCGTCGAACGGATTGCCCCGTAGGGCGCGACTTCAACCTTTAACTGGTCGAGTAAGGCCGCCTCGCCCCGGTTCCGCGCCTCGTCCGCGCCGAGTTCGACGGGCACCGCCTCGTAGGGGCGGTAGCTCTCCCTGACAATCGTCAGCGGCAACGGCAGTCCCAGCAGGGACAGCGCGGTTCTTTGCGTTATTTTATCACAGTTTGCCTCCGGTTCCAACCCCGTAATGCCCCGATTCCCAAAGAATTTTACGCGACGCTTCCCGAAAATCACCGACACTTGCCCGTACTGTTCGCCCGTGAACCGCTTTTCGGTCGACGACAGCGGTATGTTCGTGGTGAGCTGGTACCAAGTCCGCGCCTTCACGGAGCCGCGCCCCGGCATGATACGCGTCTTTCCGGTGGTCTCCAAGTCCTCCGTGCCGCTGATTAACAGGTCGCCGGGGAGTACCGACGCCCCCGGGAGTACGGCGGCCTTCCCGTCGAGGGCCGACACCGACAGCACAAGCCCGTCTCGCCGCGCGACGACGTTCGCGGGCGTGTCCGTGTCGACGGCCTCCGGCGGCGGCGTCCGCTCGCGTACCTGTACGTGCGCCCGGTAGCCCGACACGTTGACCGAAATCCACTCCAATTCCGGCACGTCCAGCAGGACGTGATTCCGGATGTCCTCGCCGTCCAGCGACAGACCGAACGAACACAGTCCGACGCCCTGCTTTTCGAGGGCGCGCAGAATCCGCTCCTCCGGGACGGTCTGGTTTCCCTGTATGTCGTAGTCCCAGACGAAGAACGAGGCCAAAAACAGCGCCGTCGGCACGACGACCGCGAACACGCACAGCGTCTGACGCCGCGCCAGCGCCGAGAGCGCCGCCCGGAATCCGATTTGCCGCGCGGGGCGGATTTCGCAGTCTACGCCCCGCAGGGCGTCGCGGAGGCGGGCGTAGTCGCCCCGGGAAAGCGTCAGGAACAGTGACCCGTTGTCGCCCTGCCGCAAGTCCCGGAAGGGCAGTCCGCGCTCCCCGCAGAGGTTCAGTACCCGTTCCGGGTGCTCGCAGACAATCTCCGCCCGGACCTGTCCGCGCAGGCGTTCCCATAGACGGTTATTCATGGCTGACCCACTCCAATGTCAGAATCGTGCCGCCTACGCGTAACTCCGCGCCCGTCATGGCCAGCAGTGTCAGGTTACGCCCCCCGATACGCAGTACGCCCGCGGGCGTGTTGGCGTCGATACGCTCCCCGCTGTAGGACAGAATCCCGGAGTGATGTTCGAGATACAGTTGGCGGCTCCCGATTAGTTCCAGCCGCGGCAGTCCCGCCACGACATCCGCCGGGAGGTCGAACAATTCCGCCACCGCGCTGAGCAGTTCGCCGCTCCGGACTTTTCTTTGTTTCCCCACGCAATCACCCCGTGTCACTCTATGACGCCGCCGCCCGTAAAAGACCCCGGACATTTTTCCACGCACGACCGCAAAAGACCCGGGCATTTTTCGCCGCGCCGCCGCAAAAGACCCGGACGTTGTTCCACGCGCCGCTGTAAAACCCCCGGCATTTTTCGCCGCGCCGCCGCAAAAGCCCCGAATATTTTCCCCCGCGTCGCTGTCAAAGTCCCCGGACATTTTTCCACGCGCCGCCGCATACGTTCTGTTGGTGATGTGCAATGAAAGCCCTCCGGCGGACAAACCTCCTGCTATGCGCCGCGCTCCTGGTATGGTTCCTCGCCGACGCCGCGAACGTGCGCCGCGCCGCCTCCGACGCCCTCAAACTTTGCGCGGCGTCCGTGATTCCGGCGCTGTTCCCGTTCCTGGTCGTGACCGGACTGCTAATCTCGTTAGGGTTCGGGGCGCTGGTGTCGCCGACGCTCGCGCCGCTGATGTCGCTCTACAGGCTCCCGGGAAGCGCCGGGAGCGCCGTACTGCTGGGACTGCTGGGCGGGTACCCCGTGGGGGCGCGTACCGCCGCCGACTTGTACCGCCTCGGCCTGCTGACGAAAAAAGAGGCAGAACGCCTCCTGACGTTCTGCAACAACGCGAATCCCGCGTTTTTCATCAGCGTATTGGGCAACGGCGTCTTTCACAGTACACGGGCCGGAGTGTGGCTGTTGCTGATTCACATTCTCGCCGCGCTCCTGACGGGCCTCGTCTTTCGCGGACACGGCGACGCCCCGCGTACCCGCCCGCCCGCGTTGCCCGATACGCCGCCGGAGTTCTTCCCGGCCTTCGTGGAGGCCGTTGGGAACGCCGCCCCGGCGATGTTGCGCGTCTGCGCCTTCGTGGTGTTCTTCTCCGTACTCGTCCGGCCCCTCCGCGACTGGAACTCCCCCGCCGCCGCGCCGTGCGTCGGACTGCTTGAGCTCTTTTCGCTCACCCCCATGCTGACGCCCGACGCGCGCGGGTTCGTACTGGCGTCTCTGTGCGCGGGGTGGGGCGGCGTGTCGGCTCTGGCCCAGACCGCCGCCGTACTCGAAAATACCGGGCTGTCCGTGCGGCCCTGCCTGCGCGGGAAGGCCGTACAGGCCGCCTTTTCCGGACTTCTCGCGGCGGCGCTCTGCGCGTCTGTCACGCCCTAGGCGGAACTGCCTGTACAAATCCGCGCCGGCGTGGTATACTGTCGCGGAAAGGGGGCGCGGCATGGAGAGTATTACCAGAATCATCACGCCGGAGGAGGACGGGCTGACGGTACGGCGGTACCTGCGGGGCAGACTGCACTTTTCGGCGCGGGCGGTGTCGCGCCTGACGCGCTCCGAGACGGGAATCATGGTCAACGGCGAGCGGGCGTTCACGATTCGCGTACTCCGCGCCGGGGACTGCTTACGCGTCGAGACCGGAGACCAGCGCGGCCCCAAAAAGCCCCTGATTCCCGGCGACTGGCCGTTGCCGGTTCTCTGGGAGGACGAACATTTGTTGATTCTCGACAAGCCCGCCGGGATGACTTCCCACGCGTCGAACTTCGACCCGGACGCCCCGAATGTCGGCGGGGCGCTGGCGTACCAGCGCGGCGGGGGGTTCGTATTCCACCCGGTGAACCGCCTGGACAGGGGCACGTCGGGCGTCATGGTCGTGGCCAAAAGCGGCTACATTCACGACCGCCTGCGGCACATGTTACACAGTCGCGCGTTCCGGCGGGAGTACCTGGCAATCTGCACGGGGACGCCGAACCCGCCGCGCGGGGTCATTGACGCGCCCATCGGGCGGGACGAGCGGTCAGTCGTGGCGCGCATGGTACGCCCCGACGGCGCGCAAGCCGTGACACTTTACGAGACGCTGTCGGCGGGGGCGCTGTCGCTGGTTCGACTGCGCCCACAGACCGGCAGAACCCACCAGTTACGCGTACATATGGCGCATATCGGCTGTACGCTTCTGGGCGATTGGCTCTACGGTGCGGAAACGCCGCTGATTGCGCGTCCGGCGTTGCACTCCCTCAGGCTGGACTTGCTCCACCCCGTCACCGGGGAACGCCTGCAAATCGCCGCGCCGCTCCCCGACGATATGCGGCGGGTTATCGAAACGGAGGGGATGGATGGTCATGCACTGTAGGCCGGGCGGGGTCGCGGCGGCGATTTCACAGCGTTTCGAGTTCGGCGCGCCAGAGGGCAAGACTTGCGTCGGACGGCATGCGCCAGTCGCCGCGCGGCGAGAGCGACACCTTCCCCACTTTCGGCCCGTCGGGCACGCAGTCGCGCTTGAACTGTTGCGAGAAGAAGCGGCGGTAGAATACGCGGAGCCATTTCAGGATGATGTCGCGGGCGTAGCGGTCGCCGAAGGCCTCCACGGCGAGGCGGAGTATTTTCGACGGCGTAAAGCCCCACCGAACCATATAGTAGAGGAAAAAGTCGTGCAGTTCGTAGGGCCCTACGAGGTCTTCCGTCTTCTGCGCGATTTCGCCCTGTATGGCGGGGAGCAGTTCGGGCGAGACGGGCGTCTCCAGTACGCCCCGGAGTACGTCGGAAAGTTCGGGCGTCTCCTCCGCCACGCACGCGACAATATGCCGGATGAGCGTTTTCGGAATCGACGCGTTGACGGCGTACATACTCATATGGTCGCCGTTGTACGTGCACCACCCGAGGGCCAGTTCGCTCAAGTCGCCCGTGCCCACGACCAGCCCCCCGAGGTCGTTGGCGATGTCCATTAAAACCTGCGTGCGCTCCCGGGCCTGCGCGTTCTCATAGGTGACGTTGTGCAAGTCGGGGTCGTGGGCGATGTCGTGGAAGTGGGCCAGCACGCTCGACGAAATGCGGACTGTCCGGAGCGTGACGCCGAGGCACTCCGCCAGTTTTACGGCGTTGTCTTTGGTGCCGTCGGTGGTGCCGAACCCCGGCATAGTCACGGCGACAATATCGCTTGCGGGGCGTCCGAGAAGTTCCACGGCGCGCGCCGTGATGAGTACGGCGAGGGTGGAGTCCAACCCCCCCGACAGCCCGATAACCGCCGCTTTGGAATTGGTATCCTGTAAGCGGCGCTTGAGGCCCAGCGCGGCGGTCAGCAGGATTTCCCGACAGCGTTCGCGGAGTTCGGCGGGGCTTTCGGGCACGAACGGCATGGAGGGTAAATAGCGCGTCAGGCGGGTTTCGGTCAGCGTCAGCGCGAAACTCCCGGCGCGGCGCGCGTCGGACAACGCCAGCGCGAAACTCCCGGCGCGGCGCGCGTTGTTCCGCCAGTGGCGGCGGCGCTCGTAGGACAGCCGCCCGAGGTCGATTTCCGACACCAGCAGTCCGCCGTCGAAACGGCGTTCGGCCAACAGCGCGCCGTTCTCCGAAATCAACTGGTGCGCCCCGTACACCGAATCGGCGACGGATTCGCCTTCCCCCGCCCCGGCGTACAGGTACCCGCACACCAGGCGTAGCGACTGACTGGTCACGAACTGCCGACAACGGTCGTCCATGCCAATCACGGCGGGGGCGGCGTCCAGACACCCGACGACCGTCGCGCCGCCGCGGGCCATCGACACCGACGGCGGCTCCAGTCCCGCGAGGTCTCCGCCGAACTCGAAACCGAGTGTCAGCCCGGGGAGCGTCTCACACGGGAACGTCAGAGCCGCCCCGAACGGAATCCCGGACTGTCCGGGGAAATCGACGGTACAAGGCGCGTCGGGCGCGGGGGTAAAGTAGCGGCTTTCGGCGTCGGACAACTCCGCCCGGGGCACGAGGCCCAGAATTTTCCCCTTCTGGATAACCGCCGCGCAGTCGTAGAGGCGTCCGCGTACCCGTAGCGGCAACCCGACTGCCGTCACGACTTCTAAATGCCGCGTGGCCTCCAGTACCGTCGCGAGGGCCTCTTCCGCGCCCTTCAGCAAGGCGTCCTGAAAGAACAGGTCGCCGCAGGTCGCGCCCGTCAGTCCGAGTTCGGGGAGTACGAGTACGCGCGCCCCCGCCTTGTCGGCCTTGCGCATGATGGTGAACGTCTGTTCGGCGTTGTAATGGCAGTCGGCGGGGCGTACGTCCGGCGTCCCGCACGCGGCGGAAAGAAAACCGTCTTTCATACTAGCATTCCTCCCGAAACATTTTTCCTAATCATAGCACACCCAAAACCGTTTTGCAATCCGGAGTTATGCGCAACGACGAGGCGGATTTGGTGTCAAATCCCGAAAAAACGAATTGACAAACGGGCGGCTTGTGTTATACAATGCCCTTGCGAGTAAAACAGGCGGTCGCGCGGACACGCCGAAAGGCCGTCCGTGAGGAAAGTCCGGGCTTCACAGGGCAAGGATAACGGGTAACGCCCGCCGAAGGCGACTTCAGGAAAAGTGCAACAGAGATATACCGCCGGGGAATCCCGGCAAGGGTGGAAAAGTGCGGTAAGAGCGCACTCGACGACGGGGAACCGCGCGTCGCTGTAAACTCTATCCGAAGCAACACCGTGGGTGGAAGCATATGGCCGGCCCGGCCGCTTCCCGGAGGTGGCTTGAGCGCGTCGGCAACGGCGCGCCCAGATAGATGACCGCTTGATACAGAACCCGGCTTACAGTTTTGCTCGCACAAAAAAAGTCACCGGCGGCGGGAACGCCTCCGGGGGCTTTTTTTCGCGTCAGTCGTCGGTCTCCCAGTTGTGCCACACGTTCTGCACGTCGTCGTTGCCTTCCAGCATGTCGATGAGCTTCTCCATATTCTTGATGTCGCCCTCGCCGGACAGCGAAATGTAGTTCTGCGGCACCATCTCGACTTCCGCCGTCACGAACGCGTAGCCCTTCTCCTCCAGCGCCTTGACCACGTCGTTGAACGAGTCGGGGTCGGTCGTGATTTCCAGCGCGGGGCCGTCGGCCTCGAAATCCTCCGCGCCCGCCTCCAAGGCGTCCTCCATGACTTTGTCCTCGTCCAGGTCGCCGTCCTCGTTGTCGATGACAATCACGCCCTTGCGGTCAAACGACCAGCTTACACAGCCAATCGCGCCGAGATTGCCGTTGCACTTGTCGAACGCGTGCCGGACTTCGGGCGCGGTACGCTGTCGGTTGTCGGTGAGGGCCTCGACGATGACCGCCACGCCGCCGGGGCCGTAGCCCTCGTAGGTGACGGCCTCGAAATTCTCCGTACTGCCCGCACCGAGCGCCTTGTCAATCGTGCGCTTGATGTTGTCGTTGGGCATATTGACGGCTTTCGCCTTCGCGATGACCGTCGCGAGACGGGAATTGTTGTTCGGGTCGCCGGAGCCGCCGCCCTCCTTCACCGCCACGATGATTTCCTTTGCAATCTTCGTAAACGCCGCCGAACGTTTCGCGTCCGCCGCGCCCTTTGTTTTCTGGATGTTATGCCATTTGGAATGTCCGGACATAAACTCTACTCCTTATTGTTATTCTTCGCCTACGGCGTAGCGGATAACGTCCGCATGTATCGCCGATTTCCGCACGGACAGTTCCGGGAAGCCGTCGCGCAGCAGCGAAACGAGTTTCGCACAAACGGGGTCTTCCGTCGGGAAGTGTCCGGCGTCGATGAGGTTCAGGCCCGCCGCCGCGGCGTCAAGAAAGCCGTGGTACTTGACATCCGCCGTCAGGAACGTGTCGCAACCCGCGTTCAGGGCCGCGTCGGCGTACTCCCCGCAAGCGCCCCCGCCTACCGCTACCCGTTGGACGGGTCTCCCGGCGTCGGCGTAGCGAATGCCGCCGCAATGTAACGCCTTCGCGGCGTGCCGGACGAACTCCCGCAACGGTACGGGTTCGGGGAGTGTGCCCACGCGGCAAATATTGTCCCCGCCCGGGAGTAATTCCACGCCGGACAGGCCCAGCGTCGCGGCGAGAATGTCGTTGACGCCTCCCGGCGCGGCGTCCAGGTTCGTGTGCATGCAGATACACGATACCCCGCCCGCCAACAGCGCCATAAACAGTCGGCCTTGCGGGTCGTCGCGGCGGATACTCTGTACGGGGTGCCAGCGGCAGTTCATCAGCGGGTGGTGGGCTACTATCAGTTCACAGCCGCCGTCGCGGGCCTCCCGCGCCACGGCCTCCGTGATGTCCAGCGACACTAATACGCGCTTCACGTCCTGTTCGGGGTCGCCCAACAGGTGCCCGACATTGTCCCAGTCGGCGGCGAGTTCCTTCGGCGCGAACCCGTACAAGTACGCCTCAATTTCCCGGACTGTTGGCATGTCGCCAGACCTCCCTCATGCTGTAAAGTTCCGTCAGGATGTCGCGGAGTTCGTCGGCGCGGGCTGCGTTGTCCGACGCGCGCCCCCGGTTCAGCCCCGCGAGGGCGTTCTGGAGACGGAGTATCTTTTCTATCAGGTACCTGTCGCCGAGGGCGTCCCGCGACAGCGCCGCCCCGCCGTAACATTGCCCGGGCGTCAAGCGCATTTCGCCGCCCGTCACGTCCATGACCGGGTAGAGTATGCCGCGCTCCCGTACGAGCGCCTCCCGCCGGATTGCGTAGCCGTTCTCCGACAGGAACCCGCGCAGGGTCTCCGCGCGCGTCATGGGCTGTAACAACAGCGTGTGCGCCCCGTCGCGCGTCCAGGGGGCCTTGCGCAAAATGGCGGCGATGTTCTCCCCGCCCAGTCCGGCTATCGCGACGGTATCGGCCTCCTCCGGGCGTATCCCCGAGAGGCCGTCGCACAGGCGGAAGCGTATCCCCGACACGTCCCAGAGTTTCGCCGTGGCCCGCGCCCGCCGCAAAGGCTCCGGCCTCAAATCGCTTGCAATACAGCCCCGCAAGCGCCTGTTCAATACCAGCCACACGGGCAACAGGGCGTGGTCGGTGCCGATATCCGCGAAGGCCGCGCCGTCGGGCACCCAGTCGGCCAATTGCCGTAAGCGGGGCGTGAGTTCCAGTCGCTTCATTGGCTTTCTCCAAGGGACGGGCGCGCCTGACGCCCGCCCCGGTCCGTATTACGCCTCTTTGCGGTTGGCTTCCTCGTTGACCAGCGCGACGAGCTTCTCCACGTCGATACCGTGGACGTAGCAGGCCTCCTCGACGGTCTCCCCGCGCGACGCCGGACAGCCCAGGCAGTGCATGCCGATAGACATGAAAATGGGCGCGGTCTGCGGCGCGATGTCCAGGATGTCGCCGATGACCGTGTCTTTCGTGATGTTGACCATAAAATTTCCTCCATTCGTTGAAACTGTACGGAACTGTCCCTATTATACGCTTTTTCCGCGCCCGATTCAATAGGGCGGCGCGGAAAGTTTCAACTGTTCAGGACGCCCGCGCGGCACAACTCCACGAACTGTTTCGCCACGCGCGCGCTCCGCCCGCCCGCCCGGATTGCGAACGCCTCCGCGCGCACGTACAGCGCCGTTTCGCCGAGGTCGACGCCGTAGCGCTCCGCCAGCTTCCGCACGATATACAAATACCGCTCCTTGTCCGGACTGCCAAAAGTCACAATCAGCCCGAACCGCGCCGAGAGGCTCATCAACTCCTGACGCGTGTCGGACGCGTGGATGTCGTCGCCCTCGCGGTCGGAAAACGTCTCCTTGATAAGGTGGCGGCGGTTGCTCGTCGCGTATACCGCCACATTCCCGGCGCGCCCGCCTACGCTCCCTTCCAGTATCGCTTTCAGCGCCGCGAAATTGTCGTCGTTCGCCGTAAAGCTCAGGTCGTCGATGAAAATCAGGAACTTCAACGGGTTTTCCGCTAACGTGTCCATCAGTCCCGGGAGTTCGTAGAGCTGATTCTTCTTGACTTCCACCAGACGCAAGCCGCGCTCCGCGTACTCGTTCACAATCGCCTTGACGGTGCTTGATTTGCCCGTCCCGGCGTCGCCGTAGAGTAAGACGTTATTCGCGGGCTGTCCGGTCAACAGCGCTTCCGTATTGCTGATAATCTTCTCGCGCTCGCGCTCGTAGCCCGGCAGTTCCGAAAGCGTCTGCGGGTCGGGGTGGCGCACGGGCACGAGTACGCCTTCCTCCACCGTGAACACCCGGTAGCGCGCGAACAGCCCGTAGCCGACGGTGCCCACGTTGCGCATACGCTCCCGGTACTCGCCGGGGATGTCAACGTCAGAAGTCAGCCAGCCGGTCATAAAGCGGGGGACGCCCGGCAAATCCTTCAATTTCAGGCGGGAGAGGCGCTGTAGGAACTCCAATTCCTTTTCCAGCGCGCCCAACAGCGCGGCGTTGAGCGGCCCGCCGCCGCATTTGCGGATACACACGTTTTCGCTTTCCAGAACACGCCGGAGTAAATAGCGGCTCCAGTCGCCGTCGGCCTCGAAAATCCGCGTCTCGAACGCCGCAAGCCGCCGGAGAAACCGTTCCTGACGCCCCCGCACGCATTCCGACAGCGCCCGCGACAGTTCCCCAATGGCCTCGTCGCGCAACAAGTCGCGGAAAATAACCAGCGTGTCAAGACGGCGGCACAAGTCCAGCATTTGGGCCATTTCCGCCGTATCGCCCACGGCGCGCGGTACATCGTCCAGGGCGCGCGGCGCTCTCTCGACAGAATCGCCCATCAGTGCAGTACCGCGCCTTCGTCGGCACTCGCCACCATGCGCGCGTAACGGCTCAGCCAGCCGGAAGTAATCTTCGGCGCGGGCTGTACATACGCCGCTTTCCGCGCGGCAAGTTCGTTGTCGTCGACCAACAGCGTAATCGACGCGTTCTGGATGTCGATAGCGATACGGTCGCCCTCGTGTACGAGGCCAATCGGGCCGCCCGACGCCGCCTCCGGACTGACGTGTCCGATAGACGCGCCCCGGCTCGCGCCCGAGAAACGTCCGTCGGTGATAAGCGCGACCGTCTTGTCAAGGCCCATTCCGGCCAGCGCGGAAGTCGGGTTCAGCATTTCGCGCATACCCGGGCCGCCCTTCGGGCCCTCGTAGCGAATCACGACCACGTCGCCCGGGACAATCTTCCCGGCGTAAATCGCCGAAATCGCGTCCTCCTCGCTGTCGAATACCCGCGCGGGGCCCGTGTGCGACTGCATTTCCGGCGCCACCGCGCTACGCTTCACCACACACCCGTTAGGGGCCAGATTGCCCCACAAAATCTGTAGGCCGCCCGTCTCGCTGTACGGCTCCTCAATGGGCCGGATGGCCTTGTGATTCCGGTTGAACGCGTTGCGGATATTCTCCCCGACGGTGTGCCCCGTGACGGTCATGCAGTCCAGGTCAAGCAGATTCTTCTTGGCAAGCTCCGACTGTACCGCCGGAATGCCGCCCGCGTTGTACAGGTCGGGCATATGCGTCGGGCCGGCGGGGGCCAGGTGGCAGAGGTTCGGCGTCCTGGCCGAAATCTCGTTGAAGATTTTCAAATCGATGGGCACCCCCG
>CAMHBH010000061.1 GCA_946183175.1 uncultured Oscillibacter sp.
GCATTGTCAATATTCTCTTCAACCTCAGCAAGAGCGCGCTGGTACTCGTCGGCGTCGCCGTCGTACACCGCCTCGGACTGCTCGACGGCCTCTGGAATCTAACCGTTAATTCCGGCATTATCGCCAACACGAACACGGTCTTTAATCTCACCTGCGCGGTGTGCCTGTTCCCTATGCTGGGCGTCTACGAGAGTCTAAGCCGGAAAATCGTCCCGGACGCCCCGGGGAAAAAGGACAAGTACCAGGAGAAGCTCGACGCCCTCAACCCGGTCTTCTTCGACACCCCCGCGCTGGCCTTGCGGAGCTGTTACAACCTCATGATGACGATGTTCACGACCGCGCGGCGCAACATCGAACAGTCCTTCCGCCTGCTCGACACCTACCGGGAGGACGTACACAAGGAGATTCTCACGGAGGAGGACGCCA
The DNA here is from genome assembly GCA_946183175.1 of uncultured Oscillibacter sp. Taxonomy (GTDB): domain Bacteria; phylum Bacillota; class Clostridia; order Oscillospirales; family Oscillospiraceae; genus Oscillibacter. The sequence continues at coordinate 427 of CAMHBH010000061.1, forward strand.
TAGACCGCATGACCGACCGCCTCAGCCGCTATACCATGGAACTGCTTCCCCACTTGCAGAACGAGTACCACGTACGCATACTCGACCAATACTACAAGGTGATTACGGAGTTTGAACAGCTCGGAGACCACGCGGTGAGTATCGCGAACAACGCCGCCGACCTCGCGAAGCACAACGTCTCTTATACGGCCCAGGCCCGGCAGGAACTCCGGATTCTGGAAAAGTCCATGGGGCACATTCTCGACCTGACGGAGGAGGCCTTCCGGAAGCGGAGTATCAAGGCCGCCTACGAGATTGAGCCGAACGTGCAGGCGGCGGGGGAGGTTATCAACACCCTGAAAAAGCACCACGTGGAGCGTATGCGCGCGGGGGTGTGCCAGATGTACGCCAACGCCAGCTTTACGGGCCTCATGATTGACATGAAGCGTATCGCCGCGACGTGCTCCAACGTCGGCGTGGCGACGGTCGTCCGGGTACGCCCGGCCCTCGCCGACCACGAACACCTTTATTACGAAAATCTCCGTTCCGGGGAGGACAAGGACTACAACGAGGTATTCCAGGCCGCCCACGACCTCTATTTTGCGCAACTCGCGCAGGTTCCCGCCGCTACCGGTACACGCCACCCGTAAACAAAGCCGCCTCCGGAGGCCTTAGCCCCCGCGCGATTGCGGGGAAACGCCAAAAGTTTCTCTTGACAAACGCGCGAATTTTCGCTATGCTGTTAGCCGTCATCGTGTAAAACGCGTGGAAGGGGAAAAAGCCGCGTTCAGAAGTTTCAGAGAGCCGCCGGGCGCTGGGAGGCGGTACGGAGAACGTCGGCACCACTCACCCCCGAGCGGTTCCGCCGAGACGGCACGCAGTGCCGGTTAGGCGGAAACGGGCGTCCTCACCGTTACCAGAGAGGCGGGATTCAGCAGGATTCCGGAAGCGGACAGGCGGAGCCTGTCAAGAAGAGTGGTACCGCGGGGGATTGTCGCCTTCCGTCTCTTTGTAGAGACGGAGGGCGTTTTGTCAGCCCGGGGCCGGACAGGAGGGTTTTATGAAACGCGTCAAAATTTTCGATACCACGCTCCGCGACGGGGAGCAGTCGCCGGGTTGCAGTATGAATCTGCCGGAGAAAATCGAAATGGCGAAGCAGTTGGAAAAGCTCGGCGTGGACATTATAGAAGCCGGGTTCGCGATTGCCTCCCCGATGGACTTCAAGAGCGTGGAGGCGATTTCCGCCGCCGTGGAAAACTGTACCGTGGCGAGCCTCGCCCGCTGTACCAAGGGCGACATCGACGCCGCCTGGAACGCCGTCAAGGGTGCCAAACATCCCCGGATTCACGTCTTCCTCGCCACCAGCGATATCCACATGCAGTACAAGCTCAAAATGACCCGCGAACAGGTCTTACAGCGTATCAGCGACATGACCGCCTACGCGAAGAGCTTCTGCGACGATATCGAGTTCTCCGCCGAGGACGCGTCGCGCTCCGACTGGGCGTTCCTCGCGCAGTGCTACACGAACGCCGTCCGCGCCGGGGCCACCACGCTGAACGTACCCGACACCGTCGGCTACTCCATGCCGCAGGAAATGGCCGCGCTGATTCAGTACCTCCGCGAACACGTCGAGGGAATCGAGAACACGGACATTTCCGTACACTGCCACGACGACTTGGGCCTCGCGGTCGCCAATTCTCTCGCCAGCATTCAGGCCGGGGCCACGCAGGTCGAGTGTACGGTCAACGGAATCGGGGAGCGCGCCGGGAATGCCAGTCTGGAGGAAATCGTCATGAACCTCCGGACGCGTAAAGATATCTACGACGCCGACACCGGGGTCAACGCGAAGCAGATTTACCGTAGCAGTAAACTCTTGAGCAATATTACGGGCGTGGCGATTGCGCCGAGCAAGTCGATTGTCGGGGCGAACGCGTTCGCGCATGAATCGGGCATCCACCAGCACGGCGTGATTTCCAACGCGCAGACCTACGAAATCATGAAGTCCACGGATGTCGGAATCCCGCAGAATACCATGGTACTCGGCAAGCACTCCGGCAAGCACGCCCTCCGCGAAAAGCTCAGCTCCATGGGCTACGACCTCGACGACGCCACCCTCGAAAGCGTATTCGTGCGCTTTAAGGATCTCGCCGACAAGAAGAAGAACATCACCGGGGCCGATTTAGAGGCGTTAGTGTTACAGGGACAGAATTTAGTCCGGACGGAGGGTGCCTGCCAGTTTATCAGCCACGTTATCAACACCGGGAACGGCCTCCCGAATACGGCCTACGTCAAGCTGGAGCGCGACGGGAAGGAAATGGAGGACGTGGCGATTGGCACCGGCCCGCTGGACGCGGCGTTTAAGGCCGTCAACCGCATGTTAAACATGGAAGTCAAACTGGACAGCTACGGCCTCACGGCCCTGACCGACGGCGAGGACGCTATCGGCGAGGCGATTGTCAAAGTCTCCGTGGCCGACGGCGAGAGCTATACGGGCACCGGGCTTTCCACGGACGTTATCGAGGCGTCCATCCGGGCGTACGTGAACGGAATCAACAAGATTATCGAATCGGGGAACGTCTCCGCCGTGGCGACCGCGACGCCCACCGACTGGGGCGAATACGTCCTCGCCAGCGACGTGTACTGATGGATGAAGCGTTAGAAAATCCGTGGGAGGAATTGATTGACGGTCAGGCGGTTGTTTTCAACCGCTGTCCGTCCCTCAATCACAACGCGATTAAGGGGAATCTTTGCTGTATTTTCGGCAACTATCTGCATGGGAAAGAGGGAATCCGCCCGTTCCAGCGTTTCGACACTTGGCTGACGGAGAAAGACCACTTTATTCCCGATTTTATGATTGTCTGCGACAGGAACAAAATCAGGGGCGGGGGACGTTATGTGGAAGGCGCGCCGGATTTCGTGGTAGAGGTTCTGTCGCCGGGTACCGCGAAACGGGATAAGGGCTACAAAAAGGACGCCTACGAGCGTTCCGGCGTCCGGGAATACTGGATTATCGACCCTGTAGGGCGTTCCGTAGAGCAGTACGTACTCGAAGACGGCGCGTTTACGCTCCGCGACGTGTACTATCACTACCGCGCCTACGAGCTGGAGGACATGACCGACGAGGAGAAAGCCGAAGTCGTCACGGAAATTCGCTGTGCGGTGTTCGGCGACCTCTCCGTCCGGCTGGAGGATATCTTCTACTATGTGGACTAACAAGGAGGAGTTCTTATTATGGGAATGACGATGACGCAAAAGATTCTGGCGAAACATGCCGGACTGCCCGAAGTCCGCGCCGGGCAGTTGATTCAGTCCAAGCTCGACCTCGTACTCGGCAACGACATCACGACGCCCGTCGCGATTAACGAGTTTGAGGCCGCCGGATTCCAGCGCGTCTTTGACAAGTCGAAAATCGCCCTTGTCATGGACCATTTCGTGCCCAACAAGGACATCAAGGCCGCGACGCAGTGCCAGCAGTGCCGTAATTTCGCGCGCCGCTTCGACATCGACCACTACTACGACGTGGGCACGATGGGCATTGAGCACGCCCTGCTCCCCGAACAGGGCCTCGTCGCCCCCGGGGAGGCCGTCATAGGGGCCGATTCCCATACCTGTACCTACGGCGCGCTGGGCGCGTTCTCGACGGGCGTCGGCTCCACCGACATGGGCGCGGCGATGGCCACCGGCGAAACGTGGTTCAAAGTCCCGTCGGCGATAAAGGTCAATCTGACGGGCAAGCTCCGCCCGTACGTCTCCGGGAAAGACGTGATTCTGACGCTCATCGGCATGATTGGCGTAGACGGCGCACGGTACCAGTCTTTAGAGTTCACGGGGCCGGGCGTGGCGGAACTGTCGATTTACGACCGCCTGACGATTTGCAATATGGCCATCGAGGCGGGCGCGAAAAACGGTATCTTCCCCGTCGACCGGATTACCCGGGAGTACGTCCGGGGCCGCGTGGAGCGCCCCTGGAACGCCGTGGAGGCCGACCCCGACGCCGTATACGAACGTACTGTAGAAATCAACCTCGGCGACGTGGACTGTACGGTAGCCTACCCCCATCTCCCGGAGAACGCCCACAGCGCGCACGAGGGCGGCGATATCGCGATTGACCAGATTGTTATCGGCTCTTGTACGAACGGACAGTTGCCCGATTTGGCGGCGGCGGCGGCAGTCCTGAAGGGGCGGCACCTCGCGCCGGGGATTCGCGGCATTGTGATTCCCGCGACGCCCACCGTCTGGCGCGAAAGTATCCGGCGCGGCTACACCGATATTTTCATGGACGCGGGCTGTACGGTGTCCACGCCGACCTGCGGGCCGTGTCTGGGCGGCTACATGGGCATTCTCGCGAAGGGCGAACGCTGTGTGTCCACGACCAACCGGAATTTCGTGGGCCGTATGGGGCACGTCGAGAGCGAAGTCTATCTTGCGTCCCCGGCGACGGCGGCGGCGTCGGGCGTCATGGGGCATATCGCGCACCCCGCCGACCTGCCCGCGATAAACCCCGTAGGCGCGGGCCTGATGGGCAGTTACCGCCTGTCCGGACAGGACAGCCGCGAACCCAAAGACAACTCCGGCCTGATGGATTCCTACCACGTATGACAGATTAGAAAACGCCGCCTCCGCGCAAGGCCTCCTTCCACGGGCGGCCAGAGGCGGCCCGAAGGCCGCAGTACGGGGCAACGTTTCCAATTCCTATATAGCACAAAACGCTGACGAAAGCAAGAAGCAAACGAAATTTTCAAGGAGAGAGTTCTAATGAACGCGAAAGGCACAGTACACAAGTACGGCGACCACGTCGACACGGACGTTATCATCCCGGCGCGCTACCTCGCCACGCAGGACCCGAAGGAACTCGCGTCGCACTGTATGGAGGACATCGACAGCGCGTTTCCGTCGAAAGTCCGCGACGGCGACATCATGGTCGCCGGGGCGAATTTCGGCTGCGGCTCCTCCCGCGAACACGCCCCGATTGCTATCAAGGCGTCGGGCGTCTCGTGCGTGATTGCGGCGAGTTTCGCGCGTATCTTCTACCGCAACGCGATTAACATCGGGCTCGCGATTCTCGAATGCCCCGCCGCGTCCGCCGCGATTCAGAACGGCGACACGGTCTCCGTCGACTTCAACACCGGAACCATCACCGACGAGACCAGCGGACAGACTTTCGAGGCCGAACCGTTCCCGCCGTTCATCCGGGACATGATTGAGAAGGGCGGCTTAATGGCCTCCCTGAAAGCGCGAAAGGAGTGACACCAATGGAAAAGACGATAGCGGTCATTCGCGGGGACGGAATCGGCCCGGAGATTGTCGGGGAGGCGTTGGCCATTCTCGACGTAATCGCGGAGAAGTACGGCCACAAGTTCACGTACAAGGAGGCCCCCATGGGCGGCAACGCAATCGACCGCTTCGGGGTACCGCTCCCCGACGAGAGCTTGCGGACCTGTCTCGCCGCCGACAGCGTGTTACTCGGCGCGGTGGGCGGCCCCAAATGGGACAGCCAGCCGTCGGAGAACCGTCCGGAGCGCGGCCTGCTCAAACTCCGCGGCGGGATGAAGCTGTACACGAATCTGCGCCCGGCGCGGGTGTTCCCCGAACTCGCCGCCGCGTGTCCGCTGCGGCCCGATATCGCCGCGAAAGGCATTGATTTCGTCGTCGTGCGGGAGTTAATCGGCGGCGTCTACTTCGGGGAGCATAAGACATTCGACGAAAACGGCGAAAAGAAGGCCGTCGATGTCATGTCCTACACCGAACACGAAATCCGCCGTGTCGCGCGGGTGGCGTTTGAAATGGCCCGGAAGCGCCGGAAGCGCGTCACGTCCGTCGACAAGGCCAACGTACTCGACACGTCGCGCCTGTGGCGCAAGACCGTGACCGAACTCGCGGAGGAGTACCCGGATGTGGAGTTGCTCCATATGTACGTCGACAACGCCGCCATGCAGATGGTACGGGACCCCAGCCAGTTCGACGTAGTGGTGACGGAGAACCTGTTCGGCGACATCCTCTCCGACGAGGCCAGCCAGATTACGGGCTCTATCGGCATGAATCCGTCGTCGAGCATGGGCGACGGCACGCGCGGCCTGTACGAACCGATTCACGGCTCCGCGCCCGATATCGCCGGACAGGACAGGGCCAACCCTATCGCGACCATACTTTCCGTTGCTATGATGTTGCGCAACAGCTTCGGCATGTCGACGGAGGCGGACGCCGTCGAAAACGCGGTGGACGCGGTGTTAAAGGCGGGGTATCGCTGTGGGGATATCGCGCGGCGCGGGGAAGCGGTCATAGGCTGTAAGGAAATGGGCCGCCGTATCCGCGAGGCGCTTTGAGGCGCGTTACCGGAAAGGCAAAACGTTTCCCCCATGTCACGTTAAATGCCCCTCCGTCGTTGTGCGACGGCGGGAAAGGCAAAAAAACGCCTCCTCCGTGTCAACGGGGGAGGCGTAACTTTTATGGATTGTCGCCGCGCCGGAGACGCGGGAAACGGATGGGCGCGTAGCGGTTGTAGAGGTGGTGCAACAGCGACATAGCGTCGTGTTCGGAGCGGTACCCGCCCGGGAGAAAGAGTTCCTCCGGACACAGATTCGCTTCCGTCTTTCCGAGGAGTTGCATAAGGTGGTGTTCGGCCTTGCGGACGGTGGCCCGCTCGGAGTAGATGTAAAGTCCGCTGACGCCCGGCGCGCCGTTCTGGGCCTGTACGGCGGCGCGGAGGTGCCGGCCCCGCAGGAACGTGTGTAACTGCTTTGACATGCGCTCTATGTCCGCGTCCGGGGCGATGAGCTTGAAGTACACGATTTCGTCTCCGGCGTACAACTCCCCGTCCAGGTAGCTCCGGTAGGGACTGCTCCGCAGTTGGTTCAGGACGCCCCGTTCCGGTTCGGTGAGTTCGCCCTTGTGGAAAATACAAGTCCGGTTGCGGTGGATTGCGTACAGAAAGTAGCTCAGGCCCATGCGGTCGAGGTGTTCCATAAGCGCGGCGGCGTCCGGCTCCCGGATGGCCTCCTTGCGGACGTAGCGCCCCTTGCCGACATCGTACAGCGCCGCGCCGTCCATGACTATCATGGGCAGATTCAGCGTGACCGCGCTCATCTGCGAGACGAAAAAGGCCGGGGCGTGACGGGAAATCAGGCAGATTTTCGCGCCGTCCTGACACAGCGAATTTAAGTGGAACAGTACCGACGGGGAAATCTGCGCGAAACGGTCGGGCACCAAATCCTCCGAACGGATGAAGAAAATACGCTTGCGGTTGCGGCTCCGGGGCAGTCGGGCGACGTTGACGCCTATCGCGACCGCCGTGCCGACGAGTACGCCGAGAATGCGGTCGAGGGCGTCGAGCAGGGGCTGTTCGATATCCGGGAAGGCTATCACGATACAGATGAACACAATCGCGGAAAGGCCGGAGGCGTCGGCCTTGCGGAAGGCGACCGCCGTGTAGAGGCTGAGCAGGACGCCCAGCGACATGAGTACGTAGAACACGCGGAGGTCGCGCCCCAGCACCGGAAACAACAGCGTGACGAATAAGAAGAGCAGTCCCCAAAAGGCGCCTATGAGGGTTCCGGTCATGCGGTTGAGGGCGTATTCGCGGGTATCGCGTACGTAGGGCTGCATGCAGATAATGGCGGTAATGGCGGCCTCGGTGGGCATATCCTCGCCCCGGCGGCCCCGGAGGTAGTAGAACAACAGGCAAATCAGGACGGCGACCGCCGTTTTTATCATGCGTTGCCCGACGCGGGGCGGAGACCATTTTCGCGGCATACTGTCACCATCACCGCAAGCCCGCCGGGCGTCGCGGATGCTTTCTGGCAGGCCTGCGGTATTCCTTTCTTTATTCGTTCGTCGCGGGAGTTTCCGCCGTACTCGCGGCGGGCGTCGCTGTTGCCGTACTTGTGGCGGGTGTCGGCGTTGCGGGAGTTTCCGCCGTTGTTGTCGCTGTCGCGGGGGATTCCGCCGTATTCGCGGCGGGTGTCGGCGTTGCGGGGGCGGGGTCGTACTCGAACCACGACGCCGGAATCAAACCGGCCCCGTCCGCGGACGCCCTGCAACGATACCGGATACGTTCGCCGACGTTGAGCAGTACCGCCGTCGGCACCGACGCCGCGTCGAAATCCAGATACCCCGGAACGTCCGACAGCTTTACATAGTAGTGCGTATTGCCGCCAATCACCGACGCGCGAATGTCCGTGATGACGCCCGCGCCCTCGTATTCGTCGACAGGCTCCGGACTTGCAAGCGTCTCGTCGATAATTCCGCGACTTGCGAGCGTGTAACGGTAACTCCCTTCACAGTCGGCGACCGTCGCGCCCGTCGAGACAATGTCGTACTGCTGTACGTTGACCATGGCGTACATTTTCACGAGGCCGTCGCCGCCTTTGAGGGCCATAAAGTACGTCGGCTGGTTCGCGATATTCAGCAACAGCGGGAAGGTAGCCGTATAACGCATTTGCTGTATCTGGCTCTGGGCGCTGTCCATGGCGGAGAACTCTTCCGCGCCCGCGATGGAATAGAAGTGCGTCTCCTTCGTGCGCTGGTTCGACAGAATGAACCCGATATTCGATTCGTCGGACGTGACCGACGTGACGCCCGTGTACATATAAACGTCGTCGTCGATGGCGATATAGTTGTAGCCCTCCGTGGTTACGGTGACTTCGCGCTGTCCGAGAATGGAGTTGAGGAACCCGTTGTGATAGCGCCCGTAGTAGTCGTACTGCTGAATAATGATATTCGCCGAGTAGAGGCGGTCGACCCACGACGGGACTTCCTCGACGTACTCGTGCTCCCCCGTGACGGCGTTGACGAGTACGGCCCCCCGCACGTCGATTCCCCCGAACAGTCCGATAGTCTTGACTATCCGCGAACAGACCCACCAGGGCACGCCGTTCTCGTCGAGTTCCAGCACGGGCTCGTCGAACATCATGGTGGGGTAGTGGAAGCGGAGATAGCGGTACAGATTGCGCCCGAAATGCTCCGCCGTGGTGTACTTCATGCCGTCGGCGAGGCGCACGACTTCCGCCTCGCGCGTCACCATGTCGATGACGATATAGGCCGGGAGGCCGTTCCGGCGGTTGTTGAACCATTTAATAATGTCGCCGTAGGCGAGGGAAGTCACGCGCACGGGGCGGCCCCGGTAGTTTATCTGGGTGTAGGACGGGAGAATCTCGAACTGCGACACCATGTCGGCCAATTCGCCGAGTTTGCGGTTGCCCAACAGCGCGGCGGAGTTGGCGTCGAGCATGGGAATCTGGTCGTAGCGGATTTCCTCGACTTCCGCGGCGAAGTCGCCGGACTGAATCGGCAACAGCGCGCTGTAACTGGCGGCGCGTATGACGACCCACGAGCTGAACATGCCCCCGGCAATCACGGCGCACAGGAGCAGGACGGTCAGGAACGGAATCCGGCACTGCCGCGCGACGAAGCGCACGTAGCCGCCGACGCCCTCCCCCTGGAAGCCCGACGTAAAGACGGCGCTGGCGCAGTAGACGCCGCAGAGGAGGAAGAGGAAGAAATAGAAGTCGCCGGAATGCAGGTTGACGGCGGGCAAGTCCAGATAGAACCAGACCGCCCCGACAAGCAGTGTCACCGCGAGGTTAATCAGCGTGCGGGTGACGGCGTTGCCGACAGGTTTCCGCTGTACGCGGGGCCGGGGAGGCGGCGGGGTGAAGTCGCCGAAGCCGTCTGGCGGGAACGGCCCGCCGAAGTTGATAAATGGCACGAAAAGCGCCCCTTTCTCTTGCAAAATAAGGATTCTCCGGAAACCAGTATATTTTGCGCGGCGGGAAAAGTCAAGGCCTTTTTGGTATGTGTGAAATTTCTGTCAGCGCCTCCCCGTAACAACCGGGGAGGCGCTGCAACATATATGCGGGCTTACTTCAGGTGTTCGACGTAGCGCTTCTCGTCGAAATAGGCGGCGGTCTCCTTGGCCACGACACCCGAGAGCGCCAGCAGGGCGACGATATTCGGCAAAGCCATAAGGCCGTTGAAGATGTCGGCGATAGTCCAGACCGCTTTCACGGTCAGGTACGGCCCCACGAATACCGCCGCGATGTACAGCCAGCGGTACACCTTTACAGGCCCCATGTCGCCTTTCGTGAGGTATTCCAGACAGCGCTCGGAGTAGTAGTCCCAGCCCAGAATCGTGGTGTAGGCGAAGAATACGAGGCACATCATCAGCAGGAACGAGCAGACCTGATTCGGGAACGGGAGCGCCTTCTGGAACGCGTACATCGTGACTTGCGCGCCCTCTAAGCCGAGTTCGGGACGCCACGCGCCCGTAATGACGATGGAAAGTCCGGTCATGGTACAAATCACGATGGTGTCAATAAAGGTTCCGGTCATGGTGACGAGGCCCTGACGCACGGCGTCTTTGGTCTGCGCGGCGGCGGCGGCGATAGGCGCGGAGCCAAGTCCGGCCTCGTTGGAGAAGATTCCGCGCGCGACGCCCTTCTGCATAGCGGTACGAATGCTGATACCCACAATCCCCCCGGCAACGGATTTCGGGGCGAACGCGCCGACAAAAATCTGACGGAACGCCTCCGGAATTTCCGTAATGTTGAACAGGAGAATCAAAACGCCGCAAATCACGTAAATGGCGGCCATGAACGGTACGACAATCTGCGAAACGCTCGCGATACGCTGAATCCCGCCGATAATGACGAGGGCGGCGCAAACCGTCACGAGCAGGCCGACAATGACGGTTGTCACCGTAATGACGGCGGCGCTGTCGCCGGAGCCGATGGTCATGACGACGTGGCGGGCGTTGGGGTCAAAGAAATTCTGCGCGGCGGTCGTGATTCCGTTAATCTGCGTAATCGTGCCGATACCCATCAGCCCGGCGAGTACGCCGAAGGCCGCGAAGCAGTTGGCGAGCCACTTCCAGTTTTTGCCCATGCCGCGCTCAATGTAGTAGAAGGGGCCGCCGAGGGCGTGCCCGGTGGCGTCGATTTCGCGGTACTTGATAGCAAGAAGGCCCTCTGCGTATTTCGTGGCCATGCCGAAGAAGGCCGCGACTTCCATCCAGAACAGCGCCCCGGGGCCGCCCGCCGCGATGGCCGACGCCACGCCGACAATATTCCCCGTGCCGATAGTCGCCGACAGCGCCGTACACAGCGCCCCGAACGACGTGACTTCCCCGCTTGCGCCATCCTCATTCTTGACCATCAGGCGGAGGGCCTTCCCGAGGTGGAACACCTGCAACAGCCGTACCCGGTACGTCAGCCACACGCCGCAGGCGATAATCAGGACAATCAGCGGGACGCCCCATACCAAATCGTCCACAGTCAGCAGGAAATTCAACATATGCAACCAACTCCTTCTTTTCGGGGCCGTTCCGGCCTTGTCCGATACTTTACCACATTGACGGGGAAAAGTACAGACTTTTTCGCGCGAAAATCAGTCCGAAATTCTTTCGGAATGTGGCGAAAACGCCAAAGGCAGAGGCCGTGTCGGCCTCTGCCAGGTCAGAAGGGACGCCATGACGGGCGTCCGG
>CAMHBH010000062.1 GCA_946183175.1 uncultured Oscillibacter sp.
CTGGCGGCGCTCCAATCAGTGGGGCGCGCTGGCGGGCATGGTCGTCGGCGGCGGGATGGTATTCGTGTGGAAGTTCCTGATTGCGCCCATGGGCGGCGCGCTGGCGATTTACGAACTCCTCCCGGCGTTCGTACTGGCAACTCTGGCGATAGTCGCCGTCAGTCTCGCCACGGCGGAGCCGGAATCCTCCGTAACCAAGACTTTCGACGAAGTTCGTATCTGAAACCGCGTGGCACCGTTCCGGTAAAGTCAAATCGCGCTACGCCGGGGAGCTGATTCCCCGGCGTTTCCTCTGTCCGGATTATCCGTCCTTTCCGGGTTCTCGGGACGCCGGAAAGAAGTGGACGCCCTGTCCGGCGTAGGCCTCGTTGAGCAGCCGGCGGGACAATTCGGTTGCGAGTGTCCGTTTCTGTTGCGCGTCGAGGGCGTCCACGTCCAGCAAACCGCCGTCGCGGGTCTGCGCGTACGCGATAACCCTGACGGGCCCGTACTGTTTCGCCATAGTATCACCCCAATTCAGCATATGCCGCCCGGGGATTGTCCTAACATCCGGGCGCATATTTTGCGCGGCTGTCCGGTATGGTAGGGGCGGCCCCGTCGCGGCGGGGCGGGGAGGAGGGCGTATGGCGAATCACAGGATTGCGGCGGCGTACATCCGGGTATCCACGGACGACCAGGCGGAGTTATCGCCGGATTCCCAGTTATCGGTTATCCGGGAGTATGCGTCGGCCAACGGCTGTACCATCCCGGAGGAGCATGTCTACGTAGACGAGGGGGTTTCCGGCAGGACAGCGGCGAAGCGTCCGGCGTTCAGGCGCATGATTGCCGCCGCGAAAGAGCCCCGGCACCCCTTTGACTGCGTTCTGGTCTGGAAGTTCTCGCGTTTCGCGCGGAATCAGGAGGAGAGCGTCGTCTACAAGGCCATGCTCAGAAAGGACAATGTCGAAGTCGTCAGCGTATCGGAGCCGTTGATAGAGGGGCCGTTCGGCGGGCTGGTCGAGCGCGTCCTGGAATGGATGGACGAATACTACTCCATCCGGCTTTCGGGGGAAGTCAAGCGCTCCATGACGCTCAACGCACAGCGGGGCGTACGGCAGACCGCGCCGCCGTTCGGCTACCGGCTGGAAGTCCGGGACGGAGCGCGCGTCATGACGCCGGAGCCCCGGGAGGCCGTACTGGTGCGGGAGATGTTTCAGAAGTTCGTCGCGGGCGAGAGAATGTACACCATCGCCCGTCAGATGAACGCCATCGGGGCGCGGACGCACAGAGGGAGCCCGTTTGAACAGCGGACAGTGGAGTACATCCTGCGGAACCCGGTGTACATCGGGAAAGTACGCTGGACGCCGACGGGCAAGGCCCGGCGCGACTTCTCCAACCCGGACACGATTGTCAGCGACGCCGGACACGAGGCGCTTATCGACCGCGGCACATGGGACGCCGCACAGGAACGAATCAAGGCGGTAAAGGAACGCTGGGCGCGTAAGGCGCGGCCCTCGTGCGAGTTGAAGGACTGGCTAAGCGGTATTGTCCGGTGTGCGGCCTGCGGGACGACGCTCATTTTTACGAAGCCGCATTATTTCAAATGCAACAATTACGTGCGCGGGCGGTGCCGGGAATCGCAACATATCCGCGCCGACTTGTTGCGTACTGCCCTGTTAGGGCGTCTGGGCGACGACCTGTCGGGCGCGGGGGCCTTGGAGTACGGGGTTCGCGCGGCACCGGACGGCATACAAGAGGAAATCCGCCGTCTGGAGCTCGCGCTGGAGGCCTTGCGGCGGAAACTCTCCCGCGTCCGGGATTCCTACGCGGCGGGGGTGGACACTCTGGAGGAATACCGGAAGTACCGCGCCGACGTGGACGCGGAAAAGGCGGCGATTCTGGAGCGGCTGTCGGACTTGCGCGGACGGGAGAACCCGGAAGAGACGCTGTCCGTACTGCGTGAGCGCCTCGGACGGCCCGTCGGGGTACTGGAAGACCCCGGGACAGGAAAGGAATTGAAAAACAGCGTAGCCAGAAGCATACTCGCGTCGTGTCAGTTCGACAAGAAGTCCATGACACTCCAAATCGTCTACCGCGCTTTCCTTTGATAGTCTATCGCCGTCCGGAGGCCCGGACGGCGAATTAGGTGCCTCTCTGCGGTATCTGAGCCAGCGCTTCTCCATGCCGTACCCGGAGCTCAAAGGCTTATTGACGGATATCGGCACGGAGGAATACGCCCCGCTACCTTGGAAATGTTCAGGGCGTTACTTGGCGGGGCCTGTAACGCTGTCGGCTGGCGACTGCGTGTCGTCCTTTCCGGATTCGCGCGCGGCGGCGACGACCTCTCCCCGCACGAAATCCGCGATGCGCCGCAAAATTTTCTCTACGTCTTCCGGCGACCTGTCCTTGCAGTAATCATCGTGTATCCGGACAGTTGCGCCTCCAATCCGCTGTTCGAGTACGACGGCCATGGCGAAACCACCTCCCGCTGTGGTCTATGAAACGGACTGCGTGTCCTATTCCCCTCTGCCGTAGCGCCGTGGGCAAGGAGGCGTACAGCGAGGGAAAAAAACGCTTGATTGCCGGATTTTCGACGGTTCAGCGGACAAGCCTTCGCCGCACTTGAAATTTTATCCGCACAGGTAAAAATTTTTTTCAAATACCCCTTGCATTCCCTGAAAAGATGTGGTATAGTAAGCAAGTCTCCACGGGAAACGGATAGCCGGGTGTAGCGCAGTTGGTAGCGCACTTGACTGGGGGTCAAGGGGTCGTGAGTTCAAGTCTCGCCACTCGGACCATAATACCGGGATTTCATCAGAAAACGATGAAATCCCGGTATTTCTTTTGCGGGTAAAATTTGCGTGGGTTTTCCCTATTACTAATCTATTGCAGAATGCTTTTAGGGTACCTGTCATTCAATCCCGGCGTCCTTGCGGAAACGCTTCAGCTCCCGCTCTAACTTCGACGGCTTCCAGTCGCGCACGGTCTTGTCGACGTTCAGCGCCTCCATCAGCTTCCGGACATTGGTTTCGGGAAGGTCAAGATTCATGTCCAGCACGGCCTTAGCCACTAACGCGCTCTTGCTGTTGGTGATGGTCTTCCCGGTACGCTTGTCTTTCAGGCTTTTGATGTCACTGGTTTTCGCCCTGGCGACAAGGTACGTGGAGACCGGAACGCTGTAGAGCTGTAAATCCTCGTACTTCCCGTAATCGTCGGTGGTTTTCGCGCCCAGCTCCATGAGGACGTTGTTTTTCGCCATAATTCCCGCCGCGTCGACGGCACCTTTCAGGACAGCTTCCCGTTCGGCGTCCGTAGCGGCTCCCGGAAGGGCCTCTTTGACCAGATTCCAGTACAGGGAATTGAAATTGCCCTGATAGTCGTAATACTGCGCGGCGGTCAGATTGTGTACAGTCCCGTCGCCGTCCTTGATAGCGGTCGGACGGGCACCGGGGAGTTTTTCGGACGTGTCCCTGGCGGCGCGGCAAACGTCGTAAACCATGCGTTGCGTAGCGGTGAACTCGTCGTTCTCCCGCGCCCGCAGATACTCCTCCTGTTCCGTCAGAACCAAGTCGCGCAAACGCCGCGCCGCGTCGGTATCGTCCTTCTCTTCGCGGGCGAGCGCGTTGTAGCGGGTGTAAAAAACAGTCATTGCGCTGTCGAAATACGCGGTGGCCTCCTTATCCGTATTGTTCGGGTCGCCGTTGGCGAGAAGCACGGATTCGTTTTTAAGGTCAAAGAGTCGGTTGGTTGTGGTGTTGGAGTAAAGGCTGTCGCGCATATAGAGCGATTTAAGGCCGAGGGTGGGGTCAAAGTATTCGCTGTCGACGGGGGCCAATGCCTTTTGGTACTGCCAAATCATTCCGAGCGTATTGTTTCCGAGGAAATCAATCTGTTTCGGGGAAATCTGCCCTTTCTCCGGAACGCCGAGTTTCTCCTGCAAATCGCCGAGGGCTTTGGCGAGTTTGGAAGTGGCACCGTTGTAGCGCTGATGGGCGGGAATGTTTTGCTCTTTCGCGCTCTCAATCGGGACGCCGCGAAAATCGGCGTTCGTCTCCAGTTGATGAATCGGGCCAATCAGGGAAATGTCGCCAATGGCGTCCCCTCTCCCGCCGACGAGGTCGGAAAGGCCGGCAGGGAATGACGTTGTGGCGGCGTAGCTGAGGAAATCGTCGTAGGCGTGGGGATTCCCGCCGACGTAACGCTCCAGCGTGGCGCGGATAGCGTTCATGGGCACGGCCAGTTCGCGGTTTTTGGGTGGCGTGAAATACTTCCCGTTGCCGTAAGGAATCACCCAATAGGCGTTTTTGACGTAAGTGGAAAGCCGCTCATAATTCTTTTTGCGTTCCGGCGTGCAGGTGTTCCAGAAGTATTCGATGACGGCTCCGAGGCAACAAGCGGCCAGATACGCCGCCTTTCCCAGAAGTTTCGCGGCGTTCCACGCCATAATTCCTCTCGCGAGACTGACCACAGCCGCGTTAAAGAAGGGAAAGATGGTGTTCGCGGAGCGAGACCACTCCCCGCCTTCGAGGAAATAGACGGTCACCCTGTGCGCGTAAAGCATAGCGGTCTGGGGGTCTACGCCGCGATTCATGGCCAGCCGGAACGCCGCGTAATGCGGGCCTCCCTCAAAGAAGTTGGCGACGTTCTCCAGGACGCTCACAGCGTCATGGAGCGCGTTTTTTCCGGCCTGGACGGGGGTTGTCGCTTTGGGGCGCCCCTGCCAATCGTCGCGGATACGCTGGGAAATGTCGCGGTCGGAACTCCACGCGGTGTTCTGGATGTCGCCGCCGAGAGCGAGATACTGCAAATAGAGAGGGTCTGCCTTCCGCGACTTCATCTTGTGGAGGATTTCCTGCTTGTAGGCGTCGAACAGCGCGGGAACGAACTTTGCCTTGTCTTCCCTGGCGAGGTAGACGAGCGCGGTCGTGAAGTCGCGGATGGGATTGGAACCCGCCGCCCATGTGATTTTCAAGCCGGTCTGCAGGGCGGCGGAATGCCGCGTAATCCATGCGAGGCCTTTCAGGAGGGGGCCTGTGATTTCAGGGCGTCCGGTTTCGGTGAGCGCCTTCAGGAGTTGCGGGTCGTTGACTTTGTACCACTCCAATTCCCCGTTGCGGCGCACGGAAATACAGCCTTTCGGCGGCGTGCCCCGCGCCTCAAACATCTGGAGAATATCGCCCTGGTTCTGGATGATTTCAAGAATCTGCGCTTTGGCGTCGTCGGAGAGGCCGCTGTGTTTGAGTTCTGCGGCAAGTTTGACTTTCAAGCCGGATACGTCGGCGGTTCGTTTGGCGAGCGGGACGGGAATCTGCTCCATCACGTCGGCGAGAATACCGGCTTCCGTTGCGGCGTCGATGAACGCGAGCGCGGCGCGGTTCTTGACCGCCTGCTGGACAATGCGCGGAACCTGCGCGATAATGCCGTCAATGGGGTTGATGATTTCGCGTCCGCTTCCGTGCGCGGCCTTTGACGGCGCGGGCTGATTGGCGAATAAGCGGGCGGACTTGCTTCCGACGCCTGTCCCGCCTTTTTCCGCTTCGTCGAGCACGCGGAAAAAGGGAACGTAATCGGGGTAAATCTTCTCCCAGGCATCCAGCGTTTGCTTTGACAGCAGGCCGGAGTTTACATAATACTCAACGTCAAAGTCATGCTTCCATTTTCTGAACCGCTCAAAGGAACTTTTGAAGGTGTCCGGATATTTCGCCTCGAGGGCTTTTTTGCGTCCGTCGAAAAAGGCCACCGCGTTTTTCCGGTCGTCCGCCATGACGCGCTGTTCCCGCGAAAGCCAACTCGGCGCGTGGCAAGAGACCATGTATTCCCCAAAATCCTTGTATTGTTCCGGGTCGTTCAGCTTAATGTCCCGCCACGCCGCTCTCAAACCCGGCCCGATATATTCGCCGTCCATGTCCCGCAAATCGCCCTGTAACTGCGCCTCCGCCATAGACGCGGCGGCCAGCGCGTTATAAAAGAGCGTGTCGACGGTCGGCCCCTCCGCGCCGGACATCAGTTTCACTCTGGGAAGGTTCCTTGCCAGCATTCTGACGGGGCGCAAATGGTCATAGACCAGTTGCGAATACTTGTCAAAGCGTTTTCCCGCGCGTTCTTTGAGCGTCAGCCCGTCCGGGCGGCGCTCGTTCATGGGGCGGATTGCGCTTTGGGCGGTCTGACTGTCAAGGCTGTAATAGGCGTTCACGTCGTCGGCCATAGCGAATAATACCGCTTGGTCTTCGACGGGAATCGTTTTCATGACATATTCGTAAAACAGCGGGTAATCGGCCTGTGCCTGTAAGCGGTTCTGGGTGAACCTGCGGAAGAACTCCGCCACGCCTTCGGAAAGCCGTCTGTTTTCCGGATACTGCTTCGCGAATTCCGGGTCCATGTTTTGAATGACTTCCTGCCCGATGGCGGCGCGCTCGCGCACAAGGGCCGCGCCGGATTTGGTAAGCCGGTCCTCTTCGCTCATTTGGTACCCCGCTTGAAGGGACCCGGTGAAGTTGTACTTGTCGTCAATGGCGTGTCCGAACTCGTGCATAGTCGTGGGGAGGTCGTTGGCCATTTTCGTGCGGACGCCGCCCGTGCCAACCGCCTCCTGGTCTCTGCGCATGTACTGTCCCCGCGCTCCGCGCACATGCCCGACGGTCACATGAAGTCCCAACGGGCGGCTGTGCTTTTGGATAATCTCCGAAACCGCTTTCGGCGTCACGTCGGAATCGCCGACGCGCTCGGCAGTCCAGCGCTCCGGATGGCTTCCCAGGCCGGACGCCTTCGGCGCGGACGGTTCGCGGAAAGAATACGTGCCGTCGCCGTTATCGACAGGATTCCATATTTCGCGGAAGTCGGAAGTCGCCGGAAGTCCGTCCTCTTCGGGAGTCGACTCCCCGCTTAACTCCTGGAGGATTTCGGCGTTTTCTTTGCGCTTGGATTCCAACTCCGACGCCTGCGCGAACGGCGCTCTGGACGCCTTCTCCAGTTCCGGGATGGCGTCCCGATTGGACTTCAGTCGGGTTTCGACCACGGAAAGGATTTTGTCGAGACCTTGCGCGGCGTTCTCGAGGGCGCGAACCGTCCCGACGGCGCTTTCAAAGTTGACTTTCGCGCGGTACTGTCCCTGGCCGCGCAGGAGCAAATCCCCGCCGTTGGTGGTCAGGAGGTCAAACCCCGCGAATGTCCCGATTTGTTTCGTTTTTTCGGGGCCGTTTCCCGTTTTCAGGGCGTTTCCGGCGAGTTTGAGTAACAGTTCTCCCGCCGTCTTGCGTTCGGAGACCGTCTTTCCGTTTATCGTGACGGAGAAATTTCCTCCGGAGGTGTCCTGTCGGGCAACGATATCGGCTCTGAGATGTGCGGCGGCTTCGGTATCGGCGGCGATGGCGGCCCTGGCGGTTCGGATTTCCTTTTCGGCGTTCCAGATTTCCGTCTTATGGGCGCGTTCGAGGGATTCCAGACGCCGGATTTCCTGTTGCAGTTCGGCCTGACGCTGGATTTTCGGGTTGCCGGACGCAACCGCTTTCATTTCGCCGTAGGAAACCACGTCGGCCCCAAACTCATAGGAGTTTCCGGTAAAGTCGCCGGAGACGCTCTGCGCGATGCCGATTTGCTTTCTCTCAATACGGGAGAACATGAGCGCGTCCAGCGTTCCCTCCGTGACGTAATTGTAAATGGCCACTTCGGAATTGATGTTGCCCTGCCGCAAGGCGCGTCCTTCGCGCTGTTCGAGGTCGCCGGGACGGTAGGGGGCGTCGAGGTGGTGGAGGGCTACCACGCGGTCCTGCGCGTTCATGCCGACACCCATTTTCCCCGTACTGCCCAGGAGAACGCGGACTTTTCCTTCCCTCATAGCGGCGAACAGGGCGTTGCGCTGTTCCATGGTTTTCGCGTCGTGGATAAAGGCGATTTCATCGGCGGGAATGCCCATGCCGACAAGGATGTTTTTCATGTCATGGTAAATAGCAATGGCTTCCTGCGCCTCTTCTACGGCGAGGGCGGCGGCCTCGGGGTTCTCGGGCGTGGAATCGCCGGAAACTTCTTCCACGTCAACCGCGTTTTTCGGGACTTTGGATTTCCCCTTTTTTGACTTGGCTTTCGGCGGTTTCGGCGTGGAGAAATCGCAAAACAGGATTTGCGTCCCGCGAATGTCGGCGCTGTCCCGCCATTCCCGAAAGATGTTGCGGGACGCCTTCATGATTTTCCCGTTTTCCTCGTACGGAAGCGACGGGTCTAAAACGCGGCGGGAGTAGGTCAGTTTTCGCGCGTCGCCCTCGATTTTCAGCATATTGTCCTCTTCGGGCTTGACCCGCCGATGGTGAACCGCCTCAGTTCGCTTCATCAGCCGCCGCATTTCGGCTTTTTGCTCGTCGGACGGGTCGCACTTGACGACAATCCGCTTTCCGCCGCGCATGACCGGAATTTTCAATCCCGGGGCTTCCGTGTCCGTCATGAACTGTTTGGACATCTGTTGCAGGCCGCGCAGGTTGTCGAACCGGGAGAGGGTCGGCTTGAACTTGACGCTTTTGCCGTCGGCGCTGACGGTCGGCTCATCCCGGATAACGCCGTGCTCCTTTAACCACGCGTCGAGGCTGTAGAGGCCCGCGGCGTTGAGGGCGTCCGGCTGGTGGTAGAGTTGCATGACGTACATTTCCACGAGGGAGTTCATGACGGGCGTCGCGGTCGCGGAAAGCAGGGCGCGTCCGCCGTTGAGCTCCTCCAGATAGGTTTTCTTCATCATCATTTCGGACGAGCGGTCGCTTTTGCCGCCGCCGACGCCCGAAACCTGTCCGAGCTTCGTATGAACCGGAAGGTTTTTGAAATTGTGGAACTCGTCCACGACGAGGAAATCAACCCCCAATTCCTCAAAACAAAGGTTGTCTTCGTCCTTGTTTTTACCGGCGAGCGTCTCGATTTTCGCCGCGAGGCTTTTCTTGGAGGTTTCCATTTGCCGGACGCTCCACGAGTTCCCGCTTTCGCGCTTCTCCGCCTCAATCGCGGCTTCGAGCGCGTCGACCTGCTTTTGGATGTACGCCCGCTGGTAATCGTCGCTCATCCTGACGCGGGTGAACTGCTCATACGTCAGGATGACGGCGTTATAGTTGCCGGTCGCGATTTTTGCGACGTATTCCCGGCGTTTGGGCCCGGCGAAATCGTCGCCGGGGACAAGGATTTTCGCGGCGGGAAAGAGCTTGAAAAAGTCCGACTGCCATTGCCCTATCAGGCTTTTCGGCACGACTATCATGGGTTTGCGGATAGCGCCGATTTCCTCCAGCTTCATCACGGCACCAATCATTTCAAAGGTCTTTCCGGCACCGACTTTCCGCGCAATCAGCGTATTCCCCCGGCTCATGACGATGCGCCAGATGTCGTCTTTCTGATGGGGATTGAGCGTCACGTTGGGATTCATGCCGTTGATGGTCAAACGGGAACCGTCATAATGGGGAGTGACGGAGTTATTGTGCGTGTCGTTGTAAAGCCGGGCCAGGCGTTCCCGGCGGTCAACGTCGCGGAAAACCCAGTCCTGAAACTCGGCGTTGAGTTCCTCCGCCTTCCGCTTGACCGCTTCCGTGGCGTCCAAATTCACGCGGACATTCCCGTCCGCGTCCTTGTAGGTGACTTTCAGTTCCCGGTTGTTCAGGAGCGCGTCGAGAATGTCAAGGAATGTCTTGTCTTTCGTGCCCCACTTGACCCTGTTCGCCACGGAGTTCTTGTATTGCTCCCTGGCGTATGCGCGCCCGAACTCGATATGAAACCCGCCCAGAAGCGGATTCTGTTTGACCGTGATTCCGCCGTAAAAGCCGCACAGCTCCGCCGCAAACCGGGCGTAATCGTCGTCCGGAATCCACGTCGCGCCGATTTGAACCTTGATTTCCTCCGGCGGAATGTCGGCGGGGATAACGGGCTTCAAGGCCTCCACGTTTTTCCGGTAGTCCGGATTGCCTTCGGCGAGGATTTCGGCCTCTTTGAGTTTGGCGCGGACGTTGCCGGAAAGATACCGCTCCGGTGTCTCCGGCTCTCCGTCCCGATTCAGGAAGGCGAGGCCGTTGTCAAGAAGGAGCCTTCTGACTTCCTCCTCGGATTTTCCGGTCAGTCCGGCGATGCGCCCGAGGTTGATTCCGCCCGTCTCGTTGACGCTGACGGCCAGGGCGTCCGCGACAGTGTCGGCGTGGGCGACGGTTCGAACGGGCGAGACGGTGTTTTTCGTGAAAATGTCGGCTTTTGACGCGACTTTCGTTTTGGCGTCATAGGCCTCGAGGGACGAAATAAAGGCGGAGTCAACGTCCTCCCGGATGACGCGCTGATTTTCCGGCGCGTGAAGCGGCCCGTATTTTTTCACGAAACTGTCGTAGAGGGCGTTCAGGCCCTTGCGGGAGTTCCCGATAAGTTCGGGCCTGGCGTCGTCAAGCTGGAAGTTCAACAAAGCGCGGGCGGCGTCGCGGAGACTGATAATCGCGGCGGTGCGTTCGGCGAACGTCTCCGCCTCCGCCTTGCGTTTCGGCGGGGCGACTTCCTTCAAGGTTCCGTCGGCGTCCTTCTTGTAGATTTTGCCGTCCTTTTTGGACAGCGCGCCGACCTTTCCCTTGGCTTCGGCCTGTCGCGTTTCGGCGCGAACCTGTTCCGGCGTCCGCCGCGCCGGATACTCCATGCGCCCGTCGATTTTGGACAGTGCCGTTTTGATTTGCTCCCCCAGCGGCGTTTTCGTATCCTTCGGGCGGTAGGTCAGGCTTTCGGCACCGTACATTTTCCCTTCCGCCGGAACGCCCAGCACCATTTCGGGATGTTTCTTGAAATACTCGTTTTCGGGGACGTAAATTGTTTTGCCGCTCGCGGCCTTGACCGACTTCAG
Organism: uncultured Oscillibacter sp.; assembly: GCA_946183175.1. Classification (GTDB taxonomy): domain Bacteria; phylum Bacillota; class Clostridia; order Oscillospirales; family Oscillospiraceae; genus Oscillibacter. The sequence goes on from CAMHBH010000062.1 coordinate 10,811, forward strand.
GTAATTCTCCACGAACGCGAAATTCTCCCCGCCGGACGGCTTGTCCGGCGGACGCTTCTTGAAAATCAGAATGTCGGTCACGACATCCGTCCCGGCGTTGGACTTGAACGCGGTGTCGGGCAGACGAACCGCGCCCAGGAAATCGGCTTTCCCGCGCAGGTAGTCGCGCACGGCCCGACTGCCGACGTTCTGCCCGTCCAGGGTATAGCGGGACGTAATGAACGCCACGAGGCCGCCCGGGCGAACCTTGTCCAGCGACTTCGCGAAAAAGTAGTCGTGAATGGACTGCTTTACGTCATGTGGGTAACGTTTGTCAACCACGGGATAGTTGCCGAACGGGACGTTGGAAATCGCGGCGTCAAAGTAATTGTCGGGGAAATTGGCCTTCTCAAAGCCCGTGTTGCGGACATCGGCGTTGGGGTAGAGGGCCTTGGCGATTCCGGCGGTAACCGGGTCAAGCTCGACCATCGTCCAGCGGGAGTTTGCGCGCAGATTCGCGGGCATAGCGCCGACGAAATTTCCGATTCCGGCGGCGGGTTCCAGGACGCGTCCGCCCTTGAACCCCATGTGTTGCAGTCCGTCGTACACGGCGGATATAACCTCTTCGCTGGTGTAATGGGCGTTCAGGACGGACGCTTTCGCGGCTTTCCATTCCTCGTCCGAAAGAAGATTCCGCAGTTGACCGCGCAACGCCGCCCATTCCGGCTTGTCCTCGTCAAAGATGTTCTTGAGTCCGCCCCAGCCGACGAACTTCGATAACGCGTCCTGCTCTTCGGGTGTCGCCGGACGCCCTTCCGCCTCTATCGTCCGCAGAATCTCGACGGCGGCGATATTCGCCTTGGCGCGGGACTTCTCGCCCTTCGGGAGTTGCAACCCGCCTTC
>CAMHBH010000063.1 GCA_946183175.1 uncultured Oscillibacter sp.
TTTTCCGCTCATAGAGCTACCTTTTTGTTCACAAGAACTTTTCACTGTCCAGATTTGTAGGTTATTATGAAAATAGTCGGAGTATCTACCGTGACGCTTATTATACGCCTCATGCAATGTTCAAAGGTACTCTTGCAAAGATAAAATTGGGGGGTATGAGTGAAAGACGAGGCACTCCGGAATATGCGTTAGGGAATGGAATTTCGGCAACTGAATTTGCTGAGAAAGTTCGTCCTTTGATGAAGTACAAGGAAGAGATTATAGCCGCTATTGAGGCATATATCGTCCAGTCGAGTGCCAAAGAACGCAATAAACAGGCGCAAGAGCAACGTGAACAAGCCAAACAGGAACAGGAAAAAAGCAATGCGGAAAGCTGGCTTGATTCTGTAATTAAAAACAACAAATAGGCAACAAATCCGCTTTACTTTCATGAGTGAGGCGGATTGCTTTAGGCTGTATATTGCAAAAGGAGGAACTATGCCGCGACACCTTATCGACATTACCGACCTGACCGTCGGGGAAATTGATTCCCTGATTGCCACGGCGGAAAACATTCTGGACAACCCCGGGGCGTACTGCGACGTATGCGCCCGGAGACAGTTGGCGACGCTGTTCTTTGAGCCGTCCACGCGGACGCGGCTTTCGTTCGAGTCGGCTATGCTGTCGCTGGGCGGACAGGTACTTGGTTTTTCGTCCGCCGATTCCAGCTCCACGGCGAAAGGCGAGACCGTCACCGACACCGTACACACCGTAAGCTGTTACGCCGACATTATCGCCATGCGCCACCCGAAGGAGGGCGCGCCATTCGCCGCCGCGCAGGTGTCGGAAGTCCCGATAATCAACGCCGGCGACGGCGGACACAATCACCCCACGCAGACACTCACCGACTTGCTGACTATCCACCGCGAGCGCGGGAAGTTGAGCGGCTTTACTATCGGCTTTTGCGGCGACCTGAAATTCGGGCGTACCGTACACTCCCTCGTCAACGCGCTGTCGCGCTATGCGGGTATCCGCTACGTGTTCATTTCGCCGCTCGAACTCAAACTCCCGCGCTACGTCAAAGAACACTCCCTCAAAAACCGGAATATCCCCTACGAGCAGACCACCGAACTTTCCGCCGTCCTGCCGGAACTCGATATTCTGTACATGACGCGCGTACAGAAGGAGCGGTTCTTCAACGAGGAGGATTATTTACGCCTGAAAGACAGCTATATTCTGACGCCCGCGAAGCTGTCGGACGCGAAGCCGGACTTGTCGATACTCCACCCGTTGCCGCGCGTCAACGAGATTTCGACGGCAGTCGACCGCGACCCCCGCGCCGTCTACTGGAAACAAGTCCGCTACGGGAAATATATCCGTATGGCGCTCATCATGTTCCTGCTGGGCCTGACGCCGGAGAAGGAGACGTTATGAATATTGACAGTATTCGGGACGGCGTGGTACTCGACCACATTCAGGCCGGGAAAAGTATGCTTATTTACCGCTATTTGCACCTCGACGCGCTGGACTGTTCGGTAGCGATTATCCAGAACGCCCGGAGCGCGCGCATGGGCAAAAAGGACATCATCAAAATTGACACGCCGATGGAGCTGGACTTGGACGTACTCGGCTATTTCGACGCCAACATTACGGTGAACATCATCCGGGGCGGCGAACTGGTCGAGAAGAAGCACGTCGAACCGCCACAGAGATTAGTCAACGTGATACGGTGCCGGAACCCGCGCTGTATCACGACGGCGGAGGAACAGCTTGACGCGATATTCCTGCTCAGCGACCCGGTACGCCATACGTACCGTTGCGCTTACTGCGACACCGCCACCGATAAGACATTCCCCGACGTGCGCACTTGAAAAGTCGAAAAAGAAAGTGCCCTCCCCACACGGGGAGGGCTTTTTGTTTTCTGAAACCCTTATAGGGAAGGTATGACTTTACCCGAAGTTGTGGGAAGCAGACAGAGCATGGTCGAAGTTTTAATCCCTCATAGGGAAGGTATGACGAACTGCTGAATATGTCGCCCGTGCTACAAGCATTAGCTGTGATGTTTTAATCCCTCATAGGGAAGGTATGACTCCTTTCATTTGAAGGAGGGCCATAATGATTACGCTGAACATTGGTTTTAATCCTTCATAGGGAAGGTATGACCCTATCCGTACCAGAACAACTGAATAATCCTCTCAAGTGAGAGATGCGTTTTAATCCCTCATAGGGAAGGTATGACGTGCAGCCCACGCAGAAGAAGGTTGCTCTGCTCGCTATTGTGGCGATTGGGTTTTAATCCCTCATAGGGAAGGTATGACCAGAAGGAGGTTTCTCTGATTGCCATTCTGGCGATTGGAGCGGGCCTGGAAAAGTTTTAATCCCTCATAGGGAAGGTATGACGAACTCGCACGTCGATTGGCTGCTCAGGATAAGAACTGACGCAAGTTTTAATCCCTCATAGGGAAGGTATGACAACAGAAAAGTCGCGGGGTGTAAAGGCGAAAACTTGCGCGGTCAGCCGCTTCTATGCCCGAAAAGTCGGTCGGTGCCTGTGCAAAAGAACCCGCAAACCCGCATGGTTACGCCATTCTTGAATTTCCAGTTTCTGCAATCGAGACCGACCGACTTTTTTGCCGTTTTCCGGTCGAAATCCATTTACAGCGACAAAGAATCTTTCTGGAATGATGAGATTATAACGGATTTCGGGTATCCTGTCAAGCTTTTTTTGACAAAACGCGTCAAAAAGACCGACCGACTTTTCAAGGGCGATAATAGAACGTCTGTTTTATACCAACGTCGTTTTCAGCGGAATGCCGACAAAATCCGCTCCAAATCGCTCCGCTCGTTGAGACGGTTCACGATTTTATTGGCCTGTACCACGTTGTCCGTAATAATGCCGTCGGCCTTGGTCGTCAGAAAGTATTCCTGCGCGTCGAGGGTGTTCGGCGTCCAGACAAGTACCTGTTTTCCCTGCGCGTGTACGCTATCCATCAGCGAGGGCGTCGCCGACTGTTCCTCCACCGCCAGAAAGTCACAGTTCAGCTCCGTGAGGTCTCCGTAGCCGAAGAACGTCACGTAGCCCGTCAGCATTTCCGGGTACCACGTTTCGAGGTAGTCGATTAAGTCGTACTTCATCGAAATCAAAACCGCGTCGTTGAGCATATCGCGCTTTTTGATGATTTCCACGGCGTCGTCGCACATCTTGTAATCGGCGGTGTCGCCCTTGAGTTCGACGAAGAGCAGTAAGTGTCCTTTGGAGGCGTCTAGCATTTCCTCCAGCGTGGCGACGGGGCTGTCGCTGCCCTGTACGCGGAGGCGGCGCACTTGCGAGAGCGTCATTGCGGCGGGGGTGCGGCTGTCCCCGGCGACGCGCTGAAAGTTGGCGTCGTGGTTGACGATATAGTAGCCGTCGGCGGTGCGCTGGATGTCGATTTCGCTACCGTAGGAGCCGAGCGCAATGGCGGTACGCAGTCCGGCGACGGTATTTTCGGGGGCCTCGTTGCCGCCGCCGCGGTGCGCGACGATACGCGTTGTGGTGCTGAGCGGAAAGCATTCGTCGAAATTACGGGCCATCAGGGAGGCCAGCGACAGCGTGCCGAATATCGTCACGAGGCAAAGCCCCGCGAACGGTACCGGATTCCGCGACGGTCTCTTTGGGCGGTCGGGAATCGGAATCGGGACGCCTTTCGAGTATTGGCGGTAAAGGACGGTTGTCCGGATAACATAGAAGGGCGTCACCAACAGCGACACGGCCCCGGTCAGGATGGACGCGAATAAAAGCGTAGCAATCGTGACGAAGCGTGTCGCCGTGACATCCGACACCCCCGCGAGGAGGTAGCTTTCCACAAACAGCGGCACGAGAAAGACCAGGATTTCCACGACGGCGAGGACTGCCATAGAGAGGCCGTAGCGGAGATTCCAGAGCAGGAAATGCTTCCAGTGCTTGCGCATTAATTCGCGGGAGTACCAGCGGGCCGTGCGGATGGAGAGGTCGTCGAGGAGTACGCCGTGCAGACAGAATATATGCGCGATTCCAATCAGCGCGAAAACCGTCACGAGCAGGATATAGAGTGTACGGTAAAGCGGGGTCGCGGCGATGACGGAGGCGATAAACTCCGGGACTTTCAGGTCTTTGGTCAGGGATACCGTCAACCCCGCGCCGGCGAGGGGGGCAATCAGGGCGACGTAGAGCGCGACGCCGACGCCGTCGGGGTTGAGGAATTTCGGCAGGGCGCGGAACGCCCGCGCGACAGTCGCGCGGACAGGTTCCGCCGTGCCGTTGAGGACGTTCCCGGCGTAGAGGATTTTCACGTTGAGGTCTAAAGAGACGTAGAAGAAAAAGACGGCCAGAAAGAGCAGTAGAATGATAGGGCCTTGCCAGGTATGGAACAGGAAGCGGAAGTCGCCACTGCTGACGGCCACGCGGCCTGTCGAGTGCAGGAGGGACAGCGCGGAGACGCGTACAAGCGCCAACAGCAGAACCAGGACGAATTTCGTAAAAGCCTGATAGCGCCAGATTTCGGGGCAAAGTCGCAAGCGGGGAACGCGGGTTCGATTGGGTCTCATGAATGCGCCTCCAAGTCAGGGCGTGTCACTCCGGGCGAACTCGCTTAGAATCAGGGAGCCGTCGAAGCCGCTCTCGTTGACGGAGAAGTAGCGGGTAATCCCGTCGCCGTCCAGATAGGAAATGCCGTTGGTGGGCATATCGCCGGGGAAGGAAGTGTGTACAAGAAGCGGGCGTTCGGGCGTCAGGGCATCTTGCGTGTAGAGTTCCAGCACGGAGAAAACCGGGGTTCCGTCCTCGTCCACGTCCTCCAGACTGACGGACAATACTTTGAAGTCCCGGAGCGTACGCGACGCCGAAAAGACAATCCCGACTTCATAGTCGCCGCTGTAGGCGGTGAACTCGTCGCAGTCCGTCCACGTCCCGTTGTCCCACTGCACGCGCACGACTACGCCGTCGTCGTCGTAGGCGGAATCGCCGCGCGAGAACAGTTCCGCGCCGCCGCCGACCGCGTACACCAGTTTCCCGGGGTGGTACTCGTCGAGGGCAAAGTAGCAGTTGGGGACGCGCTCGTTGTTTTCGAGATAGAGTTCGTAGCGCGGGCCGCTCTCCCACAAATCGCCGTCCGCGTCGGTGTAGACGAGATAGCCTTCGCAGGTATCCTCGGCCTCGTTGAGCTCAAAGCCGCCGCTGCCGTAAATCGTCAGAATCGTACCGCTTTCGTCGGCGTGCCACGTCCCGGCGAGCGTCGAGAAGTCAGCCGGGGCCGTGCTGATTTCCAGTTCCATTTCGCTGTCCGGTACTTCCAGTTCCGCGCCAAGTTCCGGTATTTCCGCTTCCATCTCCGCGCCAAGTTCGGGAATTTCCGTTTCGGTGTCCGAAATTTCGGCGTCCGGGGTTTCGTAGACTTCTTCCGGGACGGGTTCGTCCCCGGCGGGGGCCTCCGGCGCGGACTTCTCCGGCGTCGCCCCGCAGGCGCAGAGCGACACCGACAGGCAGAGGGACAAAATCGCTACGATATATCTTTTCACGGTAGTTTCCTCACTTTCCGCGGCCTGCCGCCGCGCGGCTTGCCGCGTATTTGTTCGCCGGGCACATGATACCCGATTTTCGGGAGACGGTCAACCAGTATTCGCAATCTTTTTCATGGCGGGGGAGACTTTGACAAGCCTCCAGCGCAAAGGGCGGAAGGGAATTTTTTCTAAATCCGGCGGATTTTGTCAAGCCGTGACGAGTACCAAAAGGCGCGCAAAAAGTTTCCTTACGGCCCGTTTCGACACGTATGGATTGACAAACCGCCGCGTATCGCGTATGATTGCCCTATATGGGGCAGTATCGGAATTAGCTCGGCGCTCAAATTCGACGGCTTGCGACACGCAAACGCGGGGAAATGATGTACAACATTTCCCGTGATTGCGAAACCGCGTCACACGCAAACTAAAGCGGAGACGAAACAGAAAGGAACATACACGATGAAAGACGAAGACAAGAAGCTGAGCTTTTTCCTTGAGAACCTGGCGGCGGAACTCCGGAACCAATTGGGCAACCTGTACCTGTCGGGGCGGCGGCTGGCCTCGGCTGACGCCCGGAAGGCCTCCGCGAACACCGACCGCAATTCGGCCTACGCCGACCAGAGCCGCATTCGCATGATGCGGCTTGTGCGGAATCTGGAGGAGGGCGCCGCCCTGCTGAAAGAGGAAACCTTCATGCGGGAGGCCTGCGACATCGTGGGACTGGTCTCGGAAATCTGCGAGGAGTCGGCGGACCTGGCGGAGTACCTCGGGCTGGAGCTGAGCTTCACCTGCATGGAGGGCTGGCACATCTGCTCGGTCAACCCGGAGCACATCCGGAGCCTGGTCTACAACCTGCTGTCGAACGCCATGAAGCACACGCCCAAGGGCGGGTATGTACGGGTCGTCCTGCACTTCCAGCGCGAGCCGCAACAGGTCGTTTTGTTCGTGGAGGACAACGGGGAGGGCATTCCGGAAGAGGAACTCCCCATGCTGTTCGACTGGTCGTGGAGCGCGCGCGGGACGGCCTCGGGGCGGCACGGTATGGGCCTCGGACTTGCAATCTGCAAGCGCGTGGCGGAGATACACGGCGGCACGCTCTCGGTCGAGACGAAAGTCTCGCTGGGAAGCCGCTTCACGCTGTGCATGCCGGACGAAAAGTCGAAGACGCTGGTCTTCCGTCAGGAAAGCGCCTCGGAGCGGAACGGCGGGATTCACCCGTCCCTGCTCATGCTCTCGGACGCCCTGCCCTGGGAGGCGTTCCGGATAAAGAATCAACTCTAAGGGGCGTCCGCCGTGAGTTTCCCGTCGGGGCCGAAGCGCACGGGTACGACCTGGTTCCCGGTTCTGCGGGCGATGTCGTCCATGCGGATACGGGACGGGTAGTCGCCGACGAGCGACACCGCCACGCCCTGCCGTTTCGCGCGGCCCGTGCGCCCGATACGGTGTATGTAGTCGTGCGCCTCGTCGGGGATGTCGGCGTTGAACACGATGTCCACGTCGTCCACGTCGATACCGCGCGCGGCCACGTCCGTCGACACGAACACGGGCAACTCCCCCCGCCGGAAGCGCGTGAGAATCTGTTCCCGGCGCTTCTGCGGGATGTCGCCGTGAATGCACTCGGCGTCGACGCCGCGCATGCGCAGGAAGTACGCCACGCGCTCGGCGGATGATTTCGTATTGCAGAAGACCATACAGCGGTCGAAGCCCGTCTCGCGGAGGATGTCGGCGATAGCGGAGGCCTTGTCGTCGGTGTCCATGCGGAACTGCCGGATGTCGGGCTTGTTCTCCTCGTCCTCCCGTACGGTGACTTCCTCGGCGTCGCGCTGGTACACCCACGCGATGTCGAGGACTTCCCGCGAAATCGTCGCGGAGAACAGGCCCAGGTTTTTGCGCTGTTTCATGCGGTCGAGAATGCGCGTCACGTCGTGGACAAAGCCCATGTCGAGCATTCTGTCGGCCTCGTCGAGAATCACCGTGCGCGCGGTCTCAATCCGGACGCTGTGGCGCTTGATATGGTCGCTGAGGCGTCCGGGCGTCGCGACGACGATTTGTGGCTTTTTGCGGAGGCTTTCAAGCTGTTTGCCGATGGGCGCGCCGCCGTACAGGCACACGCTCCGCACGCCCGGGCGGCTCGCCGCCAGCGTCTCAAACTCCCCCTGAATCTGCAACGCCAGTTCGCGCGTGGGGGCCAGAACCACGGCCTGCACGCACGGGTCGGCGGGGTCTGTGTGCTCCACGATGGGGATTCCGTAGGCCAGAGTTTTTCCGGTGCCCGTGGGCGCCTTGGCGATAACGTCGCGCCATTCCAGCATGGGCGGTATGCACCCGGCCTGTACGGGGGTACTGACGCGCAGTCCGGACGCGCGCAGAACGTCCAGCATGGGCGCGGACAGGGACAGGGTTTCAAAGGGCACTCCCTTCGTGTATTCCAAAATTGCATCTCCTTCCGGAAAATACGGCGATATGTGTCTATTATAGCCGTGATTTTGTGGTTTGTAAAGAGAATGGGACTGAAAAATGGGAAAACGCGCTATTTTGTGTGGAAAGTGCGGGAATTTAGTAAATTTTTGCACAAATCGGCGATATGATTTGTCCTTTTGTTAAAAAAACGGGAATTTTTATAGTAAAATTGTGTACATTTCCCACAAAAAAGCCCCATCTTATGATAAATTCTTGCTACCAGAAATCAGGGACGGTCACATGGAGGTGTCAAGTATGGATACGATGGACTATGTCAAAATCCTGCGCGATTTGCGGGAGGACGCCGATAAGACGCAAACCCAGATTGCGGCAGTCTTAGGGACTTCGCAGACCATGTACGCACGCTACGAGAGGGGCGCCAACGAACTCCCCATCCACCACCTGATTACCCTCAGCAAGTTTTACGGTGTCAGCACGGACTATCTTCTGGGCCTCAGCCGGGAGCGGTAAGCATTTCACTGTCCGCGGACGGAACCGCCGAAAGTGCGTCATGTGGCCTCATCGGAGCTCCTGCTTGCGTCGTCGAACCATCCCTGATTGACGGAGCCGCTGACCGCGTTACGACCGGTGACGTGAAGGCGATGAAATGCACCCTCCCGAAAGCGCCTCCCACTCACGAAAAGCGCCTCCCGGAATCCGGGGGGCGCTTTGATTCGGTTCAGGCCTGGAACTTGTGCGGGACGTGCCAGATGTGGTCGGCGTACTCGGCAATCGAGCGGTCAGCCGCGAACAGCCCGCTCCGGGCGATGTTGTGCAGGCTCATGCGGTTCCACGCCGTGCGGTCGGCGTAGGCGCGCACCATGCGGGCCTCGGCGTCGCAGTAGGACGCGAAATCGGCCAGAAGCAGGTACTCGTCGGCCATGCTCCCGCCCGCGCCGAACAAAAGACGCTGGTAGAGGTCTTCGTAGCCCACGCCGTCGCGGAATCCGGCGCGGATGGCGTCCAGACAGCGGCGGAGCTTCGGGTCGGCGTGGTAGAGGCGTTGCGAAATATAGCCCTCCCGTTTCGTCTGCTCCACCTCGTCGGCGCGCAGTCCGAACAGGAACATATTGTCGTCGCCGAGAAGCTCGTGCATTTCCACGTTGGCCCCGTCCAGGGTGCCGATGGTCAGCGCGCCGTTCATCATGAATTTCATGTTTCCGGTGCCGCTGGCCTCCTTGCCGGCGGTCGAAATCTGCTGACTGACTTCGCTGGCGGGCATGAGGCGTTCGGCGAGCGAAACGCGGTAGTTCTCCAGGAACACGACTTTCAGTTTGTCCCTGCATACGGGGTCGTGGTCAATCTGGTCGGCGAGGGAGTTGATGAGGCGGATAATCCGCTTGGCGACGGCGTAGCCGGGGGCGGCCTTCGCGCCGAACAGGAAGATATGCGGCTGTGTGACGGCGTTCGGGTTGTCCTGTAACTCCTGGTACAGCGCGACGATGTGCATGACATTGAGCAACTGCCGCTTGTACTCGTGCAGGCGCTTGACCTGTACGTCGAAAATGGCGTCGGGGTCGAGCGTCATGTTACGCTTGCGGTTGACGTGGGCGCAGAAGTCCTCTTTGTTGGCGCGCTTGATTTTGTCGAGGCGTTCGAGGGCCGAGGCGTCGTTGGCGAACGCGTCGAGCTTTTTCAGCGCGGACGGGCGGAGCAGGTATTCGGGGCCTCCGGTCAGCTCCTGAATGAAGGCGTCGAGGCGCGGATTGATTTCGCTCAGCCACCGGCGGTGGTCGATTCCGTTCGTGACGTTCTTGAACTTCTGCGGCTCCATGCCGTAGGCCTCTTTGAACACGTCCTTGCGGAGAATGTCGGAGTGCAACGCCGAAACGCCGTTGACGGCCATGCCGCCCGCGAGGCACAGGTTGGCCATTCTGACTTCGCCGTCCCAGACAATCGCCACGCGGGCCGTCTTGCTCTGGTCGTGGTAGAAGTCGTCGACTTTCTGCTGCCAGCGGCGGGAGATTTCGAGGATAATCTGCCAGACGCGCGGCAGAAGGGTCTCAACCAGGCTTTGAGGCCAGCGTTCGAGGGCCTCGGCCAGTACGGTGTGATTCGTGTAGGCCACGGACTGACGGGTGATTTCCCACGCCTCGTCCCACTCCATGCCGGCCTCGTCCACGAAAATGCGCATGAGCTCCGGAATCACGAGCGCGGGGTGCGTGTCGTTGATTTGGATGACGTTCTTTTCGTGGAAGTTCTTAAGGGTGCCGTAGGTGGCGAGGTGGCGCGTGACGATGGACTGCACCGTAGCCGAGACAAAGAAATACTGCTGTTTCAGGCGCAGGGACTTTCCCTCGTAGTGGTTGTCCTCCGGGTAGAGAACTCTCGTGATGGTCTCCGCCATAGCCTCCTCTTCCGAGGCCTTAAGGTATTCGCCGCGCGCGAACAGATCCATATCGACACTCTTCACGGGGCGGGCGTCCCAAAGGCGGAGCGTGTTTACGTTCTTGGTGCCGTAGCCCGCGACGACCATGTCGCACGGCACGGCGAGAACTTTGTTGCAGTTTTCCTGTACGATGTGCAGGCGTCCGTTGTCCCAGAACTGCCGGATAGTACCGCCAAACAAGACTTCCTGCGCCTCTTCCGGCTTCGGCAACAGCCACGCCGAGCCTAATTCCATCCAGTTGTCGGGGAGTTCGACCTGCTGTCCCTCCACGATTTTCTGCTTGAAAATGCCCAGTTCGTAGCAGATAGAGTACCCGGTCGCGGGGATGTCGAGGGTGGTCATGGAGTCGAGGTAGCAGGCGGCGAGGCGGCCCAGACCGCCGTTGCCGAGGCCCGCGTCGGGTTCCACTTCAAAGATGTCGGAGGCCTTGAACCCCAGATTTTCCAGCGCCTCTTTGAGTTGCGGCAGTACGTCCAGATTGTAGGCGTTCTTCATCAGACTGCGCCCAATCAGAAACTCCAAGGACAGGTAATGCACCTGTTTCTTACGGTAGCGGCGGGTCTCCTTGACGGCCTCCACGCCGCGAATCGCCATCACGTCGCGGAGAACGAGCGCGCTGGCCTTCATCATTTCCTCGTCGGAGGCCTCGTCGGGGGCCTTGCCGAAATTGAGCATCAGCTTGGCGGTCAGGGCTTCTTCGAGGGATTTGGCGGTAAACGGTGTCATGCTTGAACTCATGCTTCTTCCTCCGTCCGGCGGTTACTTCCCGGAATGCTTTTTCCTGGCGGATTTCTTTTTCTTTTCGCCTTCATCCGCGGGGGCGTCCTCCGCGACGGGCGCGGGGGCGGCGTCCTCTGCGGGCGCGGCTTCCTCCGCGACGGGCACGGCGTCCTCTACGGGCGCGGCCTCTTCTTCGACAGGCACGGCGTCCTCTACGGGCGCGGCTTCTTCTTCGGCGGCGAGCGCCGGGTCGGGCCATACCTGTCCCCACAGGCCCGCGTAAATGCTCAGGTACGCGTTGGCGCTGCGCTTCCAGCTAAAGTCGGATTCCATAGCGCGCTGGCGCAGACGGGCGAACGCCTCCGGGTAGTCTCTGTAGAGGTAGACGGCGGAGCGGAGGACGTAGAGCATATCGCCGCTGGAATAGTTGGCGAAGCTGTAGCCGTTTCCGGCGTCGCGGAGGGCGTCGTAGGGCTGGATGGTGTCGCGGAGGCCTCCGGTCTCGCGGACGACGGGCACCGTGCCGTATCTCATGGCAATCATCTGGCTGAGGCCGCAGGGCTCGCTTCTGGAGGGCATGAGGAACAGGTCGGCGCCGGAGTAAATCGCCATCGAAAGGT
>CAMHBH010000064.1 GCA_946183175.1 uncultured Oscillibacter sp.
GCCGTCCATTTCGGGCATCATGTGGTCGAGCAGAATCAGGTCGTAGCGCCTCTGGGTCGCCATTTGCAGACACTGTACGCCGCTGGTCGCCGTCTCGATGTGGATTTTGGATTCCTTGAGGAATCCGCGCACAACTTTCAGGTTTAACTCCACGTCGTCCACGACGAGAATCGCCATACCCGGCGCGGTGAAGACTTTCTTTTCCTCGCGGGCGGCGCGCTCCTCGGCGGCGGACGCTACGTCGATATTCCCGATGGCCTCCTCGCCCTGTACCAGTTGCGGAATCGTGACCGTGAACGTCGAACCCTTGCCGTACTCGCTCTCCAGTCCGATTTCGCCGCCCATCAGGTCGACCAACTGCGCCGTGATACGAAGTCCGAGGCCGGTACCCTCGATGTAGCGGTTGCGGGCCTCGTCGACCCGCGCGAACGCTACGAACAGTTTCTTTTGCTCTTCTTCACGAATGCCGATTCCGGTATCCTGTACGCGGAGTGTGAGCATGAGAATCTTGTCGCCGTCGCGCTGTTGTACGCTCCCGGAGACAGAGAACGTAATGCCGCCCTTCTCCGTGTACTTGGTCGCGTTCGTCAGGAGGTTTACGATAATCTGCCGGATACGCACCTCGTCGCCGTAGAGGCGGTAGGGCAGGGACGGGTCGATTTCCGTATTGACGAACAGGCCCTTTTCCTTGGCCTGCTGGGCCACCATGTGGTAGCAGTCGTTGACAATCGAACTGAGGTGGTACGAGACCGGGACGAGGCGCATTTTCCCGGACTCAATCTTGGAGAGGTCTAAGATATCGTTAATCAGGGCCAGTAAACCGCGCCCGGCGGCGTCGATGTTCTCCGCGTACTCCCGGATTTCGACGTTGCGCGATTCCTTGAGAATCATGCCGTTCATGCCCAAAATGCCGTTAATGGGCGTGCGGATTTCGTGCGACATCCGCGCGAGGAAATCGCTTTTCGCGCGGTTGGCGTTCATCTCCGCCGCCTTGGCCTCCTCTAAATCCCGCATGGCCGTTTGGAGACGCTGATAGTCGGCGGTTTCGAGGGAGAAAATCATGAACACCGCCGAGAGGGTTCCGGCGAAGTAGGTCAGCAGAATTTCCTGGTGGAAGGCCTGGTAGAGCGCGAAACAGCACGGAATAATGACGTAGAAGGAGTTGAGCGACAGTTGCCGGACGGAGAAGCGCTTCCTGTGGCGGACCATCACGGCCCCCGCGTGGCAGACGTAGAACAGGGAGATAAAGTAGCTGATTTGGAACAGGGGGCCCTTTACATAGGCGTGGTTCCGGAATGAGAACATGATATTTGTCCGGGAGTTGACCAGCAGGACGAGCAGGTACAGCGCCCCGACGGAGTAATCGAGGATGTCGCCAGTGCGCGACCGGAGGCCGATACAGGAGAAGATGTAGCGCATGCCGAGGTAGGCGGTCAGGCAGGCGCTGATTTGGTAGGCGACGTTCAGGGCCATATTGAGGGGGTCGGCGACGCTGTTACTGTAGCTGATAGTCAGGGCGGTGAGGATGTCCATGACGCCGTTGAGGACCGACGCGCAGAGGAAGGCCTGAAACGCGCGGTTGTTTGCCGACGAATAGCGGTACGTAATCATGTGGATGGCGAGGACGGAGAGAATCAGCGCAAGGCCCGCTATGTCGAAAGAAATATTGTACACCAGACGGTTCATACAAATCCCCTTTCCGATACGTGACGGGTTTTTTCGCAATCGAAAATTGTGTCGAAAGTGTATCATAGGCGGCACTGCTTGTCAACCGGAAAGGCGTATTTGTATGGCAAAGCCCCCGTCGCCGTAAGGAGACAGGGGCAAAAGGCCCGGTTTTCTGATTACTTCATGATTTCGTCGAAAGTCGCGCCGTCGTCGAAAGCCTTGGTCATGTCGGCCATTTTGGACGTGTCGCCGATGAGAATCACGCCCGCGAGGCGGCTCTTGCGGAAGTAGTATTTCTCGTAGTTCCCGCGCTGTTCGTCGCGGATTTCCAGCGTGCGGAGGTTCGCTTCCAGGGTATTCGGGCCGCTCTTGCCGTTCGTGCCCAGCGCGAAAATGGCGGTGTCCATGGCCTGAATCGACATCGCGCTCCCGATGGGCCGGAACGTAATCGCCTCGCCCGCCGCGTTCGCGCCCGCGACGCGTCCGGTCTCCGCCGCCTGGGCCCAGAATCCGTGCGGCTGTCCGTTGAACTCCGTGCAGTCGCCGCAGGCCCACACGTCCGGCGCGCTGGTGGCGCAGTGGGCGTCAATCTTGATGAGAATATTCGTCTCGAGGCCCGCCGCCTGTCCCACGGCGATATTCCCGCGCATGCCCGTGGACATAATCACGAGTTCGGCGGGGTAGCGCGTCCCGTCGGCGAGCACGACCGCGTCGCCGGCGATTTCCGCGATTTTCGCGCCCGTCACGACGCGGATACCCGCCTTTTCGCAAGCCGCCCCCAACATGGCGGAGGCGGCGTCGTCCAGTTGACGCGGCAGGAGGCCGGAGGCGGTTTCGAGCACGGTCACGTCGAGGCCGCCCTTTTTGAGTTCCCAGCCGCTTTCCAGGCCCATGACGCCGCCGCCAATGACTACGGCGCGCGTCGCGCCCTTCGCGACGGACTGCACTTTCGCGCAGTCGGCGACGGAGCGCACGGAGACGACATGGGGCTTGTCCGCGCCGGGAATCGGCACCACGAAACAGCGCGCGCCCAGGGCGTAGATGAGCTTATCGTAGTCATAGGCGCCCTTGTCGCAGACGACCTTTTTCGCCGCCGTGTCGATGGACTGTACGACGGTATCGAACACGAACTCTATCCGGCGTTCGTCGTACCACGCGCGGTTCTCGATGGCGAGGCGGTCGCCGGAGAGGTCTTGCAACAGGACTTTCGTCAGCATGGGGCGGTTGTAGGGAAGCTCGCTCTCCGCGGTGATGATTTGAATTTTCGCGGTGGCGTTACGCTCCCGGATAGCCTCGGCGGCGTAGTGCGCGCCGGGGCCGCCGCCGACAATCACGAAACGTTCCTGGGTGTCCTTGCGGAAGGCGGTGGACGTGTCCTCGACGGGTACGAACTTGTCGCTTCCCACGCCGCACACCGGGCAAGTCTCCTGCGAGGCGTCGAACACGGCCCCGCAGACCAGACACTTGACCAGTCCGGACGCCTGTCCGGAGGACGCTTTCCGCTCGGGGGCGGCCTTCACGAGTTTCGCGCCGAAGTTGTAGCCGTACTCGTAGGCGTCCAGCAGTTGGGTTTCGCTGGGCTTGAGGCGTACCCGGAAACCGTCGTCGGGTACGTTCATACGCAGTTGGCGGAGGCGTTCGATGATGTGCGGCACGCCCTCGCCGCTCCAGCCGTAGCTCCCGAACGCGCTCGCGAGTTTCCCGCCGTGTACGGGCGCGAACAGGGAGAGCGTCAGATTCCAGATGGGGGCCAGCGCTTCCCCGATAATCGTGGGCGTACCCAGCAGGAAGGCGTCGGACACCGCGAGTTCCGCCGCGACGGTTGCGGCGTCAGCCGTGACCATGTCATGGAAGCGGATTTCGGCCTTGTCGCCGCAGGCGTCCGCGATTCCGGCCCCGATACGCTCGGCGAGTTGCCCCGTATAGCCGTAGGCGCTGACGTACGGAATCACGACGAGTTTCCTGTCGGCTTTGGGGGGCACGGCGCACCAGTCGCGGTAAAGGGCTATGATTTCGTCAATGTGGCTGTCGTGTACGGGCCCGTGCCCCGTGCAAATCATCCTGATATCGAGGCCCTTGATACGTTCCAGCGCGTCGTTCATGAACGGATTCCGGAATGGGCCGATAATGTTGTCAAAGTAGTATTTCGTGGCGCGGAGATAGCCTTCCGTGTCCGTCACCGTACTGCGCAAAATGCCCTCGTGGCTGTAGTGACTGCCGAAGGAATCGCAGGTGAAGAGCACGCCGTCCTCCTCGACGTAGGTGTACATGGTATCGGGCCAGTGAAGTTGCGGCAGAACCATGAAACGGAGGGTTTTCCCGCCCAGCGACAGGGTGTCGCCGTCCTTGACGGCGCGGCTGTTGAAGTCGTGGTTGATGATTTCCTTCAGGAAGCTGATGGCGGTGGAAGTCCCGACGACCACGGCGCGGGGATTGAGTTCCAGAACCTTTTCGACCGTCCCGGCGTGGTCGGGCTCGGTGTGGTTCATGACGATATAGTCGATGGCGCGGATGTCGGTCACGGCGGCGAGGTTCTCGCGGTACTCGTCCCAGAATTTGAGCTTGTTGGTCTCGAAGAGCGCGGTTTTGTCGGCACCTTTCAGGACGTAGGAATTGTAGGTCGTGCCGAACTCGGTGTGCATGACGATGTCGAATACGCGGAGGTTCGGGTCGAGGACGCCGTTCCACCACAGGCCGTCGGAGAGCTGTAACGTTTTCAAGTCGATTCCCCCTCACAGATTTGCGGAAAGCCTTTGCGGAAAACACTGTCATTATACCAGAATCGGGGACAATGGCAACCGTCAATTTTGTCGCCGGGGCGGAAAAGCGTCCCCGCAGTGAATCCTTTCCACGGCAAAAAGCCTCCCCCATCGCCCCTACGGGGCGACACGGGGGAGGTAGTTTCAGCCGCCGAAGAGGCGGAATCCTTTCTTTTCATAGGGTACGCTCCGGATGTCGCCGACGGTGTACCCGGTTTCGGCGATGACGGCGCGGAGGGTATCGGGGTTGAGCGGCTCGGCGGAGACGATTTCCGTCAGGCCCTTCTTACGGGAGGAAGTCACCTTCCGCACGGCGAACGCCTTGCGGACGGCCTCGTTGACGTGGTTCTCGCACATCCCGCAGGACATGCCGCCGACCTGTACCGTAGTCTTTATCATGACGGGTTCCCTTTCCGGATATGTCCGGCGCAGTGAATACAGCTCCCGTTCGCGCACCCGGCGCACCCGGCACAGCCACTGCCGCAACCGCCGCGTTTCGCGTCCCGCCAGAGGTACCGGACGCACGCCGCCACCAGTAGCGCGACCAACAACAGCGCAAGCGCGTTGCCAAGAATCGGAGGCACGACGCCCACTTCCTTTCTAGATTACGCCGCCGCCTGTACGCTCGTCAGGTTACGGCTCCCCTGTTCGGGCTGGTAGCCCTTGCGGAACAGCAGGTACAGTATCAGCGCGACGAGTAAGGCCGCCGCGACCGTCCCGACGCCGAACGCGACTTCCCCGAGGAACAGCCCGCCCAACTGGTAGATAATCAGCGCGAGGACGTAGGCCCACAGGCACATATAGCCAATGGCCCCCGCAGTCCAACGGGCGTTGTTCATTTCGCGCTTGATAGCGCCCATGGCCGCGAAGCACGGCGCGCAGAGCAGGTTAAAGACCATGAACGCGAAGATTTGCAGCGGCGTGAAGTCGCGCGCGACTTTCGGCCAGATTTGTTCGCCGTTCTCGTCGAGTTCCTCTTCCCCGTCCATGTCGTCGTAGTTGTAGAGCACGCCGAAGGTGCCGACGACGTTCTCTTTGGCGACAAGTCCGGTAAACGTCGCGACGGTCGGACGCCAGCGCCCGAAGCCCAGCGGGCGGAATATCACGGAGACGCCGTTGCCGATTCCGGCGAGTATGGAGTCGTCCATGGGCGACACTTCCTCGGGGTCAATGTGCATGCGTTCGGCGACCTGTTCGGTATAGGCCTCGTCCACGTCCTCCCAGAGGTTGTCGACCATGCCGAATTGTCCGTTGACCATGCCGAAGCCGGAGAAGAACCAGATAATAATGGACGAAATCACGATGACGCTTCCGGCGCGCACGATGAACGACCAGCCGCGCTCCCAGGTGGCGCGCAGGACGTTTCCGGCGGACGGGACGTGGTAGGCGGGGAGTTCCATGACGAACGGCGACGGCTCCCCGGCGAAAATCTTGAACTTCTTGAGCATAATGCCCGACAGCACGATGGAGGCCATACCGAGGAAGTAGGCCGACGTGGCGACCCACGCGGACTGGTTGAACAGCGCGCCCGCGACAAGTCCGATAATGGGAGCTTTCGCGCCGCAGGGCATGAAGGTCGTGGTCATGAGGGTGAGTTTCCGGTCTTTGTCCTGTTCGATAGTGCGGGAGGCCATCAGGCCGGGGATTCCGCACCCGGTGGCGACGAGCATGGGAATGAACGACTTCCCGGACAGGCCGAAGTGGCGGAAAATCCTGTCCATGACGAAGGCCACGCGCGCCATGTAGCCGATATCCTCCAGAATCGCGAGGAAGAAGAACAGTACGAGCATTTGCGGGACGAATCCGAGCACGGCCCCGACGCCCGCGACGATACCGTCCTGAATCAGGCCGTAGAGCCAGCCGCCCTCCGCGACGTGTAACACGCCCAGAAGCGAATCAATGAGGCCCGGCACCCATTCGCCGAAAATCACGTCGTTGGCGAAGTCTGTGGCCCATGTGCCGATAGAAATCGGAATGCCGTTGATTTCGAAGCTCCCCATTGCAATGGCGTACACGCCGAACATAATCAGGGCGAAGATGGGGAGGCCTAACAGGCGGTTGGTCACAATCTGGTCGATTCTGTCCGACGCGCTCAAGGCATGTTCGGCGTGGTGCTTCCTGACGGATTTCGCGACGACGTTGGCGATGTAGGCGTAGCGCTGGTTCGTGATAATCGACTCGGAATCGTCGTCCATTTCGGTTTCGCAGTCGGCGATATGCCCCTCCAAATGGGCGGCGAGTTCCGGCGAAAGGTGGAGTTCCTCCATGACCTTCTCGTCGCGCTCGAAAATCTTGACGGCGTACCAGCGGAGGTATCGACCGTCGACCATGCCCTGTATGGATTCCTCGATGTGGGCGAGGGCGTGCTCGACGCTCCCCATAAAGACGTGCGGGAGTTCGCCCGCGCGGCGGTTCTGGGCGGCCTGTACGGCCTCCTCGGCGGCCCGCGTACTGCCTTCTCCGCGAAGCGCGCTCATCTCCACGGCCTCACAGCCCAGCGCGTCGGAGAGCGTTTTCAGGTCGATGGTGTCGCCGTTCTTCCGGACAAGGTCCATCATGTTCACCGCGACGACAACCGGAATCCCCAGCTCAATCAACTGCGTCGTCAGGTACAGATTCCTCTCGATGTTCGTACCGTCCACAATGTTGAGAATCGCGTCGGGGTGCTCCTTCACGAGGTAATTCCGCGCCACGACTTCCTCCAGCGTGTAGGGGGAGAGGGAGTAAATGCCGGGCAAGTCCTGAATCACGACATCCTCGTGACCTTTGAGGCGGCCTTCCTTCTTCTCGACGGTGACGCCGGGCCAGTTGCCCACGTACTGCCGGGAACCCGTCAGGGCATTGAACAGCGTCGTTTTGCCGCAGTTGGGGTTTCCCGCAAGCGCAATTTTCATGTCCATTACTGTACCTCAATCATTTCCGCGTCGGCCTTCCGGATAGAAAGTTCGTAGCCGCGGATATTCAATTCCATCGGGTCGCCCAGGGGGGCCACTTTCCGTACCAGAACCGTCACGCCCTTGGTGATTCCCATGTCCATAATGCGGCGCTTTACAGGGCCTTCCCCGCGGAGTTTCGCCACGGTGACAGTCTCCCCGACGCGCACATCTTTGAGTGTCTTCATGCTCGGCCTCCTTAAATCATAATCCGGGTCGCCATACTCTTGTCGAGGGCCAGGCGGCTGTCGCGCACCTGTACAATCAGGTTTCCGCCGGCCTCGCTGACGACCGTCACGTCCGCGCCGACGACGAAGCCCAATTCCGCCAGGTGGCGGCGGATATGGTCCTGTCCGCTGATTTTCCGCACGGTGACGGGTTCTCCGGGGGTTGCCAACATCAGAGGCATCATACACAACAGCCTCCCTCTCTACTCTGTGAATTAGGCTGTACTAACCAAAGCCGGGATGAGTTTAGCATAACTAACCGTGTTTGTCAAGGGCTTTCTTGAAATCACGTTTCAACGCTTTGTAAGGGGCGGAAAGTTGCCATTTTTTAGAAAAATTCTCCCCTGTCGCCCACGGAGTGTATATTACCGCGCGGCGGCGAAAAATTTGTTGCGCTTTGCCCCGTGGCGTGGTACAATACGGAAACGCCGTGCGGAACACACGGGGAAAGTTATGTTTGCGAGGTGTACTATGGGAGATACGGCGGTCAAAAAACGGATATTCAGCGGCATACAGCCCAGCGGCGAACTCACGCTCGGTTCTTACATGGGGGCTATCCGAAACTGGAACGCGTTGCAGTCGGAGTACGACTGTGTTTACTGTATCGTGGACCTGCACGCCATCACCGTACGGCAGGACCCGGCGCAGTTACGGCGGCGCTGTCTGACGCAACTGGCGCAGTACCTGGCCTGCGGCCTCGACCCCGAAAAGTGCATACTGTTCGTTCAAAGCCACGTCCCCGAACACGCGGAGCTGTCGTGGATTCTCGGGTGCCACACGCAGTTCGGGGAACTCAGCCGCATGACGCAATTCAAGCAGAAGTCGCAGCAGCACGCCGACAACATCACCGCCGGACTGTTTACGTACCCGGTACTCATGGCCGCGGATATCCTGTTGTACCAGGCGGACGCGGTGCCCGTGGGGGCCGACCAGAAACAGCACGTCGAACTCTGCCGGGATATCGCCCAGCGCTTCAACGGCGTCTACGGCGACGTGTTCACGCTCCCGGAACCGCTGATTCCGAAAGTCGGCGCGCGGATTATGAGCCTCAACAACCCGGCGAACAAGATGAGCAAGTCCGACCCGGAAGGGTGTGTAAACCTGCTCGACAAACCGGAGGACATCCGGCGGAAGTTCAAGCGGGCCGTCACGGACAGCGAAACGTCGGTACGCTACGACCCGGAGGCGAAACCGGGCGTGTCGAATCTGCTGTCGATTTACTCGGCGGCGTCGGGGAAGAGCGTGGCGGAAGCGGAGGCGGAGTTCTCGGGGCAGGGCTACGGCGTCTTCAAGAACGCCGTCGGCGAGGCGGTCGTCGAACTGTTCCGGCCCATCCGGGAGGAATCCGAAAGACTGCTCTCCGACAAGGCCTATCTGGAAGGGATTTACCGGCAGGGGGCCGAACGCGCGCGCGCCGTCGCAATCCGCACCCTCCGGAAAGTACACCGCAAAGTCGGTTTCCTCTCCCGTTGACGAAAGGGGCGTGTCATGGCTTTCGGTAACGCTCTGGTTGCGTACGTCCTCATTGCGCTGTTGGTGGCGATGGTCGTCAGCTTCCTGATGACGCCCGTCGTGCGCTCGTTCGCCTACAAAGTCGGGGCCATCGACGTGCCCCGCGACGCCCGCCGTATGCACAAGGTGCCCATCCCGCGCCTCGGCGGACTGGCCATCTTCAGCGGCTTCATGATTAGTACGCTCCTCTTTGTGGCGATGACCCCGGAGATGAAAAGCGTCTTACTCGGCGCGGTCGTCATTGTGGTGCTCGGCGTCATAGACGACAGCATGTCGCTCCCGGCGGCGCTGAAATTCGTCGTGCAAATCGGCGCGGCCCTGATTCCCACGCTCCACGGCGTCACGATTCGGGTATTCTCCAACCCGAACGTCTTCTCCGACGACCTCTACTGGAATCTGGGCAGTCTGTCGGTGCCGCTGACGGTGCTCTGGATAGTCGCCGTGACGAACTCCGTCAACCTCATCGACGGCCTCGACGGACTGGCCAACGGCGTCTCGACGATTTCCGCCTCGACCATGCTTGTCATTGCCTTACTGCTCGGCGAAACCGATGTCAGTCTCGTACTGGCGGCGCTGGTCGGCGCGTGCATAGGCTTCATGCCCTACAACCTCAACCCCGCCAAAATGTTCATGGGCGACACCGGCGCGACGTTCCTTGGCTATATCCT
Organism: uncultured Oscillibacter sp.; assembly: GCA_946183175.1. GTDB lineage: Bacteria > Bacillota > Clostridia > Oscillospirales > Oscillospiraceae > Oscillibacter. The sequence continues at coordinate 9,768 of CAMHBH010000064.1, forward strand.
CGCGACCATGTCCATACAGGGCCTGTTCAAGTATTACGCCGTGATATCGTTCGTGGTGCCGTTCCTCATCCTCGGACTGCCCATCTTCGATACGACATTCGCGTTTTTCCGGCGTCTGGCGCACGGACAGAGCCCCATGCAGGCCGACCGCGGACACATTCACCACCGTTTAATTGACATGGGCCTCAACCAAAAGCAGGCCGTCGCGACGCTCTACGTCATCTCGGCGATACTCGGCCTCAGCGCGGTGGTACTCACCACCGGCGGCGAACAGCGCGCAATCCTACTTTTCGCGGCGCTGTGCATCGCGGGGGCGATTGCGGCGCGGCTGGTGTTCGCGGAGGAAATCCGCGCGGAGTTCAAGAACGAAATCGGCTGGCGCGAACATCACAACGGAGACAACAAACCTGTGCAAACCGCGACCGCCGCGCCGGGGAAGTCCGAAACGGCCCCCGGGAACGCGTCCGGTAAAGTCTCCGCGACGCCCAAGCGGAAACGCAAAAAGCGGAAATCCGCCCGCAAGCGCTGAACAGTACAACACCCCGTGGAGACGCGACGTTTCCGCGGGGCTTTTGACATCTGATTACACCCGCGCAAGGAAACTTACGCAAGCGTCATTTCCGCTTTTGGCGGGCGCGCATAAACTCCTCCGGCAACGGGCACGATAACACGACCAATTGGCCCGTGCGGGGGTGGACGAACCGCAGGCCGATTGCGTGCAGACACTGTCCGGTCAGTCCGGGGACTGCCGCGCCGTAGACCGGGTCGCCGAGCACGGGGTGCCCGATATGCGCCATGTGTACGCGTATCTGGTGAGTACGGCCCGTTTCGAGGCGGCATTCCAGGTCCGTACAGCCCCGCAGGCGTTCGACTACGTTCCAGTGCGTGACGGCGGGGCGGCCCGTCGGCGTGACCGCCATCTTTTTCCGGTCTTTGGCCGAGCGGCCAATGGGGGCGTCGACCGTCCCGGCGTCGCCGCGCGGCCCGCCGACGACAATGCAACGGTATACCCTTGCAAGAGTATGGTCTTGCAGTTGCGCGGCCAAACACTGGTGCGCGGCGTCGTTCTTGGCGGCGATAATCAGGCCCGTCGTGTCGCGGTCGATACGGTGTACGATACCGGGGCGCGCCGCGCCGTTGATTCCCGAGAGCGTCCCGCCGCAGTGGTACAACAGCGCGTTGACAAGCGTACTGCCGGGGTGTCCGGGGGCGGGGTGTACGACCATTCCGGCGGGCTTGTTGACGACTATCACGTCGGCGTCCTCGTAGACGACATCCAGCGGGATATTTTCGGGTTTGGCGTCGAGGGGCGCGGGTTCGGGAAGCGTGACTGTAATCTGTTCGCCGCCGCGGAGGCGCGTACTTTTCGAGGCGGTGTGGCCGTCGACGGTGACAGCGCCCTGTTCGAGCAGGCGCGCCGCCCCCGAACGCGTCAGGGTGTCGACCTGCGCGGCGAGCCACACGTCGAGGCGCGCGCCGCTGTCGGCGGGAAGAGCGTGGAGCGTCAAGGGGAATCACTTCCGGTTTTGTCGGCGTCGGCGGGCGCGGAGGCCTCCCCGGTGCCGTAGTCGACCGACGAGCGCACACTGCTTGCGCCGTGGTGTTCGCGCATGAGCGCGGTCTTCCGGGCCTGCCGCGCGGAGCGTATCTTTTCGCGCTGTTTGGCGAGCTGTTCGGGGGACGGTTCCTGGGCGAGAAGCGCGTAGAGAATCCAGATGATACAGCCCGTCACGACGCACATGTCGGCGACGTTGAACGTGGGGTAGCTGGGCCAGAACT
>CAMHBH010000065.1 GCA_946183175.1 uncultured Oscillibacter sp.
CCATCCGGAAGCGCCCAAGTCGGTGGCGGTATCCTTCAAGGCCTGCTGGATTTCGGCGGGGGTCTTGTCGGGGAAGCCGTACTTGAGCATGGCCGCCGCCGCCGCGACGTGCGGACTTGCCATAGAGGTACCGTTCTTGAGGCCGTATTCGCTGTTGAGGATACTGCTTCTAATCCCGACGCCCGGGGCGGCGAGGTCGACGGATTCGCCGTAGTTGGAGAAGGAGGCCCTCTGGCGGTCGCTGTCCACCGCGCCGACGGTAATCACGTCGGCGATATGGGCGGGGCAGTGCTCCATGACGCTGTTGCCCTCGTTTCCGGCGGCCACCACCACCGTGACGCCGGCTTCGAGTGCCTCCCGAATCGCGTCGTCGAGGTAGTTGCTGTGTCCGCCGCCGAGGCTCAGGTTAATCACCTTCGCGCCGTTCCTGACGGCGTGGCGGATACCCAGCGCGATACCGGCGGCGGTACCGCCTCCCGTCGCGCTCAGTACGCGTACCGGCATGATTTGAATGTCGAGGAGGCCGCGCGTGCAGTCCACGATAGTTCCGGCGACGTGGGTGCCGTGACTGTGCGCGTCCTCGGGGTCGTTGTCGTTGTCGATGAAGTCGTATCCGGTGTCGGTGAGGCGTCCCTGAAAGAGCGGGTGATTCATCTGCACGCCGCTGTCGGCGACCGCCACGACTACCGGGGACGTGCCGCTTTTCGTTCGCAGGGCCGCCGAGAGTACGTCGGCCTTCATCGCCTGGACGCCCCAGGACAGGTATTCCGTCGAGGCCGCGTTGAGGTAGTCTTCGGAGGACATCGGGCCGCCCCGGAGCAGGATATCAGGCTCGGCGTAGCGCACGTAGGAGAGTTCCGACAGGTACGCCGCGCATGTTCTTGCGTCGCTCGCGGTAGAAAATTGCAAAACCGAATGGCCCGTAGTGGGGTTGTAAATGACGTAAGGGTTGCCGTATGCGGACAGGCTCGGCAGTCGCCTGTCGGAGCTGACAATCAGGCGCTTGTAGGCGTAGGGGTCATTTTCGGCGGCCTCTTCCATCGCCATTTCCGACGACGCGCTGAGGAACTCCGGGTGGAGCAGATTCATGACCTGGGTGTCGAAATCTTCCTCGCCCGCCGCCTCCTGAATCCCGGATTCGGCGTTTGTGTTCTCTGGGGGCCGCGCAATCGCCTGGGAACCCCGGACGGTACAGTTTCTGTCCATCCAAACCAGGCGCACGAAATCGGTATCCAGCACGTTGCGCAGTTCCACCGTGACGGGATTCGCCGCGGTATCCACCACGTTACACTGTTTCATCTGTCCGGCGGCCCCGTTGAACTCGGCAAAGACCACCGCCCATAGGGTGTCCCCTTCCTGCCTGCCCGTCAGATTCACCTGACAGCGCAGTCCCGTTGCCGTGCGTTCGGGAGTGCCCACATTAAAATTAGGGCTTCCCGCAGTGTTTCCGCTCTCACTCGCAAGCACCACCGGAAGCATTCCGAACAACATGCACAGCACGAGAAGGAAACTGAAAGTTTGTTTCTTCATCTCGCTCGTCTCCTTTGTGAATCCTGTACCCCGCCCCGCCTCCGGGGAGGCGGAGCGGGAGCGGTTAAACTCTTTTGCGTGTGGGATTACCAGTCCTTATCCTGGTACGGGGTGGACTCGAAACCGTCGTCCTGCAAGTTCTGCACGAGGGAGTCGAGGCGGTCGCGCCAGAAGTTCTGGAACCACTCGGCGTCGCCGAACAGGCGCACGAGCGTGGGACTGGTGGCGTAGTAGGCCTTAATGAAGAGGCGGCCGTACCAGGTCTGCCCGAGGACATCGTCGCGGAATCTGCGGAGCGTCCAGACTTCGGGGGTGTCGTAGGAGCCGTACACCGAGGTGGCAATGTAGCAGCCACCGCCGCCGCCCGGGTTGGACAGTTCGTTCCATCCGGCGTATACCGTGGTATTGTTCTGAATCCGGGCGGTAAAGTCAAAGGCCTGCGTGGCCGCCGCGTCGGAGAACCAGCCCTTGAAGGTATAGCCGCCTGTGCGCGTGGGATTCTGGGCCGGGGCCGTGACGGTCGTGCCCTTGTCGATTTCGACGGGGGTCTCCGCCGGGGTGCCGCCGTTGCCGTTGAATGTCACCGTGACTTTCTCCGTCTGCGGCGTTACGGTCAACTGTCCCTTTTCAACGGAGAGCGTCCAGTCGTTGTCATCGTTAAAGGCCTCGACGACTTCAACCGCAAAGTCGTATGTTCCGGCTTGGGCGTCGGATTTCAGACTAAAGTTAATCGTGGCGAGCCTTGCGTCTCTTGTGACTTCGTTCGCGCCGCCCCAGTTGATAACAACCGGGTTTCCATGGCCGGAGGCGTTGTCCGTCTCCGTGCCGAACACCTGCTCAAAGACGACGTTCTGCACCTCCAGAACTTCCGGATAGGTGACACGGAGTTTCAGTCCCAGCAGGCCGGGGTTGTTCCTGATGGAGACGGGAACTGCGACCGTCGCTTCGGTGTTGCCCTGCGCAACTGTCGCGGCGTCAAGGACGACGGTAGCTCTATTCTGCGGGTCAGGGGTCGAGACTGCGTTCCAATCGGCGTAAATGGTGGTGGGCTGCGTAATCGGGGTGTTGAAATCAAAGACCGTGGTAAGAGCCTCGTCGCCGTACCAGTTCTTGAAGGTATAATTTTCGCGGGTCGGGTTCGTGGTCGGACGGGAAGCTGTCCCGCCTGATGTTACGTTTTGCGGCGGAATCTCCGAACCGCCGTTCGTGTTGAATGTCACGGTATAGGTCGCCGCTTCCCCGCCGCCGTTGGGAGTGACGGTCAACTGTCCCTTTTCAACGGAAAGCGTCCAGTCGTTGTCGTCATTAAAGGCCTCGACGACTTCGACCGCAAAGTCGTATGTTCCGGCTTGGGCGTCGGATTTCAGGCCAAAGTTAATCGTGGCAAGTCTTGCGTCTCTTGTGACTTCGTTCGCGCCGCCCCAGTTGATAACAACCGGGTTTCCATGGCCGGAGGCGTTGTCCGTCTCCGTGCCGAACACCTGCTCAAAGACGACGTTCTGCACCTCCAGAACTTCCGGATAGGTGACACGGAGTTTCAGTCCCAGCAGGCCGGGATTGTTCCTGATTGAGATAGGAACCGCGACAGTCGCTTCGGTGTCGCCCTGGGCGACTTGCGCGGCGTCAAGAACGACGGTCGGTTCATCTGCCAAGGCAAACGGCTGTACCATGGTAAAGAGCATGCAAAATACCATGAATACGCCCAGCCATCTCTTCATAACACAAATTCCTCCTTAAAAAACGGTCTTGCGCGGGATGTCGCTCAATGCGGGAGAACCTGGTATCCATCAACCTCCGCCAAGTGCCGGGCGAGGGAAGTCAGGTCTCTTCCGTTTACCGTACCATTCGCGTCACCGTTGCAATTCGCGTTTTGCATATTGATGGCCTTGGAGCCACCCGGCATATAGTCGCTGTTCTCGGCGCAGTATCTGGCCAGAGCGGTCAAGTCCCTGCCGTTGATGGTGCCATTGCCGTCCACATCGCCGCACAGGGCATTGGTACTGCCGGTGTTGGAGTTACCGCCGCCGGTGCTGTCTCCACTGCCGGTACTGGTACCGGTATTGCCACCGCCGCCGGTGCTACTGCCGCCACCGCCGCCGGAACCGGTAGATTCGCCGACAGTCAGCGTGGCCACCTGACTGCGCGCGCCGTTGCTCTCGTCCGTAGAGTAGTCGGACAGGAACACGGCGTAGGTGCCCTGGGCCAAGTCTTTCGGGTAGACGGTCTGCTCGAACGCGGTGCCGCTTGCCGTGTAGACGTTCAGGTAGTACAGATTCTCGCTGGTGGGCAAAGCGGACGCGTCGCCCTGCTGAATCATGACCAAGTAGAACTGTCCGTCGGTGACGCCGTCTTTGTGAATCGTGAACTGCGTTTCGTCGGCGTTCTTTGTGACCGTTACGGCGCTGCCGGTATTCTGGACTTCCACCGCCGCGAAGGCGCTTCCGCAGAACAGGGCCAGCGTCATGCACAGCAAAGCGCAACAAAGTAACATTTTCTTCACCGTACTGATTCCTCCTTACTTAATTTTCCGGCGATTCGCTCAGAAACTTATCCTCGTAGCGAATCAGGATGTTTGCCATATCCCCCCGGGAGACCGTTCCGGAGGGGGCAATCAGGCCCGGTTCCGTCTCCCGAATGAGAACGTTGTAGTATCCCCAGTAGAGGGGCTGCCGGCCCTCGCCGGAGATTTCGCCGCTGTCGCGGAATCCGTCGTTGTAGATTCCGGTCAGCAAAGTTTCCATGCCGCTGACCGCGCCGTTGTGGGCGTAGAGAATCGACATGGCCTCCTGCCGCGTGACAGGGGCGTCGGGCGCGCCGGAGAGGTATCCGGCACTGGTGGCCCAGTCGGTGGCGCTCTTTCCGGGCTGTCCGGAGAGATTCCAGAGCGCGCGGAGAAATTCGCCGAGGGTGGCCGGGTCGTCGGGGCGGAAACACCCGTCGGGCGGGACGCCGTACAGGCCGCGCTCCAAGCCTTCCTGAATGGCTTCCTCCATGGGGTGTCCGGCGATGTCGGTAAACTCCCCGCCGTCCGCCGCCGACAGTTCCGCCAGTTCCGGCTCCGTGCCGGACGCGCAACCCGTCAGGACGGCGAACGCGAGCAGGGCCGTCAGGAAAAGCAGAGTTCGTCTTCTCAAACAAATACCTCCCTGTATGGTCAAGGCCGGGCCGGGCCGGGGCAGTGACGGTATCCAGCGTCTCATAGAAGGTTCATCCTTTCATCAACGATTCGCAGGCGGGGGAGGCGTATAGGCCCCGCCGCCGCCGGAACTGCTTCCGCCGCCGCTGGGGGGAGGCGTATAGGCACCACCGCCTCCGCCGCCGGGGGGAGGCGTATAGGCCCCGCCGCTTCCACCGCCTCCGCCACCGGAGTAAAGCGGAAACTCAGCCGGGGCGCAGAGGACGCGCATACTGTCGGTATCGCTCAGCAGGAACACCCTGACAAGACAGTGCTCGGGGAGTGCGGCACCCGCGAGGGGAATCCGGGCCGGGATTCCGTCCCCGGTATCGCCGGAGAGTTCGGCGGGCGGGAGGAGCGTCAGCATTTTCCCGGACTGACTGCCGTCCAGCGAGTAGGCCGCCGCGAGAATGACGGGGTTCGCCGCGCCGCGCACGGTCAGGTTGATTTCGTTCGCGTTGTGGCTGTTCACAATCAGGGACGGGGCGGACGGGGTGGAGGCCTCGTAGAGCGTCATGGACACGCCGCTGTAATCGCTGTCGGGGAGGGCCTGCGCCACGAGGTGGTTTTCGCTGACGGACCACGTATAGTCGACGCCCTCCCGGAGGGTTCTGTCGCCGTCGGTGACGGTGACGCCGCTTTCGGGGTTCCCCGAGACCTGGCAGGCGCTCATGTCCCGGGCGAACTCGGCGTAGAGGAAACCGGGCTGTGTCACGTCGCGGAACGTGTACTCATACGCGCCGTTGTAGTAGGAGTAAGTCGGCGAAGCGCTCCCGGCGTCGGCGTAGGCCGCCTGTACGCCGTTGACGTAAACCGCCTTGAGCGTGTAGCCGTCATCGGGCTGGATACGGAACGTGTAGTTCCCGTTCTCCGGGACGGAGGCGGAAACGGATTCGGCGGGCTGGCCGTCCTGCGGGAGAATCCTTCCGCCGACCCCGGCCTGGGCGGTCAGGGGGTACTCGGTATCGCTTCTCGCGGAATTCAGGGCGAAATCCTGCGCGAAGGGGCGCGGCGCGTCGGGGGCTTCATTCTCCATCGCGTTCAGGGAAAGCGCGGAGAGAGAGGAGAAATCGGAACCGCCTGTGCCGCCCCCGGCGACGCACAGTCCTTCACTGTTATTCAGGCCCAGCATTCCCAGGCCGTCGCCGATTCCGAGGCAAATCGCCTGCCCGTTTCCGTAGCCTTCAATATTGGCGTTGTTGACGGAGTTCTCGCTGTCCCCGTCGAGACTGCTTCCCACGGAGAGGGAGTAGTATTCGCCTTCCTGAAGTCCGTTGAGCATGGCGGTGGCGAATCTCTCTTCGTCCGACACGGCCAGGACGAACTTTTCCGCCGCGGAGTTGACATGCACGGACAGTCCGTTACCCGACAGCGTGACATCCATCATCCGTCTGCCGTCGACGAAATTCGCGTTATGGACGGTGTAGAGCTCTTCCCCCGGCACGTAGAGCATATGGAGGTGGCTCGGCTCCTCGGAATCCGGCGTGATGTTGCTGACAAAGACCTCTTCAATGTCTTCATCGTGCCCCGGTTGCAGGACGCCGTCCGCGTACACGGCGACTTGCCGCTGGTAAGGCTCCTCTCCGTCCGGTGCCTCGTAGTTCTCGTCGAGCACCCTCAGCGTGAAGTTGTCCGCGGTCGTCGCCAGCAGGTAGCGGGAAGGGGAATCCTCATCCTGCAAGGCGGCGGCGTTCAGACTGCCCCTGTGGTTGTTCCAGACGCTGTAATAGGTGTCGTAGGGGATGTAGGAAATCTGCCCGTTGCTCTGGTTCCAGCGGATTCGGGGCGAGATATCGTAAGACCAGTTTTCGCCGCTGACGGGGATGGTGCGTTCCTGCGCGGGGTAGTTGGAATCGTACACGCGCAGAGCGCCGCTTGCGGTCACGCCGTAGGCGAGGATTGCGTGTCCGCCCTCCCTGCCGCGCAGGCAGACGATGACGGGTCTGCTGGTGCCGCCCCGGCGGGCCTCGCTGACCAGATTCTGTACGCCGGCGAGTTCCCGCATATTGGAGGCCACCTGGGAAATGTGCATCGCCTCAATGAAATCTGTCAGCGACAGGCCCATGCGCGGGTCCAGCGTGGTGCTGTAGTCCGATTTCCGCAGGTCGCGGATGGACGATTTCCCGAACACGCTCGTGTTGGGGGCATTGGTACCGGAGAGCAGTCCGGCAGTGGTCGCCATGCCGAAGCAGACGCCGCCGTTGCCCACGTCGTAGTAGTAGACTGTCCGGGCCCTCTGGTTGTCGCCGAACATGTACCGGCACAGGGCGAGGCTGATTCCGGGCTTGGAGTAGTTGCTGAAACTGTAGGAAGGAGGAGACGTACTGGGCGTGGGGCTGGGCGTCGGGTCCGGACTGGGCGTGGGGGCGGACGCGCGCACCGTGACTTGAATCGTGGCCGTCGAGCGGACAACGTCGCCGACAACGAGGGCGATGGTGACGGAGCCGGTGCCGGAAGCGCGCCCGGTAATCGTGATGGGAACGGAGCGGTTCGACCAGTTGTCCCTCCACGCGCAGTCGAGCACGGACGGGGTATTGTTGATACAGCGCATGGCGCACAGGCCGCTGACGTTCTGGGCCGTGCAGGTGACTTTCGTCGACTGGCCGACATCCAGCGTGACGGAGGAGGAGGCGACCGTCACGCGCTCATTCTCGGGCCTGGCCCTGACCGTGACGGGAATCGCGACCTGTACGCCGGACTGGTTGTTTAAGCTCACCGTCAGCGTCCCGGAGCCCTCGCTTCTGCCCGTGACGACCAGCCGGATACTGTTTCCGGAAGTCCCGTTCGAGCTCACGGAGAAGCGCGCGGAATTGGAAGTGCTGTACCGGAAGGAATCTCCGTTCGCGAGCGCGCTGTCCGGGGAGACGGTGACGACGGCGCTTTCCCCGGCGTAGACCGACACGGAAGCCGGCGAGGCTGTCAGGGTCGTGGAGGGGTTGACTTCCACGTTGAGCGTCACGGAGGCCAATTCCGTGCGCGCGCTGTTGTACAGCCTGACGGTGACTCTCGTCGTGCCGGAGGCCCGCCCCGTGACGGTAATCGGCACCGACGAGCCGCTCCAACTGCCCCAGCGCGTACTGCACACGGAGCTGTCCGCGACGGAGGCCGACAGGGAGCCGCCGCCCGAATAATGGTTGAGCGTCAGGGTGGCGCGCGCGCTCTCGCCGACGTTCACGCTTAAGTTGGAGGGGCTGACCGTCAGCGTCGGCGTCTCCGCGACGACGGTCACTTGAATGATAGTATAGGCGAGTTCCTGATTGTTCGTGTTTTTGAGGCTGAGGCGGATTTCGCCGCCGCCGGAGGCCCTGCCCGTGATTCGGAGGGGGATACCGAAGCCGTTCCAGTCGCCCCAGATACACGAGAACGCCCGCGAATTGCTGTTGGACGCCTGTAAGTAGGACCCCGACGGGTAGCCGCCGACGGTGACTGTCACGGTTTCCGTCTCGCCCGTCCTCTTGGAAACGCGCGTTTTAGAGACCTGTATCGAAGGCACCGCGTCCGGCGTGATGACGCTGGAGCCGCTTGCAAGGCCCGGCAACGCGGGCAGGCTGTCCCGGGGCTGTGATACAGTCTCGCTGTCGGAGTGCGCGTCCTGCCCCGGTACGGACATGGACGCCTCGGCGGGTATGTCTTCCGGCTCGTCCAGTCCCGTCATGATGAAGAGGCCGGATTCCTCCCGGCCAACGTCCTCCGGGGCGGCGGAATCCAATCCTTCCGTCGACTCCAGTGCCAGCGACGGGAGAATGCCAGTGGAAGCAAAAAGCAATGTCAGGACACAGAAAAGGCTTAAAAGTTTCTTCAGTTTCCCTCTCATAAAGCACCCTCCAATTTTCATACGTATTTGAAAACGATTCCTTAGTATCCGCGGCAGGAACCGGATTTCATGAAAAACTCAAATTTCATTCGGGGATACTTCAAAATACCGTCGCTTTTGGTTCTGATTTATGCTTATTTTCTAACGCCCTTGGAAAGATACTCCAAAATACTTAGGTTGGATTATATCACGATAAAAAATTTTTGTCAATCCCGCCCAAAGCGCGCCGGACACGCGCAATTTTGAGGGCGGCGTGAAAGAAAACCCGGAAAATATTCCGGATTTGACAAATTTACCCGGCACTGACGGCACTTTTCAAAAAAGAATATCGACAGTGCCGACGGGCTGTCCCGCCTTGCGGCTTATGTGACGTTTTGGTAACAAATGATGGAAATATCTGGAAGAAAGAATACCCGGCCCGTGAATTTTGCCGTTGCGCGCCGGGGCCGGATATGGTATCATGGACACACTTTCTTACCTTAAGGAGGACGGCATGGAACGGAAGTGGTGGCATGGGCGGACGGCCTATCAGATTTACCCCAAGAGCTTTCTGGACACCAACGGCGACGGAATCGGCGACTTGCGGGGCGTCATCAGCAAATTGGACTACCTGCGGGAACTGGGAATCGGCCTGATTTGGCTGTCGCCGGTCTACGCGTCCCCGCTGGCCGACCAAGGCTACGACATCTCCGACTACTACCGGATTGACCCCCGTTTCGGCACCATGGACGACATGGACGAGTTAATCCGCGAGGCCAAGCGGCGCGACATCGGCGTCGTCATGGATTTGGTGGTCAACCACTGTTCCGACGAGCACGAATGGTTCCGGAAAGCCTGTGAAGACCCCGCCGGGAAGTACGGACAGTATTTCTACATCCGCGAGCGCAAGCCCGGGGAGGCGTTGCCGTGTAACTGGCGCTCTTATTTCGGCGGCCCTGTGTGGTCTCCGCTCCCCGGACACGATAACCTTGTGTACTTGCACCTGTTCCACCGCAAACAGCCCGACTTGAACTGGGAAAACCCGGAAGTCCGGCGCGAAATCTACACAATGATTAACTGGTGGTTAGATAAAGGCCTTGCGGGATTCCGAATCGACGCCATTATCAATATCAAGAAGGCGTTGCCGTTCCGGGACTACCCCGCAGACCGCGACGACGGGATGTGCAGTGTCGACAATATGCTGTTCGCGGCGCGGGGGGTACTGGATTTCCTTGACGAGATGGCAAATGAGACGTTCCGCAAGTACGACGCCTTTACAGTGGGGGAAGTTTTCAACGAGAGGCCGGAGGAACTGCCGCTTTTCATCGGCGACAGCGGCTGTTTTTCGACGATGTTCGACTTTGCGGAAACCGTCCTGAACCAAGGCCCCGAGGGCTGGCACGCGCAAGCGCCCATTACGCCCGAACAGTACAAGGCGGCGTGTTTCCGCAGTCAGGCGAAAACGCGTGACACGGGCTTTCTGTGCAACATCATCGAGAACCACGACGAGCCGCGCGGGGTGTCGCGGTACCTTCCCGCCGGGACTTGTACGGGGCCCTACGCCATGGCGGCAAAAAAGCTGTTGGGCGGCTTGAATTTCATGTTGCGGGGCCTGCCGTTCCTGTACCAAGGACAGGAAATCGGCATGGAGAACACGCATTGCGAGCGTATCGAGGAAGTCGACGACATCTCCGCGCGTGACCAGTACCGTGTCGCGCTGGCGGCGGGACTGTCGGCGCGGGAGGCGATGGAGAGCGTCAACCGCTTTTCGCGCGACAACGCCCGGACGCCGTTCCAGTGGGACGCCTCCGCCAACGCCGGATTTACGTCCGGGACGCCGTGGTTGCCCGTGAATCCGAACTACCGGGAAATCAATCTGGAGGCCCAGCGCAGCGACCCCGATTCGGTCTGGAACTTCTACCGCGCGTTGACCGCGCTCCGCGAGAATCCGGAGTACCGCGAGGCGGTGGTCTACGGCGAGACGAAGCCGTATTTGCCGGGGCAAAAGAACCTCATGGCGTATTTCCGCCGCGCCCCGTCGAATGTGCTACTGGTCATCGGCAACTTTCAGGACGCGCCGCAGAAAGTACGCCTGCCCCACGCGGCGAAAACCGTCGTGCTGAACAATCTCCGCGAGTGCGTTATCAAGAACGGCGTCCTGTACGCGCGGCCCTGGCAATTTGTCGTACTGGCGATGAAATAGGCCGCTACGCCCCCTCAAACCTTGCGGGCCGAGGGGGCGGACGTGTTTATTGCGCCGGGAAAGATACCAGATTTCCAATCGGTTCCAGACCGCCGAACGACCGGACGGCGAAGGCTTTCAACTGCGCGATATTGCCGCCGGAATTGTCGACGGGCAACGTGACTTCCACCGTGCCGCCGACAGGTTCTTTTACGGTGACATAGGCGTAATTTTGAAACTGTCCGTCGGCGGAGTAGGCCGCAACGAAAATAACGGGCGTTCCGCCGGACGCGCGGTTTGTGACGGAAACCGTCTGCAAGAAGACGCCGTTCGGAATCTCCGTGAGCGGGTTTCCGGTCAAGTCGGAAATAGAAATCGAGTTAATACGGTACGTGGCCTCAACGGACGTGTCAAAGTGGACTGTCGCGTTTTGAAGCGGCTGATTTCCCGTGTTATTTATGGTGACATTGTTCCACCGACTTTCCGCGCCCGTAAAATACACGTCTTGCAACGCAGAACAATCGGAGAATGCGTTTTTCCCGACAATTGTCACGCTGTCCGAAATTGTGATTTCTCTTAATGCCAGACAATTCTTAAATGTTGAATCGTCGATAATAGAAGTATTGGCAAGCATAGTGACACGCTGTAAAACATCACAGTTCCTGAACGTATTTGCGCCGACGCTTATCACGTTATGGGGAATCAGGACTTCCGTCAAACGGTCGCACTCATAAAACGCATAGTTTCCAATGCTGGTAACATGGTCGGGTATGTTGACACTAAGCAAGCTAGAACAATCATAACTGGACAGTGAAAAGTTCGTAGGCTAAAAGGGTATAGCAATCCCCTTGTG
>CAMHBH010000066.1 GCA_946183175.1 uncultured Oscillibacter sp.
TACTTGTCGTTGCTGTGCCAGACCTTTGAGCCGTACCACCCGCCGCAGCAACCGCAGCGAATCTTCCCGGAGAAGATGGTCGCTCCGCTGTGCTTGGGATCGCTGGCACGCTCTTTGAAAATGTCCTGCACCAGCTGGAACTGGTCAGGATCGATGATGGCCGGGTGGCTGTCCTCCACATAGTATTGCGGGACCGAGCCGTCATTCTTCACCGCCTTCTTTGTCAGGAAGTCCGGCGTGTAGGTTTTCTGGAGCAGAGCGCAGCCTTTGTACTTTTCGTTTTTCAGGATGCTGCGCACCGTGCCTTCGTACCACTTCTCCTGACCACCCGGCGTCGGAGCGCCTTCCTCCGTCAGCCGCTTGGCGATCGCCTTCGGTGAAAGGCCCGCGATGAACAGGCCGTAGATGCGCTCGACCACCTTAGCCTGATCCTTGTTAATCACCATCGTCCCATCCTCGCCTTTCTCGTAGCCGAGGAACCTGCCGTAGCAAAGGGAGAACTTCCCGTCCGAGAACTTCTTCCGCTGGCCCCATTTCACGTTCTCCGAAATGCTCCGGCTTTCTTCCTGCGAAAGGCTGCTTAAAATGGTCAGGAGCATTTCGCCTTTGGAGTCGAAGGTCCAGATTGACTCCTTTTCAAAATAGACCTCGGTGCCGTGCTCCTTCAGCTTCCGGATGGTTGTGAGGGAATCGACCGTGTTCCGCGCAAACCGGCTCACCGACTTTGTCAGGATCAAGTCGATGTCCCCGGCCAGCGCAGCCTCGACCATCGCATTGAAGCCTTCACGCTTGGCCATGCAGGTGCCCGTTACGCCTTCGTCGCTGTAGATTCCGGCAAACTCCCAATCGTCCCGGCCTCGGATGTATTTGGTGTAGTAATCCACCTGGGCCTCGTAGGAGCTCTGCTGTTCCTCATGGTCGGTGGAGACTCTGGCGTAAGCCGCCACCTTGCGTTTTGCCTTGCTGCCGATCGGAGCCGAGGTCTCCCGGTTAATCGTCGGCGGCAGGACCGTTACTGTTCTTGCCATGTACTTCCTCCCATTTTGCTCTGTTTGTCGCCAGCCGCTTGGCCTGCTTCTTCCATGAGATTTCCCGGAGCGCCTGCACCCGAGCGTAAAGCTCCGGGTCGATGATGGCCTCGTGGTCGTTCTCAATAACCTCGCCGTTGACCGTCCGCCGTCCGCTGTACCGTTCGTCGTCGAGCATCCGGGTGATGAATCGGTGTGAAACCTTCCCCCGGAAGCTGGCGTACCCAGCAGCCTCGACCTCTTTGCGGATATAGGTGATCTTCATCCCTTCCGCGTAAAGCCGGAAGACCATCCTAACCATCTCAGCTTCTTCCGGGATCACGATGTAACCGGCCTGCGTCCATGTGTAGCCGGGAAATGGCAGGTGCGCACCACGGCTGGCAATGTGGTCGGGCCGGAAAAGCATGATCGGCACTTCCTTCACCGCGCCGTCATAAAAATGGAATTCGAGCGCCTCACCCTCGGTGGTGACGATCTTGTCCACCCGCTCCGTAAAGGCTCGGTCGTCGAATTCCTCCATGCCCATCGCCTGCGCTGCGGCCTCCCGCAGCCGGTCACCCCGGATGCTGAGTGACGGGCAGAATGCCTTCTTGTGCTTGATCTTTCCAAAGCACACCCAGCTCTCCGTCAGGCCCTCGGTCCTGTTGGTCTTTGTCAGGCCCTTGGTGTAGTTGTAACCGCAGCGGCAGCAGATGATCTTGCCGGAGAAGCAGCTCGGCTTCACCATCCGATGCACGGTCGGATTGTATTCGCGGGCTTCCTGAATCTTATCCTGTACGGCCTGCCAGACCTCTCTGGAAACGATCGGCTCGTGGTTGTTCTCCACATAGTAGCGCGGCAGCTCACCCTCGTTGCGCTTGCTCTGGTGGTCGAGCGGATTCGGTGTGAAATACTTCTGCAGGATCACATCGCCCTTGTAGACCTCGTTCTGAAGCATGTAGGTGATGCCGACGTTGCTCATCCCCGGAAAGCCGTTCTCGTTGACCCATTTCTGAATCCGTCTGATTGGCACGTCATTCAGGAAATCGTCGAAGATGCGCCGGACCACAACGGCCTCGTCCTCCTGCACGATGAAGGTTTCACCGTTCCAGCGGTAACCGAAGGCCGCCGTGTGCCACTGTTCGCCGCGCTCGTATTTCTTCTGTATAGCCCATTTGATATTGGAGGAGATCGACTTGCTTTCTTCCTCCGCAAATCCCGCGAGGATGGAAAGCATGAGCTCTCCGTCAGCTGTGAGGGAGTCGATGTTTTCTTTCTCGAAGCGGACGCTGATCCCCAGCTCCTTCAGGTGCCGGACGATCTCCAACAGGTCGACCGTGTTGCGGGCAAAGCGGCTGATCGACTTCGTGAGCACGATGTCCACCCGGCCAGCCTCGCAGTCCGCGATCAAGCGCTGGAGCTCTGCGCGTTTTGCAGTTCCGGTGCCGGAGATGAAGCTGTCGGCGTAAACCCCGACATACTCCCATTCCGGATTGCTTTGAATCAGCTCGCTGTAGTAGCTGACCTGGGCTGAAAGGGAATGTGCCAGTTTCTCCGATTCGAGTGAAACGCGGGCATAAGCGGCGACCTTTTTCCGCTTCCTGAAGGTTGGCTTTGAGGCCTCAATCTTGCTGATTTTCAATGGTTCTCGCCTCCTTTCCAGCACCATTCATCACTCTAAACGGCCCACATAGCAAGTCATTTCTGGCCAGAAGTGTACCTGTTTTCGGAGAAAGTCTCTGGGCATATTCTGTACATAACTGACAATACTCATCCTCGAATATCAGCCCGTCACGGAGCATCTGTTTCAGGAAGTACATGAGGCCCTGGTATCGTCTTTCATTCTCAAACTCGGCCTCTGTCATTCGCATGCCGCACCTCCGAAACGATCCTGAATGTAACACTCGTGTGAGCAGTACTTTCGATTCCGGTTTCCGTAGGCAAAGAAAATGCTCCCGCAGGTTGGGCAGGTATATTCGTACATGGCCTTGCGCTTCACCTGAGCGAGGTGGCTGTTCCAGAAGCGATTTCTGCAAGTGTCATCACAGAACTTCTTTACCTTGCGGCCCGGTGTCTGGACGACCGGTTTCCCGCAATGCAGGCAAGGCTTCACCTCCGCCGTGTCCGGGATGGTGATATCGGGCATCTGATCGGCAGGGCCGGTCAGGTTGTTTCTGCGGCAGAAGCTCTTCACCGTGTTCCGGGACAGCTTCAGCTCATCTGCAATATCGTTCATGCTTCTACCGGCTTTCCGCAGGCGAGCGATCTCATTTTTCTCATTGATCGTCATAGGGTGAACTCCTTTCCATCGTTTGTTTGTTCACCCTCCTACGCCCAGAACTCGGGCCGTTTTACAGTGCCTCCGATCACTTTTTTTCCCCAGAACGCAGAAAAGGCCCGTGAGCACCTCCGAAGAGATACCCACGGGCCATTGTTGAATCATTCTGTCAGCAGCGCTTTCCAAGTATCAGAGCCGATGATCCCATCGGCAGACAGTTTATGCTGGTCCTGAAAGCTCTTCACGGATTTCTCCGTTGTCGGGCCGAAATCACCGTCAGCAATTTCTCGGCCACCAGAGAAGGAGCCCCCGCAGGCATAACCCTTGGAGATCAGCAGCGTCTGCGCATTCTTCACCGCGCTGCCGGTATTGCCTCTTTTAAGGAGAGGTGCTTTCACATCGCAGGTTTTCAGCGCAGGCTCAGGAGCAGGTGATGTGATCGGCGCGGCAGTTGCCCCATCCGCATCACTGTAGAGCGGATGCCCGTACCCGGCGATATAGCTGCTGGACCGATTGTAGGTGTTCTTCTTTACCTGATCGGAGCTGTTGCCCTCCACCGTCACGATGGAAGAAGCGTTCACCTCTACCACAATACCGGTGTGGCCGATCTCGCCTCCGGTCTGGAAGAATACCTGATCTCCGACTTGCGGGTTCTTGTCGTAGCGACCTTTCTGCCGATAGTACTGCGCTGAGTAGATGCAGCCAGCTCCAAGATCACCCGTTTGGCACTGGATGCGCTGGCCTTCGACGGCACCATAGGCTTTGAAGAAGCACCAGTCTACAAAGACATCACACCAAGCGTAGCCATTCTTATTGCCGTTGTAGTAGCCAGCGGCAGCCAGGTCGCGTGCGTATTTGGTCCAGTTGCCTGATCCCGCGTTGGCAGTTTTGTCGTCGAGAGAGGCATTGGATGCCTTCTCCCGATAACCGACCTCCGCCAGCGCAATGGAAACAATGTCACTCGCTTTACTCATGATCGCCACCGTCCTTTTCTGCTCGGTCATGGAGCTGTTCCAATACAGCCTTCAGTTTCTCCGGGATTGGCAGGCCCAGGTGCGCGGCGTTCTCCACAAGGCTGACTCCCTCGTTGGAGATGTAGAAAAAGATCACCGCCGTGCGCAGCACACTGCCGGAACCGATCACCTGCGTATCGAGGATGTGACCGATTCCGACCAGCAGGAAGATGAGCACCTTTTTGAAAATGCCCTTAAATCCGATCTCGCTGGAAAGGTTGTGGTCACTCACGGCACAAGCTACGCCTGTCACGTAATCTACTATCACGAAGGCGACCAGCGCATACAGCAGGCCATCACAGCCGCCGAGGAACCAGCCAAGCCAGCCACCGACAGCCGTGAAGATAAGTTGAATTGAATTCCAGAACTCTTTCATAATTCTCAAGTCCTCCTCTTTGAATAATTAAAGCGCCAGCCCGGAGGCTGACGCTTGTTTACGGTTATGCGTTTGGATCGGGTACATCCACGACCATGTAGTTCACAGCAAGAGCCTGATACGGCTGGCCGCCTGTCTGCGGGAATGGATTGTAGCTATAAACATCGGAGCCAAAGCCGATACACAGGTCAGATGCCCACGGCGTGGTGAGCGCCTCGTCCTCCTGAATCTCGCCTTCATTGGCAACGATATAGAAGATGTTGTTGCCGGAGCAGTTCTCCCAGAAATACTGGTGCGGATAGAATTCCCGGTACATCGTGTACTCGGACGGGATTCTCACACCCTGACTGACTCCCGGAGCCGGATCAGTGAACTGGTAGATATACTTTTCCCTGTTCACCCACGGCGTGATGTCCATCAGGGCAAAGCGGACGCTGCCGGAACCGCTGTAGTTGCAGTTTCCGGCGCAGAGCACGATGTTCAGGGACATATTGCCGAATACGCTGCTCTTCTTGGAATTGATGCGCTGCAGCATCTTGTTCGGGATGTTCATGACCGTTCGGATGCTTGCCAGCGACTCTTCAAAGGTGGTCGGGAGAAGCTGGATCGCTTTGACCGTAGGTACTGCCTTCTTCTTTACGGTAATAGCGAAGGAGGTCGTCGCGGAGCTTGCCGCACTCGGCGCGTAGGTGACATTGACCGTATCGGTGCCGTATACAGCCGGAGTGCCCGGAGCAGGATCATAGGTGCAGGCGTCTGTGATGATTCTGGAGCTGCCATCCTCGAAGTAGGCCGTGATGACCAGACCGCCATAATCATACGGATCTTCCTCGGAGAATTCCGTATCCGTAGGCATGGAGGTCACTTCAATGTAGTCAAGCACAAGCACGTTCAAGTCGAAGCTGGCGTCCTTCGTGACATCGTTGTGCGTATAGGAGACCGTGACCGGAATGGTACCATCGGTGTCGGAAACGGTGCCCTCCGCAGGAACGATGCTGCAGAGCTCCGTCACTTCTTCGCTGGTTTCATTGTTGTAGTAGGCCGTCACGATCAGGCCGTCATAGTCGTAAGCCTCACCGAGCACATAGTCGGTCTTGCTGGGCGGCAGGGTGATTTCGATGTACTCCAGCGTCTTTTCCTCAACGGTAATGCTGAAGCCGTCCCGGTACTGATTGCCGTCCTCGTCGGTATAGGTCGCCACACAGGGAATCTCGCCGACTGTCTCCAGAAGCGAATAATCCTCCGGTGAAAAAGTGCAGAGGCCGGTGATGTCCTCTGTGCTGCCGTCCTGATACAGCGCCATAACCACGATTCCGGTGTAGTCCATATAGGTGTCCTCAATGTAATCCCGCGTCTCCGGCAGGGTGGCGATGTAGATATACCGGCAATGTCATTTAGTTAGGCCAGATGTGAGGGTCAAAAGAATAGCGGTAAAAATGCGTCGCTCCTGATTGTGATAGACAATCAGGAGCAAATCTGATATACAGGATTCTCTCACAAATCTTGTAGTATCAGGAGACGCCACAATGGAGAATCAGAACTATGCGGAGGCAGTCCATAACGCGTATACGCAATGCGTGGAAGCGCTGGAGCGGAACAAGGCTCAGTTTCTGGGCAATCCCGAAAAGGACTTTTCAAGGGAAAGAAAAATCACGTTCTCATCCTGTGTCCGCTTTTGCGTGGAAGCGGGAGGCGGAGCGTTGCAAAACGAACTGCTCAAATTTTTTTCATTTGACCAAATGACGCCCACAAAATCCGCGTTTTGCCAGCAAAGAGGCAAGATTTCCTCCGAAGCGTTCGCGTGTCTGTTTCATGCCTTTACAGACCGTCTGGAGCGCATGGAGGGCGCAAAAACGCGCAAAGGCTATCGGATTCTGGCCTCGGACGGCTCGGCGCTCAATCTGCCTTACAATCCTTCCGATAAGGAGACGTTTCACGAAAACGGCGAAAAGAAGGGTTACAATCAAATCCATCTCAACGCGCTTTATGACCTGTCGAGCGGCTGTTACGCCGACTGTGCGCTGGCGCCGGAAGGAAAGGTTCATGAACGGGCCGCGCTTCAGGAAATGCTGGCGCGTCTGCCGGATACGATGAAGGCGATTTTGCTCATGGACAGAGGCTTTGAAGGCTATAACGTTCTGGCCAGCCTCTTGCTTTCCGGTCAGAAATTTGTCCAGCGGCTGAAAGACGTCAACAGTAACGGGATTCTTTCATCGTGGAATCTCCCGGACGACCGGGAATTTGATATGGAAATTCAAACGGTTCTGACCACACGCCATACGCGTGAAATCATAGAGGACAGAGAAACGTATACGGTTCTCTCGTCCCGTACCGTTTTCCATTTCCTTGACGAAAATCACCCGTTTTTTCCCATGAAACTCCGCATTCTCCGTATGGAAATTGCCCCCGGCGTCTTTGAATGCGTCGCCACGAATCTCAGCGCCGACGAGTTTTCCCTGAAGGAAATCAAGGAACTTTATCATATGCGCTGGGGAGAGGAAACCTCTTTCCGTGATTTGAAATATACGCTCGACCTGCTTCATTTCCACGCCAAAAAGCGCCAATATGTGGAACAGGAGATTTACGCCGGACTTGTCCGCTTCAATTTTTGCGGGGCGATTGCCAATCATGCGAACCCTCCCGCGCCCCGTAAAAACAAAGAGCGAAAATACGATTATAAAATCTGTTTTCTCGCCGCTGCGTCCATTTGTCTGGAATACATGAAACGCGCCCCGGATTCCATGAATCCCTGCCTTTTGATAACCCGATTTCTGACGGCAATCCGACCAGAGCGTTCCTTTCCCCGCAACATAAAATCTCAGTCAGCCAAATCCTTCTTATATCGTCCCGCATAGTCCAATCATAATTTGGGCTTATTCAACTGCGCCCTCTTAACTAAACGACATTGATACAGGAACTGCTCAATCTGGCGCGGCAGATTCAGACGGCGACGGAAGAAGGAAAACAACTGGGACTTACCGCCGACGAACTGGCGTTCTATGACGCGCTGACTAAGCCGAGAGCTATTAAGGACTTTTACGAAAATGAGGAGCTTATCGCCATCACGAAAGAGCTTGCCGACGCCCTGCGCCGGAACCGGACGATAGACTGGCAAAAACGGGATTCCGCGAGGGCGAAGATGCGGATGCTGATTAAGAAGCTCCTGAAAAAGCACAAGTATCCGCCGGAGGGAATGGAGGACGCTGTGCAGACCGTCATGACGCAGTGCGAATTGTGGGCTGATAATTCCGAAATGGAGTAAAGCGGGACGCCATGCGTTTGATTGCGCACGGCGTCCTGTTCTCTTTATTTACGCGCTTCGTTCAAGTTTCCGTCCCGAAATGATATTGCGTATAGGCCGAAAGCGCCGCCTGATAATTGTCCGGCGTAATGTTACGGCTTTGGGCTGTTCCGTTGTTCAGGGACTTGGCAAGGTCGGACAAAGACCCGCAAAGTTCCCGGATTCTGTCGGCTCGTGCGCTTGCGGTAGCCCCGTCTTCCGTTTCCGCGATTTCCGTGCATACGCCGTCTTTCACGGTAATTCTTGCGATACTGCCGGACGCGCCAACCTGATTTTCCGGCAGATTGTCGGCGTTCTTTACGTCCAGTCTGTAATAGTAGAACCGCAGAAAGTCGCACACATAACTTTTCGCGCCGTTTCCGGCGTCATAGGAGCCGTACACCGCGAGAGAGGGCAAAAGCAAATCGCCGTCAATCGCTTCCGGACACAGACGCTTGGCCACGGCGGTATACAATGCGGCGTCCTCTCCTTTCAGGCCGAATGTCTCCCCGGTCGGAATCGGGAAATCCGTCGCGGCGTCCGCGCCGCTTTTGGTGCTGTCCGGCGTCATCGCCTTGTAGAGATAGTACACAATGTCAGAGCGGGGACAGGGATTTTCCGGGGAAACGTCCGTCACGTTCAGAAGTCTTTGATTATCCGCCCAGCGGAAAGCGGGCGTCCAATAGCCTTGCGGCAGACGGTAATCGGCAAGTTCGCTGTACGGCGCGCCCGGCTTTCCTTGCGAACGCCACAGAAATGTAAGGACATGGGCGCGGGTGCAGACGTTTCCCGGAGAAAACGTGGTCTTGGACGTGCCGGAGGTGATTTCGTTCTCGTAAGCCCAGAGAATTGCCTTGTAGAAGGGGCTGTCCGCTTTCACATCCGTGAACGGGTTCTTCTTGATGTTCGGTTCCGGCTTGTCGGCGGCCCGCCACAGGAATGTGGCAACCTGTCCGCGAGTGCACGAGGCGTCCGGCTCGAATGTCGTCGCGGACGTGCCTTTGGTAATGTCGCGCAGGAACGCCCATTCCACGGCGGGGTAGTAATAGGCGTCCTCGGAGATGTCTTTGAACGTCGGCTTTGTCCCCGCGAACGCGGGAATCATAAGCGCCAGCGACATGGTCAGAGACATGAGCGCGGCGGTCGCTTGTCGTATCCGTTTCATTTGTCACGGTTCCTTTCTTGTGAGAGTTAAGATGAACGCGCCGACAAGAGGGGGCTGTCAGCGTACCGCGAACAGCGTCAGCGCGTCTTGGAATAGAAAGCCGCCTCCTTTCGGCTCTCTATACACTGAAACGAAGAAAGCGTCAAAAAGCAGACACTAAAATCTGGAAAATTTTTAATTTGTAGGATTGCACAAAAACGCTGTTAATTTATGGCAATACGACAAAAAAGATTGCTCCCTGTCCGCGCAAGGGAACAATCTTTTTACATGATAAAATCAGTCCGGCGTTTCCACCAAAGCGACGCTTTCCGCCATGCGTACAAGCTCCTCTTTGGAAAGTCCGCCCTCCAGACGGAAGAAAATCCCCAAATCTTCCTCCGCCCAAATCAGCAGATTGTACGGCGTATCCGCGTTAGACGGATAAAAATCGGCGGTATGTCCCCAAATCGTCACAGTCTCCACGGAATCCCGGCTTCTGTCGACAAGATACCCGTATTCCTGACTGGCTCGCATGAAAGAGTAAGTCAGTTGCACGCGAGAGCGCGTGTCGGCGTTCCAGTAAGGACGCGCACAGTAGTTGCGGCCTTGCGTGATGTCCTTTGCAACAAATCCGGCTGGAATCCACGCGGGGGCGTATTCCGGCAAATCCGGCGTTTCCTCCACGGTAACGCTTTTCGCAATCCGCAACATCGTTTTGCGGTCAAGGGCGCTGTGGATTTCCATTTGAATCCCGGATTTTTTGTCAACCCAGTGCAACGCGCCGCCCGTGCCGTCGCTGTCCGAAATATATTCCCCGACGTTTCCGCGAATCCTGACGCGCTGGACGTTTTCTTCTTGAACGCCGTAATAAAATGGCGGCGGGGCTTCCTCATCGTAAAACGCCCATGAAAAGAAAATTCCTTCCGCTATTCCCTTCTTAACAAAATAATGGATTTTACCATTATCATAATAATCATGCTGCTGGTCGTCGTACCCCTCCGGCAACCATCCGATAACACAGCGCGTATCGCGGAAAACGGAATAGCCGGGCAGTTCCTTTCCCGTCCCGGTGACGAAAAAACGGTACGCAAATCCGTTGCCGCTCAACTCCCGCGCCCATTTTACAAGCGCGTCCCTCGCTTGGGCGTCAACCGCGAGCCACGCCCCGACGCTCAACAACGCCGCCAGCGCAATCATCGCCGCCCGCCGCGCAATCGAACGCATACGCCGACGCCGCCTGTCTTTCAAAAGCAGGGCGTCCATTTTCGCCAGAAATCTTTCCGAAAACTCATGCTCAATCCCGTCCGGCTCCGGCAGGGACTTCAGCATGGAATCGCTGACCGCTATTGCCGCCGCTTGCAAGTCGGCTTCCGTAAACGGGAATTGATTCATGTAAAGTCCCCCTTTCCGCTCAAATTTTCCCGTAGCGCCTCTTTCGCCCGCCACAAAAGCCGCTGGACGGAACCCGCTTTGATGTTCAGCATTTTTCCCAACTCCGCGTTACTGTAACCGTTCCGATAG
Source organism: uncultured Oscillibacter sp. (assembly GCA_946183175.1). Classification (GTDB taxonomy): domain Bacteria; phylum Bacillota; class Clostridia; order Oscillospirales; family Oscillospiraceae; genus Oscillibacter. The sequence goes on from CAMHBH010000066.1 coordinate 10,620, forward strand.
CGCAACAGCAGTATTTCGCGGTATCGCGCCGGCAGTCGCGCCATAGCCGCCGCCAGTTCCGACACCTCCGGCGGCGGGACTTCCAATCCCGGCGCCGTCTCGTCGTCGTCCAGCGCCACGACTTTTTGTCGGCTCCGCAGAATGTCAAGCGCTTTCCGCTCCGCAATCGTCACGACATAACAGCGCGTCTCCGGGGACGCCGGGTCGCCTACCTTATGCAGATTCTCAATCACGGACACGAACGCCTGATGTACGGCGTCCTCGGCGTCCGCGTCGTTGTGGAGAATCTGCGCCGCCACATGAAACATCAGTTTCCGGTAGCGGTAATAAATCCGCTCGAATTTGCTCTTGTCCTCCCCGCTCTCAATGGCTTGGAGATAAACCAACATCCCGGAGACGCCTCCTGTCTTTGCCGAATGCTACCTTGTCCGCGCCGCTGTTCAGCGCCGCTTGAATGGCTTCGCCGACAGCCGCCGCGTAAACCTCCGAACCATGTTCATCCCTCCTATTTTGTGAACGGCGCGGAATGGCAGTCATGCCTCTCTCCTTGGAAACTGACCGCGCTTTTGCCAGTATAAGTTATGTAAGCTGATTATAACAGTAAAACAAAGAATTGCAAGACCTTTACAAAAAAGGGACGCCATGCGTAATCAAACGCACGGCGTCCCGCTATCTTAATTATACTCGCTGGTTGACCAGTTCCTGTACGATTTCATCTCCCATCAGTTCCGACGTGCGGTAGATATTCCGGCAGAAGGTCTTCAGGCTGAAGTCCATGCCAGGGGAGTTGGCGTCCAGCAGGATTCCCGTGACGGTAAAGCCCAGCGCGGTTTGCTTTTCGCAAAGCTCCCGCGCATACGCTTCGTTCAGGTCACATTGTCCGTCCGTGATGAACACAACGTCCGC
>CAMHBH010000067.1 GCA_946183175.1 uncultured Oscillibacter sp.
CATCTTTCGCGGGGAGGGCCGCCCATGAGAACGCAACTTTCCTGTATACTCTGCCTGCTATGTTTCCTGTCGCTGTGCGGCTGTGCCCCGGAGAACGCCGCGATTCCGACGCCGTCGCCGTCCCCGGCGTCGATACCCGGACGCGCCGCCGGAATCCTGGAAGACGAAACTCTGTTGACCGTCGACGGGCGCGACATTCCGGCGTGGGAGTACCTCTACTGGCTCTCGCTGGCCTGCGACCGCGCGCGGGGGCAGTCGGACGCCCCCGACTGGCGGAGCGTCAAGGAACAGGCCCTGATGAATACGGCGCTTTACGCCTCGGTGGAAACGCTCGCGGAGCGCCACGGCGTGGAGTACACGGACGCCGACGCGGCGGCGGTGTCCGAACGCTGGGCGCGGCGCTGTGAGGCTTACGGCGGGGAGACGGAGTATTTACGCGAAATCGCCCGCTACGGCCTCGACCGCGACCGCGCGGAGACATTGTTCCGCGTCGCGTTGCTCTACGGCAAGCTCCGCGACTTGTGCGGGGAGGGCGGCGCGCTGTCCCCGGACGCCGCCGCGCTCGACGCCCTCGCGAAAGAAAGCGGCGCGATTCGCGTCGACCGCATTCTGTCCTCGGACTGGGACGCCGCCGCCGCGAAGCGCCGCGCGGAGATGTTTTTCAAGCAGTTGAACGGCGCGCCGAATCAGGCGGCGCTCTTCTCGGAGCTGACATGGGAAGGCAGTGACCACACCGGGCCGCGTACCCTGAAAGAAGGGACTTTCGACGAACGCCTGACGCAAGTCGCGCGGGCACTGCAAATCGGACAGATATCGGGCATCGTCGAATCGGCGGACGGCTTTTCGATTCTCCGCCGCCTCTCGCCCGAACGCGACACCCTGCTGGAAACGTGGTTACGGCGTACCGTAGAAGAGGCGGCGCGCGCGGCGGATGTGGAAGTCACGGAACGCTATCAAACTCTCGACGCGGCGCGCTTCTCCTCCGCGCTACAGGAACTCCGGCGGGCGTAACAGAGACTTTATAGCGGACGCCGCTTGACACGTTCTGACAAACCTCTATCATGTATTGGAGAAGGGAGGAAGGCTCCTCTCACTTTGTCTTAATGATTGTTTTCCCAATGCGGTGAAAATTCCTAATCATTAAGTGGGTTGAAATATACAAACTTTTCCGGAAAGTTTTGCTCTTTTTCGTCAAAAAGCCCGTGAAATTCCGCTATACTTTCCGCCGAAACTTTGATATAATCACGGCGAAATCCGAATGGAATGAGAACGGTATGCGCGCCGCGCGTCCGATTGAAAGGGGTATCGTATGAACGCCATTGTCGTCGTAGACCAGATGTGGGCGATTGGCCGGGAGGGGAAGCTCCTGTTCAATCTCCCCGCCGACATGGAACGCTTTAAGAGCCTGACAATAGGCGGCACGATTATTATGGGCCGCCGCTCCCTCAATTCCTTTGTCGAGCGGAAGCCGCTCCCCGAGCGCCGGAATATCGTCGTAACGCGGAACGCCGACCTTGTCCCGCCGGACGTGGAAGTTGTCCCCGACACCGAGGCCGCCGTCGACGCCGTCGCCCACGACGACCCCGACAAGGTATGGGTCATCGGCGGGGGGAGCGTGTACGCCGCGCTGTTGTCGCGTTGCCGCCGGGTGTACCTGACGCGCGTGGAGACCGTCGCCGAGGGCGAGCCCGACACCTATTTCCCCGACCTCGACCACCTCCCCGGATGGGAAGTCGAATCGACCAGCGAGCCCATGACCGAGAACGGTTTGACTTTCCGCTTTGTCCAGTACATCAACCGCAACCTCGACGCGAAGTCCTGACGAAACGCCCTCCCACACGGGAGGGTTTTTCATGTGCCGACTTCCCCGCGCCTGACAGGCCTTTGCCGCCGCCGCAACGTATGCCATACTTTTTTCGTGCCGATTTTCAAAGAAAAGTTTACAAACGGCGTCGGCTATAGTAGAATAGGGGCGCGTAAATACGACACAAGGAGGGGTTCCCGTGAAAAAAATCCGGAAGATTGTGTTCTTGGCGGCGGTGTGCGCGGCGTTGCTGACGGGCTGTTTCGTGGAGGACGTGGAGATGTCCGCGGAACGCGCGGAGGCGGCGTCGGGCGCGCAGTCCTACGCCCCCGACAGTTGGGCCGTCTACTGGTACCACTGCGGAAGCAACCTCGAAAGCGACTGGGGCTGTGCCTCCGGCGACCTCAAGGAAATGCTGGAAGTAGACCTGCCAGACAACGTGCAGGTCGTCGTGGAGACCGGCGGCGCGGAGACGTGGCACAATACGCAGGTAGACGCCGACAAGCTCCAGCGCTACGTCTACGACAGCGACGGGTTCCACCTCGTCGACGAACAGCCGCGCGGCAATATGGGCAGTGCCGACACCCTCGCCGACTTCCTCAAGTTCTGCTCGTCCCACTACCCCGCCGCCCATAAAATGGTGATTTTCTGGAACCACGGCGGCGGCAGTGTCGGCGGCGCGGCCTACGACGAGAACTACAAGTACGATTCGCTCAAGCTCAACGAATTTTACCAGGCGTTCAAGGAGGCCTTCGAGCTTTCCACGGAGAATCCGCCCGTTGACGTTGTCGGCTTTGATACGTGCCTCATGGCGACCATCGACACCGCCTACACCTTCTGCGATATCGCCCGGTATCTGGTGGCCTCGGAGGAATCGGAGCCCGGCTGCGGCTGGTACTACACCGGGTGGTTACAGGCCCTCGCCGACAACCCCGGCATGGACGGCGCGCAACTCGGCAAAGCTGTCTGTGACTCGTTCGCGACGGGGTGTAAAGAGGAGGGCGTCGCCGACGAAATCACGCTCTCGGTCACGGATTTGGGCCGTATCGGGAACTTAATGGAGGCCTACGAGAATCTCGGGCAGGAGGCGCTTCTGAATGCCGTCGACAACCCGGGCTTTTTCCCGGCGCTGGGGCGTATGGCCAGCCGCGCGGAGAACTACGGCGGCAATACGGAGGACGCCGGTTACACGAACATGGTCGACCTCGGCGACTTCGCGCGCAACTGTCAGGAACTTTTGCCGGAGAGCGCCGGGGCCGTACAGGACGCCTTGGAAAATTGCGTCGTGTACAGAATCAACGGCCCCTACCGCACAAAGGCCACGGGCCTGAGCTGTTACTACTCCTACAACGCCGACCGCAAGGACTACAGCGAATACGCCGACATCGCCGCCTGTGACGCCTTTACCTACCTCTACGGTTACGAAATCGACGGCGCGCTGGACGACAGGGGCATGCAGTACCTGAACGGAATCGGCTTCGAGCGGGAGGAACTCGCGGAAGTCCCCACGCTGTCGGACATCGACGCGGAGCAGGATTACCCGGTCTACGTCGACGCCGACGGCAACGCGGTCTTGGAAGTCGGGCCGGACGTGGCGAACGTCCTGAAGGGCGTCTACTTCCGCCTCGTCTACGTCGACGAGGCGCAGGATATGGCCTTACTCCTCGGTCGCGACAACAATATTTACATGGACTGGGAGAACGGCGTCTTCCGCGACAACTTCCAGGGCACTTGGGGCGCGATTGACGGCAACCTCGTCTATATGGAGCTCATCTACGAGGGCAGCGACTACAACACCTACATGGTGCCCATCCTGCTCAACGGCGAGAAGTACAACCTCCGCGTGGTCTACGACTACAACGACGCGCAATACTACATTCTCGGCGCGCGCATGGGCCTGGACGCCAACGGCATGGCCGACAAGAATCTGTTGCAACTCACGCCGGGCGACGAAATCACGACCTTGCACTATGTGGCGAGCATGAGCGGCGCGGACGCCTTCGAGCTCTACGAAATGGACACCTTCACCGTCACGGAGGACACGTCTTTCGCGGAAGTCGACATGGGCGACGGCGAATTCGCCATGATGTTTGAACTCGTGGACGCGCGCAACAATACGACGTGGTCTCAAATGGCGCTCTTCAACGTGGAAGACGGCGTAATCCGCACCGAAACCCTTGACTGAACCCGCAAAACGGCCTGTCTCAACACATTGGGACAGCCCCCTGAAAACCGCGCCGTTTATAAAAATTGCCGCTCCCCGCGTCAACGGGGAGGAATCGCCACATCTTTCCATGGTACCGTTTTCGCACTGGACGCGCCCGGGTTTGTGTGGTACAATAGCGCGAAAAAGCACAGAAGGAGGCGTAAGCCTATGACGGAAAACGAACGCTACACGGGTACCGGAAAATGGACTTTGCCGCGCGTAGGCGCGCTGGTGGGAATCGCGGCGTTAATCGTGACGCTGGCGGGGTTCGGACTGTCGCGGACGCGGGAACCCGAACCGGAGGAGGCCTGGGCGGAATCCGTATCCGCGCCGGAGACGCCGGAGGCGTCGGAACTGCCGGAGGAACTGTCGGACGCGGAAGGCGTCCTGCCGCCCGGGGAACTCGAAAAGCAGTCGCAGTCGTGGCTCTCGCGGCTGGTTCACCCGCCCACGAAAGCCGAAAAACTCCTCTCGGAAATGAGTATCCGCGAGAAGGTGTACCAGCTTTTCATCGTCTTCCCCGACCAGTTGACGGGGAAAGCGCCCGTCACGGAGGCCGGGGAGGATGTCAAGGACGGCCTCGACCGCTACCCGGTCGCCGGGATTCTCTTCGACCGCGACAACATCCGCGGCGGCGAACAAATCTATACCCTGCTCGCGCAAATGCAGTCCTACAGCCGGATACCGTTACTTATGACCTGTGACGAGGAGGGCGGGCGCGTCAACCGCCTGATGAGCAACGCCGGGACGCCGTACGTCGGGCCCATGCTGTCCTACCGCGACAAGGGCCCCGGAACCGCCCGCGCCAATGCCGTCACGATTGCGCACGGCCTGACTTCCTGCGGCTTCAATATGGACTTCGCGCCCGTCGCCGACGTGTGGTCCAACCCCGCCAATACGGTTATCGGCAACCGCGCCTACAGTACCGACTTCGACGAGGCCGCCGAACTCGTCCGCGCGGCAGTGAACGGCTTCCACGAGGGCGGCGTCGCCTGTACGCTCAAGCACTTCCCCGGACACGGCGATACTTACGAGGACAGCCACAACGGACTTGCCAAGGTCTACCGTACCAAACAGCAACTTCAGGACGCGGAGTGGAAACCGTTCCGGGCCGGAATCGCCGCCGGGGCCGACGCCGTCATGGTCGGACACCTTATCGCCGGGGAAATCGACCCTGAACCCGCCACGGTCTCCCATGTCATGGTCACGGACATTCTCCGGAACGAACTCGGCTTTACAGGCGTCATCATCACGGACAGTCTGCAAATGGACGCCGTGACGGAAAATTACACGTCCGGCGAAATCGCGTTACAGGCCATCGAGGCGGGCGTCGACATCCTGCTGGCCCCCGAATTTCTCGGCGAGGCGGCGGAAGCGCTACTCTCCGCCGTCGAGGACGGACGCCTTCCCGAAAGCCGTATCGACGAGAGCGTGTCGCGGATTTTGAGCTTGAAAGAGGCTTACGGCCTGCTCGGCTGACGGGAATTTCCGGATTTTGCCGGAATGTGTCACCGAACTGTCACTTTTTCGTAACCGAAAAGAGGTGAATTTCTTGCGCGTGGCGGGTATGATTACGGAGTACAATCCGCTCCACCCGGGACATCTCCGCCTGGTGGAGACCATCCGGCAGAGGCTGGGCACGGACGCCGCCGTGATTTGCTGTATGAGCGGCGACTTCGTCCAGCGCGGCGACCTCGCCGTTGTGCGGCGGCAGGCGCGCGCGAAAGCGGCTGTGATGAGCGGCGTAGACCTGGTTCTGGAGTTGCCCCTGCCCCAGGCCGTGTCCTCCGCCGAGGGATTCGCCGAAGGCGGCGTTGGCCTCCTGCTGGCGACGGGCCTTGTGGATACCCTTGTGTTCGGAAGCGAGCGCGGAGACACCGCCGCGCTCCAACAGGTGGCCGCTGTCTTGCTGTGTGAGAACTTTCCCGCCGCCCTCCGCAGAGAATTGGCCGCCGGTATCTCGTACCCCGCCGCCCGGCAGAGGGCAGTTTCCAGACTGGCCGGGGCCGCCCTCGCCGACGTGCTCTCCCGGCCTAACGACCTCTTGGGCGTGGAATACTGTAAAAGCCTTCTGCGCCGCGCCTCCGCCGTACGGCCCCTCGCCGTCCGGCGCGAGGGTACCCCCCACGGACTGCGCCAGTCCACGAATGCCGCCCTGCCGTCCTCGACCGCCATCCGCGACCTCCTGCGCCGGGGCGAACGGACGGCGGCGCTGTCGCGTATGGCCCCCGCCATGCGGGAGTGCTACTTGCAGGAGGAGTACGCCGGACGCGCTCCCATGTTCTACGAGGCCGTCGAACGGGCGATTCTCTACCGCCTGCGCGCCATGTCGCGGGAGGAGTTCGCGGCGTTCGACGAGGGCCGCGAAGGCCTCTCCAACCGCCTCTACGAGGCGAGCCGCGACACGGTGTCCGTCCGCGAGACGCTCGAACGCGCCAAAACGAAACGCTACCCCATGTCGCGACTGCGGCGCATGCTGCTGTGGGCCGCGCTGGGCCTGACGCAACGCGAACGCGCCTTCCGTCCGGCGTACCTGCGCCCGCTGGCCATGAGCGCCACGGGCCGGAAGCTGTTAGCGCGTATGCGCACCCGCGCCGCGCTCCCCGTACTCACCAAGGCCGGGGACGTGGACAGACTGGGCCCCGACGCCGGGGCGCTCCTGCGACTGGAAGCCCGCGCCGCCGACCTGTACGCGCTGGCCTGCCCCGCTACCGCCGCCGCGACGGGCGGCGCTGTCTGGAAAGAGCCGCCCTGGATTGCGGACGCCGCCTCTTTCGGAAAGGATGTTCCATGAAACCCGAAAACCATGTACGTACCCCCCTACGGACTCTGTACGGTCTTGTCCTGCTGGCGCTGGCAATCGTACTGCTCTCGTCCTGCGCCCTGCGCACGTCCCAAAACGTCACTCCCGACCTGACGCCCGTCGGACTGCCCGAAAACCTTACCTGCGAAATCGTCACCGAGCCGGAAAGCGACATTTCCCGCGCCGACGACGGTTCCATTCTCGCCGCCTACAGCTACCAGTTGCCAGTTATGAGCCTGTACCGCCTCAACGGCGCGCCCGTCACGGAGGAGACCGCCGAAAACAGTCGCGAACTCGACGCCGTCGAAATGGCCAACACCTTTAATCAGGCGTTCCGGGACTGGAAAGCCGAGGCCGATTTCTCCGCCCTGGAAGAACTCGCCCGGAACGACTACGCCCAAAAACAGGCCGAGAATCAGAAATGGGATTACCACTACGAACAGGGCCTCGAAAGCGATATCTACCAGACGGAGCGCTTTGTCAGCGTCTCCGGGCGCTTCTACTACTACGCCGGCGGTGCCCACCCGAATACCGTCCTGCTGGGCTGGAACTACGACTTAGAGAAGGGCGCGTTCTTCTCCGCCGGACAGCTCTTTCAGGATACCGAGGCCATCACGGAAGAACTGCTTCACATGGCCCAGGAGCGCGCCGCCGAATGGAATATGACACCCGAGGAGTTCTTCTGGGAGGACTACCCGGAAATCCTCAACGGCTGGAGCGAACGTTCCGCGGTCGTCACGTTCGACGAGTACAATATGACGATATCCTTCTCGCCGTACGTCATCGCCTCTTACGCCGCCGGGGAACAGATTTTCACCATCCCCCTGACGTGGCTGAAACAATACATGAACCAGTACGGGCAACACCTGTTTTCAAATTAAACAGACGCGCGGGGCTGTCGGAAGGACGGCCCCGTTTCTTTGTATCGTACAGCGCGGGCGGGGGATACTACGGAAAATCGAAAACAGGGGTTGACAAAGTCCCGCCGAAATGGTATAGTTCCAGCAGTTAGTTTTATTAAACTAACTCAACGGGAACGGGCGCGGGCAGGCACGCCTGTCTTTTCGCAAGATAAGTTAGCGTACGCTAACAGAGACAGGAGGAACCGCGAAGCATGAACCGTAGCTTTGAAACCGCGCTGGCGGCGTACTGCGCGCCGACTTTAGCGGGTCTGAAACCCGCAAGTCTTTTCCACTGGGCCGGGAATCCGCGCGAACTGGCCGCGTGGAGCCGGAAACTGTCCCGTTTCGGAATCGGCGTGCGGAGCCTGAAGCGCTGTCCGGACGGCGGCTGTCTGCTCTACCTGTACCGCGTCCGGGCACTGGAGCGCGTCCTGTCCGACGCCGGGAACGCCGCCTTCCTGCGCTCCTTCGGCTACGCCCCCGAACACGGCATAGACGCACTCGTGAAACGCCTCCGCGAGAGAATCGGCGGAAACGGGTCGTTTCCGCACGAAATCGGCGTCTTTCTGGGGTACCCTCTGGAAGATGTCCGGGGATTTATCGACAACGGCGGGGCAAACTATACCTGCTGCGGCTGTTGGAAGGCCTACGGCGACCCGGAGGCCGCGCGGCGGAAATTCGCGGCCTACCGCCGCTGTACGGAGCGGTACCGGGAAAACCTGCGGCAGGGAATCGCGCTGGAAGCGCTGATTACCGCGTGAACATTCGGCGGGTTCGCCGTTTGAATACCATCGACAAGGAGAATGAGCTATGAGCAAAATCGCGGTCGTATACTGGAGCGGCACGGGCAACACGGAGACCATGGCGAACTGTATCGCCGAGGGGGCCAAGGACGCCGGCGCGGAAGTGGATATCGTCAACGTCACCGGCGAGGGCGACTTCACCGCCGACCAGTTGGGCGGCTATGACGCCGTGGCGTTCGGCTGTTCGAGCCAGGGCACGGAGCAGTTGGAGGAGAGCGCGTTCGAGCCGATGTTCGCGGCGCTGGAGGATTCGCTGTCCGGGAAGAAGGTGGCGCTGTTCGGGTCGTACGGCTGGGGCGACGGCCAGTGGATGCGGGACTGGTGCGACCGCTGCAAGGCCGCGAAAGCAGTCATGTTTGACGACGGCCTGACCATCAACGAGGCCCCCGACGACGACGGGCAGGAGACTTGCCGCGACATGGGCAAGGAACTCGCCAAGTGGTAAAGCGCATAACGGCACGGCGTCCCGGTTCGTCCGGGACGCCTTTTCTGTCTGAACACGCCGCGATTGCGGGGGCGGGGATAGCGAAAACCTCTCCCGCGTTGCTATTCCTCCATGTCGACCGTGATATGGTCCGTGCCGTAGCGGTCGAACTCCGACAGGTACGCGTCAATCCGGGCCTTTAGGGCCTCGTAGTTCTCCCCGGTCATGGGTTCGCCGTCCATGTCGCGCAGGGCCAGCTCCTCGGCGAGTATCTCGAAAAACGTCACGTCCTCGTATTGCTCGATAACCTCGTGAATGCCCCCGTCCGCGAACGCCCGCGACGGAATCAGCTCCCCGTTGTAGAGTTCCACCAGCTTGCCCATACGGTGGTGCAGGCAGTGGGAGAAAATCGTACTCTCCACGGCGTCATACTCCCGGATTCGGTCTGATTCCTCCCGCGTCGAGTTCATAATCCAGTTGCCTATGTACACAAGGTCCAGCAGGTAACGGAACTGCTGTTCCGACAGCTCAATCTTCATCGACGACACCTCCCGAAACTTTGCCCCCATTATAGCACACGCCCGCGGGAATTTCCACCTGAAAAACCGGGAAAAAAGACAAATCTCTGTCTTGCGGCTTTGCCGGAGACATAGTATAATATGCCCCGAACACTGCGACAGCTCAGGAGGTATCGCCATGAATGAACACCAACCGGACGCCCGCCCCGTCGGCGTCTTCGATTCCGGCCTCGGAGGGCTTACGGCGATTCGCTCCCTCCTGCGCATTCTGCCGGAAGAGAACCTTGTCTACTTCGGCGATACCGCCCGCGTCCCCTACGGCAACCGCGCCCCCGAAACCATCCTGCAATACGCCCGGCAGGATGTCCGCTTTCTGCGCTCCTTCCACCTGAAAGCAATCGTCATCGCCTGCGGCACCATCTCCACGACTTCCCTTGACACCCTGCAAGCCGAAAACCCCGACTTGCCCTTTGTGGGCGTCGTATCGCCGGCCTGCCGCCGCGCCGCCGAACTCACCCGCCGGAAACGCGTGGGCATTATCGCGACCCGGGCCTCCGTGCGCTCCGGGGCCTACGAGGCCGCGCTACGCCGCATTGACCCCGAAATTACGGTTATCGGCAAGCCGTGTCCGCTGTTCGTGCCGCTGGTCGAGAACGGGCGCTTCCGGCGCGGCGACATCGTCATTGAGACCGTCGCCCGCGAGTACCTCACGCCCCTGTTGCAAGAGAATATCGACACCCTTATACTCGGCTGTACGCACTACCCGCTGTTAGAGGAGATTATCGCCGATATCTGCGGGCCGTCCGTGTCGCTGGTCTCCGCCGGGGAGGAGTCGGCCTACGAGTTGAAGCGGCTCTTGAAGGCGCGTAACCTGCGCGGCGACGCGTCCGCCGCCGGGGAAGTACAGTTCTACGTCAGCGACCGGACGGAAGACTTTGAAAATACGGCGTCCATTTTCCTGCGGGAGAATCTGCGCCACACTGCACGGAGGGTTGACATTGAAAAGTATTAAGAACTCGGAACGCACCGGAAGCGCGTCCCCCGCGCCCAGACAGGAGAACGATACCCCCCCGGACACGCGAAAGCCTATGGAGGCCGAAACGGCGGTTTCCGTACTCCCTTCGCAGTCCCGGGACAGTCTTCCCGTCCTGCTGACCATCCACTCCGAACAGGACATCGACACCCCCCAGCAGGACAATATGGAACTGCTCACGGAGGGCACGATGCGCCTCGCGCCCGACTGCCTTACATTGACGTACCGCGAAAGCGCCCTGACGGGCAATAGATCGGTTTCCGGTGCAACGATATGATGGGGGTGTAGGTTTGTCAAACATATTGGACAGTGAATGAATTCAAGGTATCCTTGGGAGAAGCCCAATGGAGGGGACGCATCGGAAGGGAGTTGCTTCTTCTTTGGTGAACAGCTAGCTGTTCACCAAAGTCGGCGAGGGAGTAGAAGGAGTGGGTATCGTAGAAGCGTTTCTGGTCTTCCCTGTGGCTTCTCTCAACCTTGCCGTTGTGCCGGGGCGTATAAGGGCGGATTAGCTTGTGTTGAATGCCCTGGAATTCCAGTGCTTCTTCAAACAGCGATTTGCGTTTGCTGCCACTGCCATGGGCAAATCGGTTCGTGAATTCAATGCCGTTATCTGTCTGGACACACTCCACCCGGACCCCTTTTCTCTTGAACTCAGCGATTACTCTGCATAGGAACAGATAAGAGGAATAGGTGCATTGTTCCGGGTAAGCGCCCAGGATCCTGTAACGGGAATACTCATCAATGGCAGTGTACTGAAACAGGCGTAGTTCAGGATTTGCAATACACTTGCGAGGAACGACTTTCACATCGATCTGGATCCTTTCTCCGGGG
>CAMHBH010000068.1 GCA_946183175.1 uncultured Oscillibacter sp.
CTGTTGCACATGATTCGCAATATTGGCCGCTTCCAGCCCGACATTATGCTCATGGTGCCGCTGATGATTGAAACCCTCTGCAAGCGCCTGCAGGCCGCCGAGAAGGAAGGCCCCGACGCCGTGCGGGCGGTTACGGGCCCGAACCTGCGGCGGGTGTACGCCGGGGGCGCGCACCTCGACCCGTACTATATTGGCGCTATGGAGAAGTACGGCATAGAGGTCTACGAGGGCTACGGGATGTCGGAGTGTTCGCCGACTATCAGCTCCAACGGCGAGTTAGGCAACAAGCCCGGCTCCGTGGGGCGTCCGCTGGACAACGTCGAAGTGCGGTTCGTCGACGGAGAGTTACAGGTGCGCGGTTCGTCGGTCATGAAGGGCTACTACAAAATGCCCGTCGAAACCGCCGAGACCCTCAAAGACGGCTGGCTGCATACCGGAGACCTGGGACATCTGGACGAGGACGGCTTTCTGTTCATCACGGGCCGCCTGAAGAATCTGATTATCCTGTCGAACGGGGAGAACGTGTCGCCGGAGGAAGTCGAGGGGAATTTCGCGCTGGAACCGCTGGTCGGGGAAATCGTCGTCACGGGCGAGAGCAACGGCCTGACGGGGCGGATTTTCCCGAACCCGGACTACGTGGAGCAGAACGGCATGGACGCCGACGCCGTACAGGCCGCGTTGCAGACCCTCATCGACGCCTACAACCGCAAACAGCCGACGTACCGGGCCATTACGAAACTCGTCGTGCGGAAGTACCCGTTCCTCAAGAGCGCGACGCGCAAGATTAAGCGCCCGCTTGCGGAAGTCGACGCCCCCGCCGAGGAGTAAGCGGAAGTCGACGCCCCGCCGCGCGAAATTCCGCTTTGCCGCTTCGCGCGTGAATGTCGCAACCATACTGCCGTCTGCCTTCACGACAGGCGGCGCTTTTCCGTTACGGTGAAATGATGGAAAGTTTACTAGTCGCCGTCTGCGAGGACAACCCCGACGAGTATCAGGAACTGCTTTCGATTCTGGAATGTTCCGGTATTCCTGTCTCGTGCGAGCGCTTCGCCGACGGTGCCAGCTTCCTCAACGGCTTTTTCCCCGGCAAGTACGACCTCGTCCTGATGGACGGTCTGGGCGGCGTGGACGCGGTTTCCCGTCTGCGCGAGCGGGATTCCGCGACGCCTGTCGCGTTCATCACGTCGAGCTTAGACCACGCCATGGACGACTGCCGCTTGCACGTCGCACGGTACCTCCAAAAGCCCCTGCGGGCCGTGGAAGTCGAGGAAGTCTTACGCCTTGCCCTGCGCGAGAAAGCGAATGAGGCGGGAGTATCCCTGCCGACCGGGCGCGTATCCTTCCGGCAAATCCGCTACGTGGAGCAGTCGAACCACGATTTAATATTCCACCTCACAGGGGGACGGGAGGCCCGCGCCCGCGAACGCCTTGACCGTATCGAGGGACAGTTCCCCGCGCCGCCGTTCTTCCGTCCGCATAAGAGCTACCTTGTCAACCTCTACTACGTGCGCCGCTTAGACCGCGACATGAACGCCTTCGAGATAAGCGGGGGCGGCACGGCGTACATCCGGCGGAGTTCCGTCCGGGAGGCCGCGAAAGCCCTGCAAAGCGTCGCCCGCGAGACTTGACGCCTCCGCTCCGCGCGGCGACAAAATGTTCCGTTCCAGCGTCTCGCCGACGCGACTTTCGCGATATTTTTACTGAATCCGACAGGGAACGGTTGACACGGCTGGAAATCCATGATAGGATAAAATTCAACGTCCCGCCCTGCGGAGGCGAACACAACGGACAGAAAGTCTGCTGACACAAGGAGAAATAAAAATGTTGAAGAACATGAAAATCAGCCGCCGGATGATTCTATCCTACATGGTGGTCACGCTCTTCCTTGCAATTCCCGTATTCGTCTCGCTGGGGATGCTCTCCAAGGTGGGCGACGCCTTGCAGGAGTTCTACACCACCTCCTACCAGACGGTGCAGAACTCGTGGAAGGGCAAGCGTTCCCTGGCCGCGTTGCGCGGCGACTTGCTCCAGGCCGCCCTCGACAACGACCCGACCAAGACCAGTTCCTATGTCAGCGAGGCCCGTGTCGAGTTCGAGACCCTCAACGAGGCCATCAGCGACCTGGAAAATACCTACATGGGCGACAAGTCCAACATCCGGGACTTGAACAACTACGCCAACACCGCAATGCCCATGATTGAACAGCTCTACCTCTACGCCGCCCAGGGCGACGCGGTGCAGAGCTACGCCTACATGCGCGATAACTACCTCCCTGTCTCCGAGAATATGAGAATCCTGTTTGATTCCATGGGAGTGGAGGCCGACAACGCCGCGCAGGAAAAGGTGGACGCCGCAAACCGTCTGGCCTCAACCGCCTACGTCATCGTGGTGATTCTGTTCGTCGTCTCCGCCGGACTGGCTATCGTCCTTTCCATTACCCTCTCCAAGGGCATTACGGGCCCCGCAAGCGAAATGCAGGAAGTCACGCTCGCGGTCTCCCACGGCGACTTTACTTCCCACATCGACTACGAGTCCAAGGACGACCTCGGACAGCTCGCCGACAATATGCGCAATATGACCCAGACGTTTAAGGACATCATCGAGGACATCGAATATCAGCTTTCCGAAATGGGCAAGGGCAATCTGAACGTCCGTTCCCGCGATATCTCCATGTACGTCGGCTCCTTCTCCCGGATTTCCGACGCCATGACCCAACTGTCCACCGCCTTCAAGAATATCATCGAGGATATCGAGTACCAGCTTTCCGAGATGGGCGCGGGCAACCTGAACGTCCGTTCCCGCGACAGCTCCATGTATGTCGGCACCTTCTCCCGGATTTCTGACGCCACGACCGACCTGTCCACTGCCCTGAGCGACACTATCGCCAGAATCGACCAGTCCGCCGAGCAGGTGAACAACGGCGGCGAGCAGATTTCCTCCAGCGCGCAGGCCCTCGCGCAGGGTGCCACACAGCAGGCCGCGTCCGTGGAGGAGCTGGCCAACTCCATCGGCGAAATCTCCCGCGCCGTGGAGGAGACCGCCGGACACGCCCAGAGCGCCAAAGAGGACAACTTGCAGTCTCACGAACAGATTGCCGTCTGCTCCACCTACATGACCGACCTTATGACGGCTATGAAGGACATCGAGGCCAAGTCCGCCGAAATCAGCAAGGTTATCAAGACCATCGAGGATATCGCGTTCCAGACGAATATTCTCGCCCTGAATGCCGCCGTAGAGGCCGCCCGCGCCGGCTCCGCCGGGAAGGGATTCGCCGTCGTGGCCGACGAGGTGCGCAACCTCGCCACCAAGTCGCAGGAGGCGTCGAAGTCCACCGCCGCCCTGATTGAGGATACCGTCAAGGCCGTCAACGAGGGTACGCGGCTGTCCGTCGAGACCGACGAGGCCCTGAAAGAAGTCGTAGCCCGGGCGCAGAAGGTCATGGACGCCGTGACGCAGATTTCCGCCGCCACCGAGGCCCAGTCCCGCGACGTGAATCAGGTGTCCATCGGAATCGACCAGATTTCCAGCGTAGTGCAGACGAACTCCGCCACCGCGGAGCAGTCCGCCGCCGCGTCCGAGGAGCTGTCCGGACAGGCCAATATGCTGAAAAAGCTGGTGAGCGGCTTTACCCTGCGGCATGAAGGCAGAAGCGAGGCCGACCGCCGCGCGTCCGCCTCCGCCGACTCCGCCCGCGATTACGACAGACCCGCACGCAACGGCAAGTATTAATTCCCGCGCCCCGGAGAACTTGCGGGTTCCCCGGGGTTTTCGTGGCCTGTAAGACTTTTCGCGTTGTCAGATTGAATCCCGACGCAAAAGCGCCCCGGAGAACCTGCGGGTTCCCCGGGGTTTTCGTGGCCTGTAAGGCTTTTCACGTTGTCAAAAGCTCCCGCTTCTGCCGGAATAGCCGCCGCCGCTGTGGTGCGTACTCCCGCCGCCGTCGCTGTCGCTCTTGACTTTGACGCGCGTCTCGGTGGAGTGCGTGTAGCGGTCGGACTTCGTGCGGATGTTCAGAGTGTGCGGGACAACGTACGCTCCCGCCTCCGTCGCCTCGCTGACGGTATCCATTTGCCCTATGAGAATCAGAGCAATTACCACCGTGATGACGGCGGGAATGCCCAGCACAGTCACCCATTCCAGCAGTCCCGGCCCGTCGTCGTAATCGTCGTCGGGGTGCTCGTCGCCGTACTCGTCCCAGCCGAGCGGCTCGCCGTTGGCGGCCTCCGATAACAGGTACTCGCTCCACTCCATGTACTGCTGGAATCCGCCGTACCAGTCATCGTCGCGGAAGCAGTCCAGCATATCGCGTTCGAGCAGGTCGCGCCCGTACTCCGTGAACGCCGTGTCGCCGTAGCCGTGGTAGACTAGCGCGTACTTGCGGTTGCTCATGCTCATGAACAGCAGTTCGCCGTCGTGGTCGTCGCCGAGGCCGAGTTCCGATTCCTCGTAGAACGCGACCGCGCAGTCGTAGACATCGCTGTAGCCGTAGTCTGTAAAGTCGTCGACCGTCACCAGATACACGCCGAAATCGTAGGTCTGGGCCATGGACAGCGCCTGAGTTTCGAGCGCGCGGGCCTCGGAATCGGAGAGCGTCCCGGCCTCCTCGAATACGTACGCGCCCTCGAACGCCCAAACCGGTACGCACAGCGTCAGGCAGACGAGCAGAAACAGATAGGAAATACGTCTCATGTCGGCCTCCTCACGTACAGAAGAACCAGTAGCAGAAAGCGGCGAGCGGGGCGAAAATCCCGGCGCACGTCAGCCAGAACTTCACCCAGTTGATGGGCAGGTCGCCCACCAGTTTCCCGCTCTGCGCGTTCATGGCGAACAGGAAATTCTTCCCGGCCCACTTCGTGCTCAACAGCCACACGGGCATGAGCGCGTAATGCACCTTCCCCCGTATGAGGTTGACGTTTTTCGATTCTAAGGAGCAGGTCGTATAGCCCTTTACCGTGCTTTCCAGCATTTCCACGACGGTGTTGGAGCACCTTTCGTCGGCGCGGCGGGCGCTCTCCTCGATTGTCACGTCGTAGCGGTCGGCGAGGAACCCCGGCAGGTACGCCGTCGAGAAGGGCTTCAGGCCGTCGTAGTCGAACGGCTCTATGGAATCCATCATATCGTCGGGCATGCGCTTGGAGGCGTCCACGGGGACGCGCTCGAACTCCACGCTTCCGGCGCGGCGCACGTCATAGTAGCGCGTCGTCGTGACCTCGTACTCGCCCTCGCGGCGCGAAGTCTCCCGCGTGGCCTGGAAGCTGATATCGGCGTCGGCCTTGCCGTCGAACAGCCAGAACGGGACGTAGACGCCCTGCACTTCCTCAATGTGATTCTGCCGCGAGAACGCCCTCGGGAGCAGGTACTTCCCCTTGTAATGCTTTTGGAGGGCGTCGACGGCGGCCTTTTTGTCGAGCTTGAAGGGAATCACGAAGTCCGGCTTGAGGCCTCCGGCGAACTGCCCCGGGATAATCGCGTTATTCCCGCAGTAGGGACAGCTTGTCGCGGCGGTGGCGGCGTCGCAAATGAGCTCCGCGCCGCACGACGGGCACGAGTACGACTTCATCCCGGCGGCGTCGGGGCCCCACTGGGCCTCCAATTCGGAGGTGTCCCACGTATCGCCGCCGCCCTTGTCCTTTTGGAACGCCTCCGCCGCCTTGGCGTCGGACTGCTCCACGGTCTTTTCAAACTCCGAAACGTCGTAGCTGCTCCCGCAGTAGTCGCACTGTAATTTTCCGCTGTCCCCGGCGAACCGCAACGGCCCCCCGCACGCGGGGCATTTGTAGTTGGTAATCTGGGATGGCACGGTCAATCACTCCTTCCCACGCCCTCCCCGCGCGGGGGAGGGTGAACTTGACGGAATCAAAACGCGTTGCCGCACTCGGGGCAGAATTTCGGGGGCTGTGCGGGGTTCGGGACGGCCCACCCGCATTTCGGGCACGCCGTCACCGCCGACGGCCTAGCCGTGCCGCACTCCATGCAGAATTTCCCGGTGTTGGCCCTGCCGCACTTCGGGCAAGTCCAGCCCGCTTCCGTCTCCGGCTTTTTCGTGCCGCACTCCGTGCAGAATTTCCCGCGCGCGGGCCTGCCGCATTTCGGACACGTCCACGTATCGGCGGCGGGCGCGGCCTGCTGTACGGGGGGCTGTTGCTGTCCCATCTGGTACAACTGCGCGGCGTTCACGCCCCCGCTCTGCGCCGCCATATTCAGCCCCATGAAGCCCATCGCGGCCCCCCCGGCGTTCCCGGCGGCGGTACGCATCGCGTCGGCCTGCGCGCCCGTCAGCGCGGCGGCGGCGCGGCGCGGGTCCATGTACGCGGCGTCCTTCTGCATGGCCTTCAGCGTGGCCTCGTCCTCCTCGCTGGCCTTCATCGACGAGACGCCCACGTTGACAATCTCAATGCCGCGCTGGTCGCGCCACCTCGGCGACAACGTGTCATTCATCGCCTGCGCAAGCTCGAACGTGTGCCCCGGGAGCGCCGAATAGCGGATTCCCATTTCGGAAATGCGCGCGAACGCGGGCTGTAGGGCCGTCAGGAACTCGCTCTTTAGCTGGCTGTCCAACTGGTCGCGGGTGTAGTTCCCGGAGACGTTCCCGCAGACGTTCGTGTAAAACAGCATGGGGTTCGTAATCTTGTAGCTGTACTCGCCGAAACAGCGGATGGAGATGTCCATATCAATCCCGGCGCGCTCGTCGACGACCCGGAAGGGTACCGCGTTCGGGGTGCCGTACTTGTTGCCGATAATCTCCTTGAGGTTGAAGTAGTAGACGCGCTGGTCCATGGCCTTCTGTCCGCCGAATGTAAAGTTCTCGCCGACCTGCGCGAAGAAGTTCTTGAAGCCCTCGCCCAGAGACCCCGCGAAAATGGAATGCTGGGAGGAGGCGTCGTACTGGTAGAAGCCGGTCTCGGCGCAGAGTTCGACGACCTTGCCCTGCTCGACAATCATCATGCACTGTCCGTCGGCGACCGCGATACGGGAGCCCTCCGTAATGATGTTGTCGTCCCTCTTGTTGACGGTGCGCCCGTTCTTGCGCTTGACGCCCTTCGCGACGAGTACGTCGACGGGCAACGCCTCGCAGTAGAAATACTCCTTGTATTGCGCGTCGAGTTCGTTGAAGAACGCGCCCGCCGCCGCGCCGCCCACAGAAGCGACAACGCCTCCGGCGACAGTCGCCGCCGTGGCCGCCGCCGCCGCGCCAATGCCTTTCAGCAGTGTCAACATGTTGAAAACCCCTTTCCTAATCAAAGCCGCGTCCGTTCGCGCGGTATTACGCCAAGCGTAGTATACCGCCGGACGGCGCAAAAGTCCATAGACTTGTGAAAAATTGATGTTAGATTTGGCCCTATGACGACCGCCCCCGCGACGCGGGGACGGCTGTTTGATTATCCGGCGTAGAGCAGACCGTCGAAAAGCTCGTCCTCGGGTACGCCGTCGATGGTCGGCGGGTACTCGTCCGGGGTGTCGTACGCGAGCGCGAACACCGTATTGTCCGGCGCGCGGAAATACGTACTCTCCCTGTCCGTGGCGACGAGTTCGACTTCCGTACCCGCCGGAAGCGTCGCTTCCCCGTCCGTGGAGACTGTCCAATCGTCGGCGGCCCGGGGGGTTACGGTCAAGTCCTGTTTGAGCGTCAGGACGTATTCCCCGGCGTTGTAGAGCAGTTTCCCCGACAACTGGAAGCCTGTCGGCGTGAGACTGTACGTGCCCGTACCGCCCCAAGTCCCGAACTGGTAGAAGCGCGTGGTCAGCGACACGTTTTCGGGATTCGTTAGGGCGACGTGATAGCTGTCGTAGAGCGACCAGTCGTCGACGGCGTCGAAGTCGTCGGGCGGCTCGGGATACGTGAAGGAATCCGGGCCCGTGAGCGACATTCCGCCGACGCGCGCCCCGTTTACGCGGTATACCATGACGGAGTTGGCGTCGTCGTCCATCGTCAGGACGGCAACGACGTAATCGCCCGCCGGAATGTGCGCGTAATAGAAGTGGGTCTCGAAGCTGCCCGTCTGGTCAAAGACGATGTTCCGGCCCTCAGGGACTGTCCATTCGGTGTCGGCACCCGCCGAAGTCAGGCGGTCAATCCAGCGGTTCGCGCCCTCCGGGGCGTCGAATTCCAGCCCGAAGCCGCTGTACCAGTCGGAATCGGGGTAGTCGGCGTCGGGGATGTCCCAGACCTCGACGCTGTGCCCGTCGAAGCGGTACGGAATCTCCGTGCCGATTTCCACGAACCACGCGTCGTTGTCGCCGCGGTAGTCCGATTTGAGCATGTCGGCGTCGCGGTCGAAGTAGAGCTTTGCCGTCAGCGCGCCCTCGGAGTAGGCGGCGATTTCGTAGGGGTTGAACCAGAAGGTCACGCCGTCCGGTTCTATGGAAAAGGTGTAGTCGTCCCAGAGGTAGTCGGCGACCATCCCGCCCGGGGACAGTTCCGTATAAAGCGCGTCGAGTTCCTCG
This sequence comes from uncultured Oscillibacter sp., assembly GCA_946183175.1. Lineage (GTDB taxonomy): Bacteria > Bacillota > Clostridia > Oscillospirales > Oscillospiraceae > Oscillibacter. The sequence goes on from CAMHBH010000068.1 coordinate 8,446, forward strand.
CCGATTCTGCTGTTAATCGTGATTTTGCCCTCGTCGGTGAGCAGGTCTTCCAGCGTGATTTCCGCGCCGGACACGGTGTCGAAGTTGGCCGCGCCGTAGCCGTAGCTCATATGCGCCCCGCCGGAGTAGTCCCACCAGTAGTTCACGATACTGACCGCTTTCGCGTCGGCGCGGCGTACCATCGAGTGGACTTCCCCGCCGAGAGTTTGTACGGCGTCGCCGGCGTCGAGCACGTCGGGCAGTACGTCCTCCCGCTCCTGATACGCGTCGAGCGCGTTACTGTGCGCCGCCTCCCGGAAGCGGTCGAGCGCTTCGCTGAGCGCCGGGTACTCGTCCCGCGTCGCGGCGTCGGCCCCGGGCAGTTCCGACACCATCGAGTTGACTATCGCGCCGCGGTCGTCGTCGTAGTGGTACTCCATATCGGTGGTCAGGCCCAGCACCGGGCGGAACGCCTCCGGAATCTCCTCGACTTCCGGCTCGGGTGCCGGTTCGATATCGGGGGCCCTGCTTACGTCGGCAGTCCCGCCGCCGCAACCCGACAGCAGTACCGTAACGGCCAGCGCCGCCGACAACAGCGCCCGCCGGAGATAATTTCCAGTTTTTTGCATGATTTCACGCTCCTTTGTCTAAGGTAACCCCATCATAGCACACGCCGCCCCGCTTTGCAACGGAAACTTGCGCCTTGTCCGTCACTGCGCGACGCCGCCCCAGCCGTAAACGGGGAAATGGTACGCCGTCGAATACGGCTCCCCATATCAACAGAGGGGGCGGCAACACAGGCCTGTAAAATTTTCCCGGCGAATGCCAAAAAAACTCTTGACAGGCACGTTTTTTTCCGCTATACTGCTTTAGTCTGCTTGGGGTGCAAGCCAAGCGGCACGCGATGAACCGGGAGATTGCCCGCGAGAGCGGGGTAACTTCCGGGGAGTATGTCCGAAGAATCGGGCGACTGGGAATCCCACGCTGTCACCGGTCGGAGTTACTGTGTACCCGTCCGGCGTTTTTGTCGGCTGGAATGACACGCACGGCTTAGCGGACAGATTTTCTCCGCACGCGGACATACTTTTCTGTACAAATCAGGGAGGAATTGCAACCATGGCGCAAAAACAGTTAATCCGTATCCGGCTGAAAGCCTACGACCATCAGGTCATTGACCAGAGCGCGGAGAAAATCGTCGAGACCGCCCGCCGCACCGGCGCGAAAGTCTCCGGGCCGATTCCCCTGCCCACCAAGAAGGAAGTCGTCACGATTCTGCGCGCCGTCCACAAGTACAAGGACAGCCGCGAGCAGTTCGAGCGCCGTACCCATAAGCGCCTGATTGACATCACCAATTCGACGCCCAAAACAGTCGAGGCGCTCATGGCGCTGGAACTGCCCGCCGGTGTCGAGTTCAACGTCAAGCTGTAACATAGTCGCCAATCGTCCCGCGCGGACGGGGTCAAGTCGGCGGGGAGCCGCCGACCAATAACCTGAGCAAGGAGGAGCATCCATGAAAGCGATTATCGGCAAAAAAGTGGGCATGTCCCAGGTTTTTGACGAAAACGGCAAAGTGATTCCCGTAACAGTCATCGAGGCGGGGCCCTGCGCCGTAGTCCAGAAGAAGACCGAGGAGAAGGACGGCTACAACGCCGTGCAATTAGGGTTCGGCGACGTGCCGGAACGCAAGTTGACCAAGCCCGAACTCGGACACCTCAACAAAGCGGGCGTCGGGCCGAAGAAGTACCTGCGGGAGTTCGACCTTGAGAACGCCGACGAGCTGAACGTAGGCGACCTCGTAAAAGCGGACACGTTCGCGGAAGGCGATTTCGTCGACGTGACGGGCACGAGCAAGGGCCACGGCTACCAGGGCGTCATCAAGCGCCACGGCGCGCACCGCCTCAAAGAGACGCACGGCAGCGGCCCGGTCGGACGCCACCCCGGTTCCATGGGGCCGTCGACGGACCCCTCGCGCGTGTTCAAGGGCAAGATTGGCGCCGGACACATGGGCGTCGAACAGGTCACAGTACAAAACCTCCGTGTCGTCCGGGTCAACGCGGAGCTGAATATGCTGGTCGTATGCGGCGCCGTACCCGGCCCGAAGGGCAGTCTTGTCACGGTCAAGTCGACGGTCAAGACCCACAAGGTCAAACAGCTCGGTGCCGACATCAGCAGGAACCCGCAGAAGGCTTCCGGGCGCAATCCGCAGAAGGCCTCCGCGAGAAAGTAAGAAAGGGGTGTGTCTCAATTGTCTACCGTGAACGTTTTGAATATGTCCGGCGAGCAGGCCGGAACCGTGGAACTGAACGACGCGATTTTTGGGATTGAACCCAACGAGGCCGTCGTGCACATGGTCGTCCGGAACCACCTGGCCAACTGTCGGCAGGGGACGCAGAGCGCGCTGACGCGCGCGGAAATCTCGGGCGGCGGGAAAAAGCCGTGGCGGCAGAAGGGCACCGGACACGCCCGCCAGGGCAGTACGCGCGCCCCGCAGTGGACACACGGCGGCGTGGCGTTCGCGCCCAAGCCCCGCGACTACAAGTTCCATGTCAACAAGAAAGTGCGCCGCCTCGCGCTGAAGTCCGTACTCTCCGCGAAGGCCAAGGAGGGCAACCTGCTTGTCATCGACGCCATCAAGCTCGACGAAATCAAGACCGCGACCGTCCGGAAGTTCCTGAGCGCCGTCAAGGCCGACGGAAAGACCCTCATTGTCACGCCCGCCGTCGACACGACCGTCTACCGGAGCGCACGGAATCTCCCCGGCGTGCTGACCGCTCCCGCCGCGCAGTTGAATGTGTACGACATCCTCAACGCGGAGTATCTGGTAGTGGACCAAGCCGCCCTCGCCAAAATCGAGGAGGTATACGCGTAATGGCTACCGCTTATGACATCATCATC
>CAMHBH010000069.1 GCA_946183175.1 uncultured Oscillibacter sp.
GCGATACCCAGCGCCCCGGTCTCGTTGGCCTGTAGGGTCTCAACGGGCGTCCGCATGACATCGGCGAACATCTGCGCCCATACCCGCGCGCGCGCCGCGCCGCCCGCTAGTCGAATGACCGTCGGGGGCGTCTGGCGCGTCTTCAACAGGCGCTCGTAGTGGTAGCGGTGGCAGAACGTCACGCCCTCAAAAATACTCCGCGCGATGTGCTCCCGCGTGTGCGCCGCGCTCATGCCGATAAAACAGCCTTTGGCGTTCGGGTGTACGTTCGAGGCCATCAGGAACGGCAGGAAAATCGGCGTGAACTCCGACGGCGGGATACTCTCTACGCTGTCGTCGAGGAGGTCGTAGACGCTCTCGCCGTCGGCGGACACTTGCCGCTCCAACTCCGGGATGATTTGCTTGACGAACCAGGTCAGATTCCCGGCGGAAGTCGGCGACGATTCCTCTATGAGGTAGTAGCCGGGGAGGGCGAAGAGGGAGTTCATTTGCACGGTGCCGTCTAACACGGGTTCCTTGCGGATGTACTCGTTAATCGACCAGGTTCCGGCAATCATGCACACTTTGTCGGGGTCGGTCACGCCCGCCGCGATTGCGCAGGCGTTGATATCGAACATCCCGCCGATAACGGGCGTCCCGGCGGGAATCCCACAGCGCGCCGCCGCCTCCTCCGACACGCTCCCTGCGATTTCCGTCGCGCGGCACAGCGGCGGCAGGGCGTCCCATACGTCGCCGATTCCGAACAGGTCGAGCAAGTCCTTGTCGAAAGCGACCGTTTTCAGGTTCATGAGGCCGGAGCCGGAATAGTCCGTGATTTCGGCCCCGGGCTTTCCGGTCAGCCGGAAGCGCACGTAGTCCTTGCATGCAAAGACGTACTGAATATTCCGATAGTTTTCGGGTTCGTTGTCGCGCAGCCATGCCAACAGCGCCACCGGCTGACACGACATCAAATGCTGACAGGAATACGCGAAGGCCTTTTCCTCGGTGCCGTCGCGCTTCCAGTCGCGGACGTACTCCCACGCGCGGTTGTCGGTCGAGATAATGCCGTTACGCAAGGGCTTTCCGTCCCTGCCCCACAGGTACAGCCCCTTCCCGTGTCCGGAGACGCCGATACCCGCGATTTCCGCCGGATTCACCCCGGTCTTTTCGAGTACGCCGCGCACGACCGCGCAATTGGCCTCCCACATTTCCTCCATGTCGCGCTCCATGAACCCGGGTTTCAGGGCAAGGGAGCGCGTCGACATCCCGAAAGAGCCTAATTCCCTGCCGTTGCCGTCGAATAATGCGGCCTTGGTTGCGGTGCCGCCGTTGTCGAGGCCGATATAGTAGCGCATACTGTTTCCCCGCTTTCGTGCGTCAGGCCTTGTAATCCGGGTTGAGCAAGTCCCGGCCTATGTCCTTGCCCTCAAAGAAGTCCGCCGCGATATCAATGGCCTTTTTGTACATGGCCCACAGGGCGTCCTCGGTCTGCGCGGCGACGTGCGGCGTCAGAATGACGTTATCGAGCGTCAGCAACGGCGAATCCGCCGGAAGCGGTTCCTCCGCGTACACGTCCAGCCCCGCGCCGAGAATCGTCCCGTTCTTGAGCGCCTCGTACAGCGCCGCCTCGTCGACGATGTTCCCGCGCGCCGTACACACCAGCACGGCGTTTTTCTTCATCAGCGCGAGGCGTTCGGCGTTGACAAGGTGGTAGGCCTCGTCGGTGTACGGAATGTGGATGCTGATGGCGTCGGCCTCCCGGAAAAGCTCGTCGAGTTCGACTTTCCGCGCCCCGGCGGCCTCCAGCGCCTCCGCCGACTGGTACGGGTCATAGGCCAATACTTCCACGTCGTAGCCGCTGAACAGCTTCGCGAGGATTTTGGAAATCATGCCGTAGCCCAGGAGGCCTAATTTCTTGCCGCGCATTTCGCCGCCGACGCTCTTCGCGCCCCACTTGCCGGAGTTCGTCACGAGGCGGTTGTGAATCAACTGCCGCTTGGCGGCCAGAATCATGGCCATAGCCATTTCGGCGACGGCCTGCGCGTTGGCCCCGGTCGTGCGCGCGATTGCGATACCGTTCGCGGACGCGTCGGGAAGGTTGACCGCCTCAAAGCCCACGCCGTAGCGAACCAGTAACTTTACGCTGTCCTTGATTTGCGAAAAGATTGCGTTGTCATAGGTCTGCACGTCGATAATCCCGGCGTCGGCGCCCTGTAAGGCCGCGACGGCGCTTTCGGGGCTGAACGGCGTCTGCGGAACCCAGACGTATTCGAGATTCCGCCCGGCGGCGTACTCCCGCGCGCGGTCGTTCATCTGGTTGTAGAGCGGCGAGGGGACGCCGTACAGGCTGACGAGTTTTTTCATGTCGCATACTCCTTCTGTGCGATTTACGCGCCCCTCCGCCAGCGTGACGGAGGGGGCGTTTCCTGTATCACGGGATTTCAACCCACTCCTCCTCTATATCGCGTCTCTTCCCATAGACGGGAGAGGCGCGAGACCGGGAGGAGACACGATATCACGGGAAATAGACCTGCTTCGCGGTGTTGTAGTAGATATCGGCCTTTTCGGCGTCTGTAAAGGCGTCGGACTTTTCGAGATAGTCCGTGAGGTGTTCGTAGGTGTCCTGCGTGGCGGCGAATGGCGCGTCCGTGCCCCACATGAGGTGTCCGGTGCCCACGATGTCCGCCGCCATTTTCAGGTAGTCGACGGTCTCCGGGTAGGGGTACGCGTCGGGCTTCATGATTTTCGGCATAGCCGCCACGTCAAAGTACACGTTCGACTGCTTGAGCATTTCCAGTTCGGCTATCCATTCGCGACGCCTTGCGCGCACGGGGGCCAGCAGATGGCACACGACAACCTTCAAATCGGGACAGCGGTCGGAAATACGCAAAATGGCGTTGGTCTGGTGGCTCTCCATGCCGATGTCGCCCACGTCGAGCGCCACGACGCCCTTGTGCTGTTCGATGAGCTTGTAAATCTCCATCATACGGGGGCCGGAAATCACGAACGGGTCGTGACAGCCCATCAGGCCGCCGCCCGAGCTGATTTCGAACTTCACGAGGTGGAAGTGCTTCTTGAACAGGAACCGCTCCAGCGCCGCCATATGATTCGTCGCGAACGGGTCGACCTCGCACGACGGGCAGAAACGGTCGGGGTATTTTTCGAGCAGTTCTTCATGGTAGCCGTTCTGGAAGCCGTACATACTGCCATTCATGAGTACGGCCCGCTCCACGTCGTTCCGGTCCATGATTTTCAGGGCCTGTTCGGCGAGGAAACAGTCGTCGCCGTAGTCGCCGTTGGTCGGGAAAAGCTGGAACTCCTCCCCGTTGCCCCAGCGGGCGCGGCCCCCGCCGACGGCGCGGAGTTCGCCCCGGCGGCAGTAGCCCGCCACGACTTTCGCGAGGTGCAAGTGCGCGTCAATCTTTTTCATAGCTCCTCCTTACTACACTGCAAACGCCCTCCCCCGCGCGGCGCGGGAGAGGACAGCGCCGCTTTGAATTTATGCGGCTAACTCACGCCTTTTTTATTTCAACTCACGCCTCTTTCTTAAGAGGCGGTTTTTTTCACGACCTTGCGGACTTTCTTCCGCGACTGGTCGGCGTGCTGCATGGCGTCGAACGCGACGGCAACGATAATCACAAGGCCCTTGACAAGCCCCGTCTGCGTAGAAGGTACGCTTAACAGGTTCAGGCCGTTGTTGAGCAGTCCCATGAGCACCGCGCCGAAAATCGCGCCGGGTACGGTGCCCTCTCCGCCGAGGAGGCTTACGCCGCCGATGACGCCCGCCGTAATCACGTCGTTGGTATAGCCGGAACCCGTGGCGGCGGCGGCCTGCTGTGTCATGGACGCAAGGATAATGCCGCCGATAGCCGTTGTCACGCCCGAGAGTACGTAGCAGATAATGGTCACGCGCTTGACGTTAATGCCCGAGATTTCCGAGGCGGTCGCGTTGCCGCCGACGGAGTAGACGTAGCGCCCGAACACCGTCTTGCGGAGTACGAACCAGCTCAGGAGGGCCATTAAAATCATGAAATAGATAGGCAGGGGGAAGCCGAGAATCTTCACGGAGCCGATAGCCGTAAAGGCGGCGGGTGCCGTACAGCTCACGATTTTGTTGTTGGTGACGACCATCGACAGTCCCTGGAAGATACTCTGCGAGGCGAACGTCACGAGGAACGCCGGGACGCCGAACCGGGTAATAATGAAGCCGTGGAAGAGTCCGGCGAGGGCGCCGACGGCAATCGCGGCGAGGATTCCCACGAACAGCCCGAGGCCGCTATCGTGGAAATAGTGGATAACCTCCACGACGGTGACGGCGCAAAAGCCGCACAAGGTAGCGATGGAAAGGTCAATGCCGCCCAGCAGAAAGACGAAAATCGTACCGCAGACCATGATTCCGATGACGGAGACCGACCAGAGGACATTCGCGATATTGCCCACGGAAAGGAAGGTCGTACCGCGGAGCACCGTCAGCGCGACGACGAGGGCGACGAGGATAATGGGCTTGCTGTACTTGCCCCAGTTGATATTGTTCATGCGTCTCCCTCCTCCGCTTTCTCAATCTCCACGGCCTCTTCGACAGCTTCCTCCTCCGCGACGCCCTGTCCGGCGGAGAGAATCCTCGACTGCGTGACGACTTCGTTTTTGAACTCCCGCACGATGTCGCCCTTGCGCATGACCAGAATACGGTGCGACACGCGCAAGAGTTCCTGCAAGTCGGAAGTCACGACGATGACCGCGACGCCCTGCTTTGCGAGTTTTTCGAGAATCTGGTAAATTTCGTCCTTCGCGCCCACGTCGATACCCGCCGTGGGTTCGTCGACGATGAGCAGTTTCAAGTCGCGCATGAGCCACTTTCCGAGTACGACTTTCTGCGCGTTGCCGCCCGACATAAGCCCGACTTGCTTTTCGGGGTCGTTGGGGCGGATGTCGATTTCCTCAATGGCGCGCTTGCCCATCGCGAGTTCGTCGGCGTCGGAAATCGCCGTCGCGAGGTCTCCGGCGGGGCCGAATACCTTGTTAGTTTTGACAATGTCGTAGTTTGTCAGCGCGACATTTTTCGTAGTCGAGAGCAACGGAATGAAGCCCTGTCCGCGACGGTCTTCGGGTACGAATCCGATACCCTCTTTGATACTGTTCTTCGGCGACGGGTCGAGCTTCTTCCCGTCGAGCCAGACTTCGCCCGACGCGGCTTTGTCCACGCCGTAAATCGCCCGTACAACCTCTGTACGCCCCGCGCCAATCAGGCCGCCGAGGCCGAGGATTTCGCCGCGGTGTACCTGAAAGCTGATGTTGCGGAAACGGTCGGACTTGTCGGTGAGGCCGCGCACGTCCAGACGCACTTCCGCGCCCGGTTCGGAGTGCAACTGCTTTTTGGAACCCGCCGATTCGTCGACGACTTTGCCTATCATGGTCTCGATGACCTTCGCGGGGATGATGTCCTTCTTTTCGAGAACCGCCGCGTTTTTGCCGTCGCGGAGAATCGTCAGGCGGTCGGAGAGCATGTAGACCTCTTCCAGGCGGTGGGAGATGTAGATAATCGACACGCCCTCACTGCGCAACGTGTTGATGATACGGAACAGGCTTTCGGCCTCCTTGCCCGACAGCGACGCCGTCGGTTCGTCCATAATCAGCAGTTTGGAATCCTGCGAGAGGCCCTTCAGGATTTCGATTAGCTGACGCTGTCCGATGCCCAGATGGTCGACGACGGTTTCGGGTTTCAGCGGGAAGTCGTATTTGTCGATAAGGGCCTGTGTCATTTCGTTCATCTTCCTGTAGTCGATGAACTTGCCCCGGCGCGGTTCGCGGCCCAGATAGACATTCTGCGCCACGGTCAGCGGCGGTATCACGGACAGTTCCTGATAGATACACGCCACGCCGAGTTTCTGGCAGTCCTGATAACTGTTGATTTCCACGGGCTGGCCTTCCCAGAAGATTTGCCCGTCGTCCTTGGAGTAGACGCCCGTGATAATCTTGATGAGCGTCGATTTCCCGGCGCCGTTCTCGCCCATGAGGGCGTGTACTTCGCCGCGCCGTACCTCAAATCGCACGTCCTGGAGTACCGGGACGCCCGAAAAGCTCTTGTAAATGCCCTTCGCTTCCAGAATGGTCTCGCCGCTCATGCCGACACCCCCTCTTTCGCGCCCTGTTCTCTGGCGGCACGGTCCATACGGCCCTTGTACCACGCGTCGAACATGACCACGAGAATGATAATCACGCCCTTGATGACGTACTGGTAGGCGGTATTCATCTCGAGTTTGCGGACGCCGTTTTCGAGCGTGACCATGAACAGCGCGCCGATAAGTGTGCCAATCACGTCGCCGGAGCCGCCCGAGAGCGCCACGCCGCCTACGACCGCCGCCGCAATCGGGTTAAACTCGAAATCCTGTCCGACCGCCGTCGTGGCCGACTGCAAGCGCGCCGTCGTGAACACCGCGCCCACCGAACAGCAGAAGCCGACAATCGTATAGACAATCATCTTGACTTTCGCGACGTTGATACCGGAGAGCGTCGCGGCCTTGGGATTCGCGCCGACGGCGTAGATTTCGGTGCCGAGGCGGGTATATTTCAGGAAGATTTGCCCGCACACGACGAACACTATCATAGCGATAACGACGAAATAGAAGTAGCCGACGGCGTAGCCGAGGACGGCATACGAGGAAATGTTCATGGGTTGCGACTGAATGACGCCGTTCGCGTCGCGAATGGCAATCATGTAGGTGAGGGCGCGGAAAATGCTCATCGTGGCGAGGGTGCCGATGAACTCCGGGACGTGGAGTTGTCCGATAATGTAGCCGTTAATCAGGCCGCAGCCGAGGCCGACGACAATCCCGCAGAGAATCATAACCGGGATGGGCCAGAGCGTGTAGGCGTAGATATTGGCCATGGTCATACCCACGACGGCCATAATAGAGCCCGTCGAGAGGTCGATACCGGCGGTGATAATGGCCATCGTCACGCCCACGCCGATAATGGCCGTCACGGACGCGTCGCGCACGATGTCAATGAAGTTGTTGGCGTTGAGAAAGCGCGGGCCGCTGAGCGCCGTAAAGAGTACCCCCAGCGCGAGGAGCAGACCCAGCGAAATCAAGCGCCTGAGCGTCGTTTGTTTCATACGCTTTGCGCTCCTTTCACCAGCGGTCTTCCGCCGCGATATCCCCTACGGTCTCGATGGTGGCGACAATCGGTTCCATGATGACTTGCGGCGTCTGCGTCAGAACGTTGTAGCTGTACTCGGAGCCAATCATAAGGAGGGCGATTTTGGCGGCGGTGGAGCCTTCGTCCCAACTGTTCGTGTAGATGGTGCCGCTCATTTGCCCGCTCTCAATCATGGCGAGGGCGTCCTTTTCGCCGTCCGCGCCCCAGATGACGAGCTGTCCGCCCTTGCCGGCGGATTCCGCCGCGAGCGCCGCGCCCTCGGCCATTGCGTCGTTGATACAGAATACGCCCGCGAGGTCGCTGTGACTTTGCAGGAAGGAGTTCATAACGGTGATAGCGGTCTCTTTCTCGAACGAGGCCGACTGCGCCTCTACGATTTCGATTCCGCTATAGTTGGCGATGGTGTCGCGGAAGCCCTGTTCCAGATTGTCGGTACGGTGGAGGCCGGGCACGCCCTGAATAATGCCGATTTTCCCGGAACCGCCGAGCTGTTCGGCCATTTTGTCGGCGGCCATGCGCCCGGCGTCGTAGTCGACGGCCATGACGAGCGCACTGTGTACGGTGTCGGCGTCGAGGTTGAGCGTGATAACCGGGATTCCGCTTTCCTCGGCCTGCGCCACGGACGGGGCCAGCGCGGTACCGTCGGAGCATTGGAGGATGATGGCGTCGTAGTGCTGGTTGATGATGTCGCCCATAATCTGGACTTGGGTTTCGGCGGAGCTCTCGCCGTTGAAGGCGCTGACCTGGATGTTGTCCCACGACGCGCACTCGCGCTGAATCCCCTCAAGCCACGCCTGATTGTTCGGGGTGCCGAGGTCGTGCGCCACGTAGGCGATACGGATTTGGTCGGCGGTGTAGGGGTCCTTGCGGACTTTGTTGCTGACGGCGGTTTCGCCGTTCGCGCTGGTGGAGCCCAGGTTCGGATTCGGGTCAATCCGGACGGTCTTCTGAATCTGACAGCCGCTCAGGAACATGGTCAGAACCATGACAGCCGCCAGCGCCGTGGAGAATCTCTTCATGATACGCCCTCCTTTTTCTCTCACGCGGGCAGTTTCGGGGGAATGCGACTTTCACGCGGCGGCACTGTCAGAGTAGACAATTCCGCCCTGTGAACTTGTACGAATCACACAAAAACCGTCCGTTTTGAGTTTACAAGATTGTAACATTTATGAAACATTTTGTCAAGAACCGAAAACAAAATGACACTTGTCAGTATATGGCACGTCAGGGAATCGTGATTGTGCGGGGGAAGCTGGAAACCGGGCATTTTCGTCGATTTTCTTCTCATCGAAAGTCTCCCTGTCTGCCCACGGAGCGGGAGAAACGCCATAAGGCGACAGAGGAGACTTGCCAAGGGAAATTTTACGCGTACAGATTTTTTGCGCGAAAAAAGAGGAAATCGAAAAATTTCGGGGTATAAGATTTCAGTACGTCGTATGACGGGAAGCGATTCCGGCTAAACTGACCGAAAGGAGGTTCGACTATGCCCTTTCCGGCGGCCTTCATGGACAACCTTATCGCCCGCTGTGACATCGTGGATATCGTCGGCGGCTACGTGACACTGAAAAAGAAGGGTAAGGATTACTGGGCCTGCTGTCCGTTCCACAATGAGAAAACCCCGTCGTTCAGTGTCTCCCCGGACAAGCAAATGTTTTACTGTTTCGGGTGCAAGAAGGGCGGAGATGTTATCAGTTTTATTCGTGAAATCGAGAATCTGCCCTACCCCGACGCCGTGCGATTCCTCGCCAGACGCGCCGGACTGGAAGTGCCGGAAAGCAATCAGGACTTTCACGAGAGCCGCCAGCGGGCGCGGCTGTTGTCGCTCAACCGCGACGCCGCCCGGTTCTATCACCAGTTACTGAAAGCCCCCGAAGGACAGGCCGTCCGCGATTACCTGCAACGTCGGCGGATTCTCTGGAAAACAGCTGTCCGGTTCGGCATGGGGGCCTCCCTCGACCGCTGGGACGTACTGCTCAACGCCATGACCCGCAAGGGCTACGAAAAAGAGGAACTGCTCAAAGCCGGGCTGATTGTCCCGACGAAGAACGGCGGCTTTCGTGACAAATTCCGCAACCGTCTGATGTTGCCCGTCATCGACATTCGCGGCGACGTGGTCGCGTTCGGGAGCCGCGTACTGGACAAGTCCGAGCCGAAGTATATGAACTCCCCCGACACCCCGGTGTACTCCAAGCGGAGAATCCTGTACGGCATGAACCTTGCCAAGAATACGAAGCGCCCCAACTTCCTGATGTGCGAGGGCAATCTGGACGTGGTGACGCTCCATCAGGCCGGGATTGACAACGCGGTCGCCTCTATGGGTACCGCGCTCACCGAAGAACAGGCGCGCCTCGTCGACCGCTTCCGGAAAAAGGAACTCGTGTTCTGCTACGACAACGACAACGCCGGGGAAATCGCCACGACCCGCGCGCTGGAATTACTCCGTACTGCCGGGTTTACTATCCGGATTCTGCAACTTCCCCGGCGGCGTACCGAATCGGGGGAACTGGTCAAGCAGGACCCCGACGACTATATTAAATTACAGGGTGTGGACGCGTTCGAGCGCCTCCTGAGCGGGAGCGAACGCGCCGCCGACTACCGTATGTCGCAAATCGCCGCGAAGTACGACCTGAAAACCGACGAGGGGCGGCTACAGTACAGTGAGGAAGTAAGTAATTTTCTTATCACGCTGGACAATGATGTAGAGCGGAATATCTACATTCAGCGCGCCGCCGATGTCGCTGGCGTTGAGGCAGGAGCCATAAGCATAATAGTACAGCGTATTATGAGCAAATATTTGCGTGAGAACAGAAGCCCTCTTTCTGTGGTATATCCGGGGGCGTCAGAAACAGGCAGAGAGGGCTACATGACGCGCAATGAACTCAATCCCGCCACGCAACTTGTACAGCCCAAAGAGCGCGCGTTCCGCTACGACAACGTGCGTTCGGCGCGCGCCGAGGAGGGGCTTGTACGGCTATTGCTCATGGACGAGAGTTTATTCCCGGAGCCGTTGCCGCTCTCGCCGGGCGACTTCTCGTCGCCGATACTCTCCAAGGCGTTCTTTACGCTCTGGGACGCCCGCCGGAACGGCTGCCCGGTATCATTCCACCAGCTTTCGGAGGCGCTGACACAGGAGGAAATCAGCCATATAACCACCGTCTGTCAGGGGCCGGAGTCGCCGGAAAACGCGTCGAAGGCGCTCGCGGACTACATACGCGTTATCCGGGAGGAGGCGGACAAGCGGTCGGGACGGACGGACGGGGATATTTTGGAAATAGCCCAAAGGAAATATAAAAAGCAAAAGCCCAAGGGAGGAAAAACGTTATGACACCAGAACAGAAAACCGTCACGACACCGGAGAAAACCGCGAAAGCGGTCGTAGAGAAGTCCGCGAAGCCTGTCGCGGAGAAGGTCGTAAAGGACGCCGTAAAGCCTGTCGCGAAAGAGGTCGTGAAGGAACCCGCGAAGCCCGTCGCGGAGAAGGCCGTAAAGGACGCCGCGAAGCCTGTCGCGGAAGAGGCCACGAAAGGACCCGCGAAGCCTGTCGCCAAAGAGGCCGCCAAGGCCGCCGCGAAGCCCGTCGCCAAAGAGGCCGTCAAGGAACCCGCGAAGCCCGTCGCGGAGAAGGCCGTAAAGGACGCCGCGAAGCCCGTCACGGAAAAGGCTGTCAAGGAAGATACGAAGCCTGTCGCGGAGAAGGTCGTAAAGGACGCCGCGCCCGTCGCGGAGAAGGCCGTAAAGGACGCCGTGAAGCCCGTCACGGAAAAGGCTGTCAAGGAAGATACGAAGCCTGTCGCGAAAGAGGCCACGAAGGAACCCGCGAAGCCTGTCGCGGAGAAGGCCATAAAGGAACCCGTGAAGCCTGTCGCGAAAGAGGCCG
>CAMHBH010000070.1 GCA_946183175.1 uncultured Oscillibacter sp.
GCCGTACTTGGAGTGTATCCGGCACGTACTCGAACAGGGGCTTTCGGTCGAGGCCCCCATGCACCGGGGTTACTACGACCAGTTAGGGCGGCTGGACGTGCTGAGCGCTACGCCGTTCCTGTCGCCGGAAGACCGCAAGAGCCTGATTTCCGGGCGCGAGCTGAACAGTATCCCGCTGGCCGTACTCGAACTCCGCGACGAGACTGTAAGATTACTCCTGACCAACGACGCCTTCGACGAGGCCTCCGGGGCTATCGACTGGCTGACTATCTTCGGCAACATCGAGACCGACCCCGACATGAGGGACGCTATCCGTTTACGCGACATGTCCGCGCACATGGAGCGGCTGTTAGAAGAAGCGCGCTCCTCCGGCAACGGCAAAATGTACTTCGTCGACAACGGCGAATACTTCGAGCTACAGGCCAAGCGAATCGCCGGACGCGGGGGGCTGTGCAGCGTACTGCTACGCCTGGACAACCTGTCGCGCGGCGCGGAAATCGACCGTCAGGAGAAATTGGACGAGGGCCTCCGCGCCATTTACGCGCTCTACGACCAGGTGTCGGTCATGGACATCGACAAAATGTCGTTTACGCCGCTGTACGCCGATTCCAAGGAAGTACAGGCCCCCCGGGAAGAGGACCTACGGGGCGTACACCGCCGCTACGCCGAGGAGTGGATTTACGCCGAGGACAGGCCGCGCTTCCTGTTGCTCACCGAGCCCGAGACACTCGCCGAGCGGGTCGTGCATTCGGGCCGGGGCTACGTCAGCGCCTACCTCCGGACGCGCCTCTTCCACGGCAACTACGTCTGGAAACTCTACATCGTCCTGCACATCCGCGACTCCGTTTACTTCATGCTGGTGCGCGAGGCGCAGTCGGAAATTTCGGACGCCTTCGCCATCAGCGGCGGGCAGACCGAGCGCGTAGAGGATATCTTCAAGCCGGCGTCGCTGTGGCAGAACTTCACCCTCAACAGCTCCCTGAAATTCTTCTGGAAAGACCGCGACCGCCGCTTTGTGGGCGCAAGCCGGAGCTTCCTGGACTTCTACGGCTTCCAGTCCCTGAAGGACATCCTGGGCAAGACCGACGAGGACATGGGCTGGCATATCCACGCCGACAGCTACCAGCACGACGAGTGGTCGGTTATCCGGGAGGGCGTGTCGACGCACAACGTCCCCGGCTCCTGCATTATTCGCGGGGAGAATCAGAACATCGTCGCAAGCAAAATGCCCCTCTACGACCGCGACGGGAAAATCAAGGGCCTGCTGGGCTACTTCTTCCAGCTCGACGAGTTCCCCGGCGGTCAGAACGCCGTCAAGCGGACGCGCCTCGAACCGCTAACCGGACTGCTCAACGCGCGCGGCCTCGCCGAGGATTTGTACTCGTATCAGGACGAATACGAACTCCGCAAAATCGACTTCGCCCGGATTCACATCTCCATCAAGGATTTCAACATCACAAACCAGAAGTTCGGCTACGACTTCGGCGACAGCGTCATCAAGGCCGTCGCGGGCACCATTATGCGCTGCTGCGGCGCGACTTCCTCCGTGGCCCGCCTCAACGGGAGCAACTTCGTGATTCTCACGCAGTTCCACAATCAGGCCGACTTGGACAGTCTGGTATCGCGTCTGCGCGACGTGCCGTCGGAGATTCACGTCATCGACGGGGTTCCCTTCTCGCCGTACCTGTCCATCGGCGTGGCGGTCTACTCCGACACCGAGAATATCGCCGAGCAGGCCAGTCAGGCCGAGGCGCGCATGTCCGCCGACAACACCGGCAGCCGCTACTCCGGCGAACTCGTCGACAATATCGCCAACCTGTTCCACCTCTACGAGAATCTCCCGCTGTCCTTCGCCGTCTACTACATCCCCCCGCACGAGGGCAAGACCGAACAGGACGCCGTGATTCTCTACGCCAACAAGCTCTTCCTGAAAGCGAACCACTTCACCCGCGCGAGTCTGCTGGGGAAGACCGTCCGGGAGACGTTCCCCATGACCGGGCCGCACTGGTACGACATGGCCCGCCGCGCCGCCTTCTACGGCGAGGCCTCCAAAAGCGTCCTGTACTACACACTCAAGGATATGCACCTGTACGCGACGGCAAGCCAGGTCATCGGCCCCGGCTACTGCGCCTTTACGTACCAGTGGGACATCCCGCCGCTCTCCCCGCCCGAGGGGGAAGTCAAGGACGCTTAAAGCCTCCGCTGTCCCTTTGCGGGGGGACAAAAGCCGTCGGGCACAGGAAAAGTCTCCCCGCGCGGTTCTCTCTACACGGAAAGGACGGGGTCACATGAAAATAGGCTCTGTGGACGTGGCGTCGCGTCTGGCGCTGGCCCCTATGGCGGGCGTGACGGACGCGGCGTTCCGGCAGATTTGCGCCGAGCAGGGCGCGGGCTACACCGTCACGGAATTGGTATCTTCCAAGGCGCTTTGTCACCACGACCGGAAAACGTTCACGCTGTTGCGGCAGTTCCCCGGCGAGCACCCCGCCGCCGTGCAGATTTTCGGGAGCGACCCGGCCTGTATGGCGGAGGCCGCCGCAATCGCGCTGGAGTACTCCGGCGCGGACATCGTAGACCTGAACATGGGCTGTCCGATGGGCAAGATTGTCAACAACGGCGACGGCGCGGCCCTCATGCGCGACCCCGAACGCGCCGCGCGTATCGTGGAGGCCGTCACGCGTACGGTAGCCGCGCCCGTCACGGCGAAATTCCGCCGGGGCTGGGACTTGGGCAACTGCAATTGTGTGGAGTTCGCGCGCGTACTCGAACAGGCCGGAATCGCGGCGGTGGCCGTACACGGGCGGACGCGCGCGCAGATGTACGGCGGCGCGGCGGACTGGCACTGTATCCGGCAGGTCAAGGAGGCGGTGTCGGTGCCGGTCTTCGCCAACGGCGACGTTTGGACGCCGCAGGACGCCGCGCGTATCCTACAGCGCACCAGGGCCGACGCGCTCATGATTGGCCGCGCGGCGTTCGGCAACCCGTGGATTTTCCGGCAGGCCGCCGCCGTACTCGCCGGGGAGCCCGTCCCCGAACTCCCGCCGCTGTCGGAGCGCCTCGACACGGCGGTCAGGCAAATCGAACTCTCCGCCGGAATCAAGGGCGAGCGCGTCGCCGTACTGGAAGCCCGGCGGCATTACTGCTGGTACCTCAAGGGCGTGCCGCACTCGGCGTTCTACAAGGAAAAAATCGTCCGGATGAACACTTTAGAGGATGTCCGCCGGATTACGGAAGGGATGAAACGTGACTTGACATGATAACTGATTTCACCACCACGCAGGAGCGCGAACTGCTCACGAACGCCGCGCGGGGGAATCGCGACGCGTTCGGGGAACTCGTGCGGCGCTACGAAAAGAAAGTGCTGGCGCTTTCAAACCGCCTGTGCGGGAATCCGGAAGACGGGGCCGACGCCGCGCAGGAGGCGTTTGTATCGGCCTGGCGGGGACTGCCGAACTTTCGCGGCGACGCGAATTTCTCGACGTGGCTGTACCGCCTGACCTGCAACGCCTGTACGGACTTGCTGCGCGGTCGTCAGCGCCGCGACACGCACTCCGGGCCGTCGCTCAACGACGAGGAGGCCCATACCGATTTCCCCGACCCGGCCCCGTCGCCGCAGGAGGCCGCCGAACGCCGCGAACTCCGCGAGGAGATTCGGGACGCCTTGCGGCAACTCTCCCCCGAACATCGGCAGGTTTTGATTCTCCGGGAAATCCATCAGCTTTCCTACGGGGAAATCGGGGAGGCGCTGTCGCTGGACGGCGGCACCGTCAAGTCGCGGATTCACCGGGCGCGGGAGAGCCTGCGAAAAATTCTGATAGAGCGGGGAACTTTTCCCGCCGCGAACCGTCTAAGAGAACAGGAAAGGGGGGCTGCATATGAGCAGTCATGACGAATACGCGGCCCTGCTGGACGCGTTTCTGGACGGGGAATTATCCGAAGCGGAGGCCGAAGGGGTTCGCGTACACCTCTCGGAGTGCGCGGACTGTCAGGCCTACGTCGCGGACGCGCTGGCAATCCGCGACGCCTTCCCGGACATCGAGGAGACCGTCGTGCCGGACGGGTTCGCGGAATCCGTACTCGCGGCGCTCCCGCCGAGGCGGGTATCGTGGCGGGCGCAGTGGGCGAAAATCGTACTGCCGCTGGCGGCCTGCGCCGCGCTCGTAATCCTGGTGCACGGAATCGCCGAGAGGCGCGCCGCCGATACCGTCACGATGAGCGCTGACACAGAGGAAGCGTTCATGACCGGCATGGACGCCGGGGGCGGAAGTCCCGTGCCGGGCAGTACGGCGGTCGCCGACGACGCCGACACCGTGCCGCCGCAAGCGCCGGAACTGTACGACGCGGCGGAAGCGCAATCCACGCAGAACGCGGCCACAGAGGAGACGATTCCCTTTACCATGCGGAGTTCCGAAACGGAAGCCCCCGGGGAAGGCGGGACGGAATCGGTATCGAACAGGAGCGCGGCCCCCGCCGCCGCGAAGGAAGTCCCGGGGGAGTACGCCGCAACGGAAACTTTCCCGGAGAAGGATATCAAGACGGAAGAATTTCCGGACGAGAACCCCGCGACAAAAACGGTTCCTTATGAGGAGACCGGGGCGGACGAAGACCCCGCGACAAAAACGCTTCCTTACGGGGAGACCGGGGCGGACGAAGACCCCGCGACAAAAACGGTTCCTTACGAGGAGACCAGGGCGGAAGAATTTCCGGACGAAGACCCCGCGACGAAAATTATTCCCTACGGGGAGACCAAGGCGGACGAATTTCCGGACGGGGAGACCAAGACGGAGAGCGTCGACGGAAAGGAGCCGCTCCCCGACGAATTCCCACCCAAGCCGGAACCCGGCGTAAACGAAGTGACGCTTTTAGGGGAATCCGGGGAGAAAGAGGAGACGGAGTTCCCGGAAAAGTACGAGACGGCGGATTCGCTGTCGCTGTGGACGCTCCCGCCGGAGGCGCTCGACCTGTTCGACGACTACGCCCCCGCCGAAAAGACGGAATCCGGTATCTGGTACGCGCTCACGCCCGAGGAGTTCGACGCGCTCTCGCAGAAGTTCGCCAAGATGGGCATGGAAATCGTCTCCGGGGCCGACGCCCTCCCCTCTATGGCCCGCCCGGGTATGGAATACGTCTTTGTGCCGCTCTGACAAACAGAACGGAACCGCCGCGGCGGTTCCGTTCTTCCCGCTCTTATAAAGAAAGGCGTCTTTTCAAGCGCTTTGTCTTCCCCGGTCTGTCCGGTTCCGCTTCCGGTTCCGCCCACAGATAGCCGAGGCCCAGCATAATAAAGAAATACGGGGCGGTATTGTAGACGGTGAGCCCGAAAAACGACCCGGCCAAATAGCCGAAAGCCGCCGTCAGCGCGGCGAAGGTCGGCGCGTCCAGGCGCGCGCGCTGTCGGACTGCCCGCACGTAGACGCCCACACAACCTATCAGGTAAAGCAGGCCGCCGGGAAAGCCGTAGAAGAGCGCGTACTGCATGAACTCGTTATGCGGCCTGGGGTTCCCCACCTCCGCCAGAACCCGGACGTGTACGCCCTCGAAGCCGATTCCGAAGACCGGATTCTCCAGAATGAGCCTCATGGAGTTTCTCCATATCATCCAGCGATTAGACCCGGCGCTTGCGGCCTGCGGACTGTCCGGACTTGTAACGACCGTGGCCGTATCCTGCACGAACCGGCCCAGAGTTTTCGCCAGGTTGCCGTTGACACTCCCCGCCGCGCACATGACGACTAAAAATATCGCCAGCGGTAGAAACGTCCACAGGCGGAACCGCCCGTCCCGGATACGGCACGCCGCCACCACGAAAAGGCACGCGCACAAACTCCCAATCCACGCGCCCATGGTATCGTTGTAGCTCAGCACCAGCGTGTTGAGCGCCAGCGCGGCGGCGTAGAAACAGCGCCAGGGGCGGGATTCCGTTTCCACCAGAAGTCCGGCCAGGAGCGCGATGAAGACAGTCAGGAAGTAGCCGTAGTAATTGATATTGGTGAAAATCCCGGCGTATCTGGGCCGCCAGTCGTAATAGTACGGGGTGGCCTGGAGATGGTCGTACAAATAGAACGCGAACGAGGCCAGCACGGTACTAATCATAGCCATACCGCGCAGGAGCCAGAGCTTCAGGCGCGGATTGCGCAGGCACAGGCCCAGCGTGAAGAAGCAGAGGAAGTATTCGAGATGTAAGAAGAAACTCTCGTGTTTCAGCCCCGCCCCTTCCAGCAGGATGTTCGTCACGCCGTTGGTGAAAGGAATGTCGATTATCATCCACAGCACCAGCGCCAGAAATACCAGGAACACCGGATTGTCCCGGAAAACGTAGAACGCGGAACGGTTTTTGTGCCAGGTCTGGAACAGCGCCGCCGTGAGGGCCAGTACCGACAGCCAGGCGACCAGCGGAAAGAGTATGCTGTCGAGCAGGAGGCGGTTGATTTCAATCATGCGGTCGAAACTGCCCTGTATCAAAGTCGGCACGAGCACGAGCAGCGGCCAGAACGAGAACGCCGCCAGCGCGAAAAACGCTATCACGCTGACAAGTTCCGGATTCCAGAAAGTCCGGAATGCCGCCGCCTTAAGATTCTGCCGCGAGAACTGTTTCTTCTTGTTTTTTTTCATCGTCCGCCCTCCGTATTTGGCCTGTATTCCGCTGTTTTCAACAGTATAAATCAAAACGCGCGGGGTTGTCAAGGTGTTTTGGGACTGCCGGAGAACAACTCCGGCAATTTCGCCGCGCGGGCCGAAAAAATCACCGGAGACGGTTGTAAGTTTCCGGGGATTGTGATATACTCCGTCCAACAGGCGGCGGCGCAGTGTCCGAAGTCAGGTTCGCCGCTTCTCAGGGAGGTTTTTCATGGATACGGACCGTTCCACATTGTATACTGTCGGCTACACCAGTTTTCCGTCTCCGGCAGACCTAGTCGAGACGTTGCGGGCACATGGAATCCGCGCGTTAGTGGATGTCCGCTCCACGCCGTACTCCGCCCATTACGAGCAGTATAATAAAGAGAATATCCGGAGGATTTTGTCGGAGGCGGGCATTTCCTACGGGAATATGGCGCGCGCGTTCGGCGCGAGGCAGGAAGACCGCGCGTTTTACAAAAACGGTCGGCTGGATTTTGAGACGTTTGCACACTCTGACCACTTTCTGAGGGGCAAGCGCAGGCTGGAAGACGGCATTGACAACGGCTACACCCCGGTTTTGATGTGCGCGGAGAAAAACCCGATTGTCTGTCACCGCGCGATTCTCGTCGCCCGCGCCTTTTCGGACGCCGGATACCGCGTCGTCCACCTCCTGCCGGACGGCGGATATAAGACGCATGAGGCGCTGGAGCAGGAACTTTTGAACCTCTATTTCCCAGACCGGGCGCAGTGCTCCATGTTCGACGCCGAACCCCTCGACGAAAAGGAGTGCTTGCGGGAGGCCTATGTCAAGCAAAACGACAAAATCGGATTCCGGGAGGAGAATTTGTCCAATGACCGTTTACACCATCGGGTTTACGAAGAAGACGGCGGAGCAGTTCTTTGAACTGCTCAAAGCCTCCGGCGTGGAATTACTCGTCGACGTGCGCCTGAACAACCGCTCGCAACTCGCCGGGTTCACAAAGGACGGGGACATCCAATATTTCCTGCGCCAGATTTGCGGGGCCGCGTATGTCCATTGCGACGAGTTCGCGCCCTCCAAAGAGCTGTTGTCGAAGTACCAGAAGAAGGAAATTACGTGGGAGGAGTACGAGAAAATCTTTGACGGTATCATGGACAAACGGGGGGCCTGTGAAAAATTCCCGGCGCGGTTTTCCGAATACGACAAAGTGTGCCTGCTGTGCAGTGAGCCGACGCCGGAACATTGTCACCGTCGGCTGGTGGCGGAGCGAATCGCGAAAGCCGCCCCCGAAACGGTCACGGTCAAACACCTGTAAGCCGTCCACAAACGAAAGGAGAATGTAAAATGGAAGCGATTATTTTGACAAAATCTTACATGAAGAAAGAAAAAACTGGGGCACAAGGTTCATGCGTTACAGCTTATGACTTCCGCGAAAATCGCTTTGTCCGTTTTGTATCGGATACGGAAGGCTCTCCTATTCCGCGTGATGTTTCTGATAATTTCTCCCTCTTCGATGTTGTATCCGTCCGTGTTCTCCGTCCGTGTCCGCTGAAGCCGCAAACGGAAAATCTGCTGGTTGACCTAGACAGCTTCTCCAAAATCGAAAAACCTTCGATGGGAATTGAGGAAATTTACCGCAGAGTTCCTCCGCCGTCTTTTCCTCGTTATATGACTTCATCCAATGCTAGTTTCATGTTAGATTCTGTGGCAGAATATAATCATTCATTGGAATTGGTTCGTGTGTCAAACCTCTGCGTTTTTCCTATTTTCCGGGACAATCATCAAAGAACAAGAGCGAATTTTCAATTTAACTCTCGTCCAAGAAAACTCTATCGTGTCACGGCTCCAGACGCGATAGAGCGGGTAAAAGATGGAAACTGGACAGTTAGCGATGCTTATATGATGGTTAGTATTCCAACAGACCCCGCAGAGGATGACCATTATTACAAGTTCGTTGCCGCAATCTATCCCGTACATCAGCCCGGTCTTCAAGGGCAATTCTGATTTGTCCGCGCTAGGGCAAACCGACAGGATTGAAGCCGTGAAACTTCCCTGAGGACACCGAAGAACAGTTCCGGAAAATCCCGCCGCGCGGGCCGAAAAAAATCCCCGGAAACGGTTGTAAGTTTCCGGGGATTGTGATATACTCCGTCCAACAGGCGGCGGCGCAGTATCCGGAGTCAGATTCGCCGCTTCTCAGGGAGGGCCTAAAAATCCTCTGAAGGGCACATCGATGAAACCCGTGGTGTCTGCTTGGTACGCCCAGTTCCGGGTGGATGCTGGGGGGAAGCGCGGCAGTGTCACGCCCTGTCCCAACGTGCCATCCGTAAGGGCGACCGTACCGGTCAAGCGGCACAGTCAGCCGTCGCGGCGGACGGGACAGGCAACGGACACCGGTCCGCTTGCGGACTCAGGGCGCCGGTCAATGGCATGGCCGACCCGACCCTGTTTCCGTGGAGACCCGTTCTTGTGCGCGGACGTACTCCCGGCGTGGTATTCCGTGCCGCGTACGAAACGGATTGAGAACCCGCGACGCGGTGCAATGCTGTGCGCGGCAGTAGCCTGCCTTGCGTGGGACGGGTGGATAGGGGACCTACGCGGCGCTGCTCTGGCCGGAGCGGCGCTGTGATTGCCTCTCGAAACCCGCCCTGCAAAAGAGGCTAAAGAGGCGGACGGACTGGAGTGGAAATCACCTCGGCTGTCCACGACGGGGCGGGGCGGGGTTTGCAGTACGGACTAAGTGGCAATCGGGCAGCGCGGAGGGCGACGCCGCGCCGGAACGCTGAAAGGGGAACCGCCTTTATCGGCAACGAAAGGCGCGTTCCGGGGAAAGCCAGCCCGACCTAAGCCGTAAGATTAACCCGTCCAGCCGCCGCCGCCTGTTTACAAGACGAGAACGCCCCCCGCGCGGGGAGGCAAGGAACCCTGTCAAAGTCTCCCCGACGGAACGGGGGAGATGTCGCCGCGAGGTGACGGGGCAAATACAAACATAAAGTGGGGTTTTGTTTTGGCAAGTCAGAAACAGCGGAAAAAAAAGGAGCCGTCGTCGCCGATACGCTGGGCGGCGGTCGTGTTCTGTATGGCGGTCGTGCTGTCGGCGGGACTGGGCCTGACCTCGGAAGTATTGCTCTCGGGGGCCGGACTGCTTTTCGCCGTGTGCGTCCTGTTGCTGTTTATCCTGCTGGGAATCCTCTTCGATATTATCGGGGTGGCGGTGACGGCGGCAGACCCGCGCCCCCTCAATTCCATGGCCGCCCATAAGACCCCCGGCGCGCGCGAGGCCTTACGCCTCACGCGGAACGCAAGCCGCGTTTCGAGCGTCTGCAACGACGTGGTGGGCGATATCTGCGGCATCGTCAGCGGCGTGACGGGCGCGGTCATCGTCTCCCGGGTGCGGCTGGCCTTCGGCGTCGAGACGGTACTTGTCTCCGTGGGCGTCACGGCGCTGATATCCGGCCTGACCATCGGCGGGAAGGCCCTCGGGAAAACGTTCGCAATCCGGCGCGGCACCGATGTCACGTACTGGGTCGGGCGCTTCCTGTACATTTTCCGCCGCCGGAAACGCTGACGGGAGGGCTTGTCATGCTACTGGAAACCATTCATTCTCCCGCCGACGTGAAGGCGCTGGACAAACAACAACTCCCGTCGCTGTGCGCGGAACTGCGGCAATTTCTCTTGAGCCGGGTTTCGCGCACGGGCGGACACCTCGCGTCCAATTTAGGCGTGGTCGAGCTGACCGTCGCGATTCACCGCGTGTTCGACACCGCGCAGGACAGGCTTGTGTTCGACGTGGGCCACCAGTGTTACGTACACAAGGCCCTCACCGGACGGCAGGAACTCTTTTCAACGCTTCGCCAGTTCGGGGGGCTGTCGGGGTTCCCGAAACCCTACGAGAGCGTACACGACGCCTTTATCGCCGGGCACGCGTCGAACTCGGTCTCTGTGGCGCTGGGCATGGCGCGCGCGCGCACGCTCTCCGGCGCGGACTACAGCGTGCTAGCCCTCATCGGCGACGGCGCTATGACGGGCGGGCTGTCCTACGAGGGCATGAACAACGCCGGGGCCTCCGGCGAGCCGCTCATCGTGATTCTCAACGACAACGGCATGTCGATTAACCCGAACGTGGGCGGGCTGTCCGAACACCTCAACCACATTCGCAGTAAGCCCGCCTACTACCATTTCAAGAAATACTGCCGCCGCTTATTCGGCAGGCACCCCGCGCGGAATCCGCTCTACCGCTTCATCCACCGGGGCAAGACGATTCTCAAACAGGCCATTTTCCCGGGAAGTACGCTCTTCGAGGACATGGGGTTTACGTATCTGGGCCCGGTCGACGGGCACGATATCGAGCG
>CAMHBH010000071.1 GCA_946183175.1 uncultured Oscillibacter sp.
GAAATCACTCCTCACAGGATGTTGTCGCGGGCAGTTCCGCAACTGTTTTCGGTCGATTTATTGTATCCGATATCGCCGCCGATTGCAAGAGTTTTTTCGCGGCGGCGGGACTGCCTTTAGTTCTCACGCGCTGTCTCAATCAGGAACGCGTTGTCCGTTGTTTGTCCGGTTGCTTCCATCCGTGCCGGGTTCGCATTGAAAACGACCCATTTGCCGTTCTGGGACGACATAATATAGAAATCGAGGCCGGATTTATAGACACGGAAGCACTCCCACCAGCTTAATTCCTCCGCATTGGAACGCAGTATGCCGCCGTCGTCGATATCTGCGGAGAGCCATTTCTTGTTCACGCCCCGAAAGCCGATACAGCTCATACGTTCCTTGTCGTAGCCTTCCCCGATTTCAAAGCGTTCCCATGAATCGGCAGTCGTGACCTGACAGAGCATATCGCCCGCCGGACTGTCGTTATCGACGCTCACATAACAGTCGTTCTTTCGGGATTTCATCGTGACGACTTTGCCCGTGAAAGTATGCGTAACCTCAATGAGTGCCTTGGAAAAGTGGGTGAAGGAGTGAAAATACTGCTCATCGGGGTATTTTTCCGCAAATCTGGCTAGGAAAGCGTCAAGGAAGTGTCGGCACCCTCTGACTTCGGCGATGTCCACGTCGTCGTGGTTGTGCGTGGCACTGTTCCCGATTCTCCGCAACAGGTCGGGAAAACCGCTTCCCTTGCCGAAAACCTTCGTCAATTCATGCCGGTTTTTGTTTTCGAGGGTGTAATACGCGTCACGCAGTCGCGGAAAGGGTTTCCCATTTCTCGCGGCGTCCCACAAGCCCTTGTCAATCAGTATCACATTGAGCATATGTTCAATGACCGGGCGCATGAGAATGACGGCGGGAACTCCGTAGCCGTTATTCAGAAGAAGGTCAATCGCTTCCAGCCTGTTGTTCAAGGTTTCCAAGACGGACGCCTCCCTTATGTTTGTTTCGCCAATTTCGATTTTGGTCATTATATCCGCTTTTGCGTTGCCTGTCAATGCGATTCCGCGGGCGGCTGCATGCGGTTCATGAGCGACGCGAGCAGGAAGCCCCCGCCGCAACACAGCCCGGAGAGTACGACTTCCCACGCGCCGCCGTAGTCCGTGGGCGTCATGGAGAGCGTGGACGCGCAGACGACGCCGAGAATCCCGTGTGACACGGCGGCGTAGCGGGTACGGAACAGGCGGTTCATGAGCCGCGCGAAGAGCGTCGCCGAGAGCGCCGCCCCCGGCAGGCACGACGACAGCGCCGCGATATCCATACGCGACAGGTCGTCGAGCAGGGGCCTGTAGAGGCCGAGGGCCATCATAATCGGGGACGCGCTGAAGCCGGGGAGCACGGTACCGAGGCCCCAGAGGACGCCGCAGAAGTTGTACGACCAGAAGCCGGGGGCGGCCTGCAGGCGGAGAATATGCCGTACGGAGTAGAGCACGGCCCAGAGCGACAGCGCGGAGAGTACGAGACAGGCCCACGCCGACGCCGGACGGCCCTCTTTCCCGGCCTCGCGGAACAGCGCCGGGACGCTCCCGGCAATCAGGCCCGTGAAGAGCCACACGCACACCGCCTCCGACGAGGCCATGAACGCGCTCAGGCCCCGGGCAATCAGGAAGAAGCCGACGGCCCAGCCGAGGCCGAGCGGGAGTGCCAGACGCCAGTATTTGCGCGCGGCGGACTTCGGGCGCGTCAGCAGTTCCATGAAGGGGCGGTAGATTCCGAACACGACCGCCAGCACGCCCCCCGACACCCCCGGCAGAATCGCGCCCGCGCCAATCAGCGCGCCGCACAGGATGTAACGGCCCCAGCCTTGAAACTTCCCCATAGCATTCCTCTCTTTCTGCGCCGCTTTGTGCCCTCCGGACTTTCGCCGCCCGCGACGCGCCGGGATATCGCATAGTGACAAAGAGAACCACGTCACACATTTCTGTACATTTTTTCGATTCTCTCTTGACCTTGCGCCGGAAATCGGGTAAAATAACAAGCCGTGTATTACAGAATCACCCGGCGCGCCGGGTACGGAAAGGCAGATTGAATCATGGAACATCCCTACAAAACCCGTCAGGGCGGAGCGACTGTCACGGTCTTTGTCCCGTATGACTGTAAGAATCACTGCCCGTTCTGTATCAACAAGGGCGAGTACGCCGACCTGACCGGATTCTCATTGGAGAAAATCTGTCAGAGTATCCGCCGCATGGACGCCATTACCCCCTACTGCGACTTCGTTTTCACCGGGGGAGAGCCCCTTTCCGAGCTCGATTCCCTTCAGGTCATGCTCGACCAGATTCCCACGACCCACCGCGTCTTTATCAATACGACCCTCCCCGTCTCCGAGTTCCAGTCGGAGGACGATATTCTTGCTTTCGCGGAGCGCAACCGCCGCAAAATTACCTGTATCAATGTTTCCCGCCACATGCAAAAATATGTCGTGGAGTCCAACGACAGTCTGCTTGCGCGCCTTCCGGTACCCTTCCGCGTCAACTGCGTACTCTACAAGAACTACCCCGCCGAAAAGATTGTCCCCTACCTCGAACGCTTCCGGGCGATTCCGGGCGCGTCCATCCAGTTCCGCTTCGACTACACCGCCACGACCCCCGAGAACCTCTACGACGAGGAGCACGACAAAATCCTGCACGACCTGCGGAAAATCGCCGTCTATACGGGCCTCGACGGTTGCCGTATGCGTTGCGGCTTCCACTTCAACTACCGGGGCATGGAGCTAACCTATCACAAAACCCTGCCCTATTCCACCATCGTGGAGCGCGACCCCGCCGACGGCGTGACCTACGATATCCTCTACGACATCCTCATCAAGCAGAACGGCGACATTCACTCCGACTGGACGGGCGTCCCGCTGGATGTCGACGCCTACGAGAAAGTCATCTTTGAGCCCTACGACCTGCGCTGGCTTGTGAAAGTAGCCTGAATCAACGGTTGCCGTCCGGTTTCCCCGGACGGTTTTTTGTGCCTGTTTCGCCCTGACCCCAAAAAAACGGCGCTTTCCGACGAATGATTTACTGTCGAAATTTTCCCGGGGCGCGGCGGAAAGGACGGGCACAGCATGGACATCTTTGCAAAGTTGCGCGACAAAAGCGGATTCACCGACACGGAAAGCAAAATCGCCGACTACATTCTGGGGCACCGCCGTCAAGTCAGCGGCATGTCGGCGGAAACCCTCGCAAAAGCGACCTTTTCCTCGAAGGCCTCCATTATCCGCTTGTGCCGGAAAGTAGGACTGTCGGGGTACCGGGAGTTCCAGATTACCGTCGCGGCGCAAGAGTACCGCGACGCCCTGCGGGAAGATGTTCCGGCGTCCGTCGCGCGCGATTTCGCCGGGGCCATCCGCGCCGCCGCCGACGATTGCGCGCAGTACGTCTCCGAAAAGGACCTCCGCCGCGCCGCCGCGTGGATTGCCTATGCCCGCCGGGTGTACGTGTACGCGGCGGACTTGTCGACCGCCGTCGCGGTGCGCCGTATGCTGTCGGGACTGGGCGTGGCGTCCGCAGTATGCCGTAAGCTGTCGGGACTGGGCGCGGCGTGCACGGTGCCGGGAGAAATTCCGCCCGGGAATCTGTCCGGGGATGTCGTGGTTGTGCTGTCGCACTCCGGGAGCGCGCCCGGACTGCGCGGGGATTTGGACGCCCTCCGGCAACGCGCCTGCCGCGTGATTCTGATTGCCCCGGCGTGCGCCGACCCGGAAGCCGATATTCTGATACCGATTCCGGAAGCCGCCGCGGGCGCGGATATGGTGTACACGCAGACCGCGTTTCTGTACATGCTGTCCTGTATGCGGCGCATGGTCGGCGACGAACTCTCCAAACGCAACGGACAGGCACCGTGACAGTGCCTGTCCGTGTCGCTCCCGTAATGCGGGGAGATGTCACGTAGTGATTTACCAGACTGTATCCTCATAGGGGGTGGATTCAAAGCCGTCGGCTTGCAGATTGGAAACCAGAGTATTCAGTCTATCGCGGAAGAAGTTCCGGAACCACTCCGCGTCGCCGAACAGCCGAACCGCCGTAGGGCTGACTGCGTAGTAAGCGCGGATGAAGAGGCGGCCATACCAGGTTTCGGCGAGGACGTTGTCGCGGAAACGGCGGAGTGTCCAGACTTCGGGGCAGTCGTAGGAGCCGTAGACCGCCGTGGCAACGTAACAGCCGCCGGAGCCGCCGCCAGTAGAACTACCGCCACCGGAGGAGCCGCTACCAGAGGAACTACCGCTACCAGAGGAGGAACCGCCGCCAGAAGAACTACCGCCACCAGAGGAGGAACCGCCGCCGGAAGAACTATTGCCGCCGTCGGTGTCGCTTGTATCCCCGGTATCTCCGGTGTCGCTTGTATCTCCGGTATCGCCCGTGTCCCCGGTGTCGCCGCCGTCAGAATCCAGCGACGGGGTAATCGTGACGGTCAGGTCGCTTTCAATCTTCGTAATTCTCCACGTACTGTAAACCCCGGTATCGTCGGGGCCTTTCAGGTTCTTGTAAGTCCCCTCAATGCTGATGTCGCTTTCCTCGACGGTGTAGCCGTTCGGCGGAAGCACCGTAAAGTTGACCTGTCCGTCGCCGGAACTGTCCGGCTGTCCCGTAGTGGAATTGCGCGAGACTGTAGAAGTCACGCCGTCCTCGTCCGCTACGGTGTAGTCCTGCGTGTAGTAGACGTTGACAATGCAATCGTCGGCCACGAATGTGACTGCGTATCCGGTATCCGTCTCCGTATCGCCCGTATCGGAAGTATCGCCCGTGTCGCCGCTGTCGGAAGTATCGCCCGTGTCGCCGCTGTCGGAAGTGTCGTCGGTGTCGCCGCTGTCGGAATCCGCCGACGGCGTAATCGTGACAGTCAGGTCACTTTCAATCTTCGTGATTCTCCACGTACTGTAAACCCCGGTATCGTCGGGGCCTTTCAGGTTCTTGTAAGTCCCCTCAATGCTGATGTCGCTTTCCTCGACGGTGTAGCCGTTCGGCGGAAGCACCGTAAAGTTGACCTGTCCGTCGCCGGAACTGTCCGGCTGTCCCGTAGTGGAATTGCGGGAGAGTGTCGATGTCACGCCGTTTTCGTCCGCCGACGTGTAGTCCTGCGTGTAGTAGACGTTGACAATACAGCCGTCCGCCACGAATGTAACCGCGTATCCGGTATCCGCTTCGGTGTCGCCGCTGTCGGAAGTGTCACCCGTGTCGCCGCTGTCGGAATCGTCCGCCGGAATCGTGACGAGTTGCGGAATGGTTTCTGTCTCCGTCGCGCCGCACACCGTACAGGTATAGGTTCTCACGCCCGGCGCGTCCGACGTGGCCTCCGTCGTGACTGCGCCGCTGTTCCAAGTGTGCGTCCAGTCGTTGCCGTACTGACACGACGCCGTACCGCTCCCGGAGGCAATCGTGTAACTGCTCGTGGCGTCGGGCGACGAGAAGAATACATAGCTGACGCCCTTCGGCGCGTTGGCCTGATAGGCTGTCGCGCCGCTGGCGTCCGTGACGGAAATCAGCGCGCCGCTGGAAATCGTCGTCGCGGAACTCCCGCCGCCGAAACCGCCGGGGCCGCCGCCAAATCCGCCGCTCGTGCCGCCGTAGGAGGTGTAGCCCTGACTGCCGCTGCCCGGGTTCGCGACGCCCATCCCGGCACAGCCCGCCGCGAATACCGTCGCGCCGTTGACAGTCAAAGTGCCGTCGTAGTCGAGGGGCTCATTGTCGCCGCTGGACTGTCCCCATACTTCGATACTGCCGCCCGTGAGCGTCAGCGCGCCGTTGGAGTCGAGGCCGTCGCCGTCGGCGTTGACGTAGACGTTGCCGCCCAGGATATTCAGGGAGTAGGCGCTATCGAGGAGTTCCGCATTACCGGGGCCGCCCGGGGTGAAGCGATTGCCGCCACCGGGGCCGCCGTCCTCCGGGGTGAAGCGATTACCGTCGCCGGGTTCGCCGTCCGCGTTAAAGTGATTGCCACGGGGGCCGCGCCCGTCAAAGCCGCCCATACGCCCGTCGGGGGGTTCCATACCCATCAGGCGTCCGCCGGGGCCGCCGCCGCCCGGATTGAAATTATTGCCGCCTCCGGTGCCGGGGTCTGTTCCGTCACTGGAACCGCCCGCCGCGTTGATTCCGTCGTCCGACGCCCGCACATGGTAGCGCCCCGCGTAGACGTACACGGTGCCCGCTTCGAGGGCCTCGTAGCTGTTATTGATTGTTATATCCGGGTCGCGGGCGACGGTGCCGCCGTTCGTACCCAAAATCAAAGATGTGTCGGCGTGCGCGCCGTCGTCTCCGGTGTCGATGGCGAACGCGCCGCCCGTGATTTCAATGTAGGCGTCGGAGTGTATCGCGTCGTCGGCGGTGTTCAGCGTGAACGTGCCGCCGGAAATCGTGATGGTATTTGTTTCCTCGCTCTCGTCATCAGAACCGGCGGACGCCTTCAGGCCCTTACAGCTCATCGTATCGGAATCGAACCCGGAACTGTTGTAGCCGTTCAGGGTCGTGATGTCGAATGTGCCGTCCGAAATCGTCAGGTTGGCGTCGGTCTGGATTCCGTCCGACTGCGCGTTAATGTGAAAGATACCGCCGTAAATCGTGATATCGCCCGCCGCGTTGATTCCGTCGCTCGCGGCGTTGACGGTGATTTCGCCGTCGTAAATGGTAATGGTTCCGGCGGATGTCGTGTCGTCTTCGTCGGGGGAGGCCTTGATACCGTCATTCGTGGCGGTGATATTCAGCGTCCCGCCCTTGATAATCACGGCCCCGTCGGCGGCAAGGCCGTTATTCGCCGCCGTGATATTCAGCGTCCCGCCGCTGACGGTAATCGTGGAAGTAGCGCCCGCCTTGATTCCGTTCTTACAGGCGCTCCCGTCCGCCGTCAGCGAACCCGTACCCTTAATCAGCAGGGCCGCGCCGTCGCTGTTGACTTTCACCGCTGCGCCCTCAAAGGCGTCGGCTACGGTCGCGTCTTCGGAGGTTTCGTCGTCCGGGTTCTCGTTGTCCGTCAACGTGGAATCGCCGCTGAGCCACAGCGTGACGCCCGTGCTTTTCTTGCACAACAGCGGCGCGCTCGTCGAACACGACAGCGTCAAAGCGTCCAGAACGAGTACGACGCCCGTCACGCTCTTCGCTACCGTGACATTGCCCTCGGAACAAGTCCCGGTGACGGCGTAGGTACCCGCCGCCGAAATCGTCAGGGCCGTGCCGTCAATAGAAAAGCCGCTCGCGCTTTCGTCCGACGCCGTGACGCCGGAATTCGTGAAAGTAAACGTAACGCTCGCGGCGGGCGTGCTCTCGTCCGCCGCCGCCCGGTACGCCGGGAACAGCGTCAGCAACAGGGCCAGCGCGGTCAGTATCGCCCCCGCCCGCCGATACAGTTTCTTCATACACAGTCTCCTCTCGCTTGCCCTTTCCGCGAATTGCGGGGGCTTTCGTATTACAAGTGGTTCTGTACCTCCACATAGGGCAGAATCGCAATTTCGAGGTTGCCGTTCTTGGTACGCAGTTCGTCGATGAAGGCCTTTTCTTCCTTGCGGTCCTTCATCTTGATTTTGTAGGACAGCCGGAACATGGAACCCATGCCCGTCGTTTTTACGCCGGCGTTCTCCACGCTCTTGAGGTAGTGCCCGAAAATATCGTCGAAAACCCCGGTGTAGTCGAGGGACTCCGGAATGGTGACGCGGAGCAGTAATTCTTCGGTCATGCCGGGGTGGTCGAAAATCTTCAGAGACGAAAGCCCAACGAACATTAACGGCATAGCGACAAGAAACAGGACGCCGTAAGCGAGATAGCCCATACCGAACGGGACGCCCGCCCCCATAGCGATAAGTACGGAGGCGATTTCGTCGGCGCTGCCCTGCGCGGAACGGAACCGGGTCAGGGCGAACGCCCCGCCGAACGCCACGCCCGCGCCGATATTCCCGCTGACGAACGTAATGACCGTGGCGACGATAAAGGGAATCATGGCGCTGACGATGAAGAAGCGGCGCGTGGAGCGGATTCGGAACGACATCAGCCACGCGAACAGTACGCCCGACGGCAGGGCCGCCGCCGCCATACTGAAATACTGCCCCGGCGTCACCGCGTAGGCGTACACGGAATCAAACATAAAATCAGTCCTTTCATCTGCAATGGACGCAATTTGTTCATCTGACACGCGCCAACTGCTGTCGGTAGGCCTCCCCGTACTTGGAAAAGCTCGTCTTGCGGATTTCGCCGCGGTCGAGAATCGAAGTCAGCCAGAGCGGCTCGGCCTGCTGTACTTTGATTTCCAGAATCGCGCTTCCCTCCGGGAGTAGCGATACGCCGTCCATGGATACCGTTAAATCCAGCCGCTCCGAACGGTAGCGCGGATTGAAATCCAGCGTAACGCGCAAGTCCCCGCCAGGTTCAAAATACGCTTCCCGGTCGTAGATAATCAGACAGGCCGGGACTAACACGGAGTAGTAGTCGCGGAAATAGGTGATTTCGCGGTTAATCTGTCCGGGGGCGCACACGTCGCCGCTCCCGGCGAAGAACTTCTCCACAAGCGGAATCGTACTCTGTACGCGCCGCTTGTACACGATTCCGTAGGCCTTGCGTTTGAGTTCGAGGAAGACGGGAGATTCTTTCGTCGCGAGGCCGTAGGAACGGAGGCGGATTTTCTCCTTGAACGGCGGCTTTTCCACGGATGTGCGAATGAGGCGGTAGTCGGGCGTGTCGTAGTACAGGGACGCGATAGAAGTACGCCCGTACTGGTCGAGTACCATGTGCCCCCGCAACTGCTCTTTGAAAAATTCCGTCTGCTTCCGGTTCAGGATGTACTTTAACTCGTAGCGCTTCATGACCACGATGGGGCCGTCAGACACAGAACCGCCCCCTTACAGACTGACCCGGACGGAGAATGTACCGTCCGCGACTTTCGCGCTGATACGTCCGTTGTGCGCCCGTACAATCTCCTTGGCGTGCGACAGGCCCAGCCCCGCCCCCGGTATGCCCTCCGCGTTGTCCAGTCTCGTGAAGCGGTCGAAGACCTGCTCCACGCTTTTCGGCGGTAAATCCGTATCGTTGGACAGGACAATCTCCACGCGGTTGTTGTCCTGTTTGACGGACAGCGTCGCGGCGGACTTCCCGAATTTGAGCGCGTTGTCAAGCAATTCCTCGAAGAGCGCCGCCAGCGACGCGCCGTCGCCCTGTACGGCGATTCCGTCCCCGACTTCCGTCGCCAGCGACATTCCCTTTTCGGCGAATTTCCCGCGCCAGGTGTCCGCCGCCGCGCGCGCGAATCCCGACAAGTCCAGTTCCGCCGCCTCGAAGTCCTCGTCGTCGAAGATGGCCAGCGCCGACAGGTCGCGTACCAGCGACGCCATACGCCGTATTTGACGGTGTATGGAAAGCGTCTGCTCAGTTTCGCCGTGTTCCTTCTCCAGTATTTCGGCGTCGGCGTCCATGACCGTCAGCGGGACTTTGAAATCTTTCTCGACATCGGCGATAAAGCGTTTTTGTTTGCGGTCGGCCTCCTCCAGCGGCTTGAACAGGCGTTCACTGACCGACAGCAGAAACAAGTAGCTGACCGCCACGCCCAGCAGGCCCCCGATAACCGAGATAATCAGAATCCGGAACGACGGCAACAGCTCCCGCCCCTGGTCGATGACCGTCACGAAGTCCCAGCCGCCGGAGTGGTACACCCGGTAACGGTAGGTGGTACGCGTCCATCCGGTCTGTTGCGTCCGGCGCAGACTGTCGGCCCAGGTTTCGGCGTCCTCCTCGCTGACGGCGGAGAGTTGGAACGCTATCCGCTCGCTGTTGCCGTTCTCGTCGAAGGCATAAGTAAAATAGCGCGTGGAAGCGGTCGTTTCCGGGGAATCCGGCCCCATTGGGCCAATTCTCGGGCCGCGCCTGTGGGGTTGCCGATTCCGTGGCGGCGTCCTTCCCGTGTCACCCGGTGTCGCGTTGTCCGGATTGCCCGGCGTGTCACCCGGCGGCGTGGCGTCCGGGTTGTCCGGCACGGTATTGAGCGGGGCGGCGTCCGTGCTATTCCGTGGCGCGCTGTTTATGTTCTCCGACGCGTTGCCTATGTCACCCGGTGTCGCGTTGTCCGGATTGCCTGGCGGCGCGGTGTCGGGGACAGCCGGCCCGAATACGCCCTTCCGGTCGGCGAGCGCCCGCGTGATTTCGTCGGCGTCGGCGGCGGCCATCGTGAAGTTGACGCCGTTGATTATCGACAGCAACACGCACAGCAACACGAAAACCGACAGCGCCGCGAACAGCACAAACCGTTTCCTTACTTTATCCGTCGTATTCATGCCTCTTTCACCAGCCTGTATCCTTTTTCTTCCAGATACTCTATCCGTATCCGGGGAGCGTCCAGTAATTGCAGTTTCCGGTTGAGCGCGTGGACGTACACGCGCTTCTCGAA
>CAMHBH010000072.1 GCA_946183175.1 uncultured Oscillibacter sp.
CGATGCCCCTTTCGGCGAAGAAGCGGCGCATTTTCGAGACGGTGCCCCACCAGTAGTCGTGGTTGCCCTTGACGAGCAGTTTCCGCCCCGGGAAGCGGTCGAGGAAACGGAAGTCGGCCTCGGCCTCTTCCAGCGTCATGCCCCACGAGGTGTCGCCGTCGAGAATGAGCGTATCCCCGGGGCGCAGGCACGACAGCCCCTCCTCTATGCGTTCTACGTAGCGCTCCCACGCCGGGCCGAATACCTCCATGGACTTGTTGACGCTCTGGGAAAGGTGCAGGTCTCCGATAGCGTACAGGGCCATAACATCACCTTCCTGACCGCCTTCCCCGGAAGGCTTACTTCAAAAAATCGAGTACGACGCGCTCCATGTCCGCCTTTTCGGCGGAGAGGTCGAAGCGGCGCTGTTTCCCCTTCAGGGCGGCGAGGCGCGACGGAATCGGCGTGCCTGTGGCCTCGTGCAACTGGTCGAGCAACGCCGTACCCGCGCCCTTGGGCGGCTGTCCGATGGCGTCGAGTACGTGGTCGCAGAACTTGTACGGGGACGCGGTCGACGCGAAGACCGCGACAGTACGGTCTCCGGTGGCCGCGCGGTACTGCTCCAGTACGTCCGCCGCTACCGCCGTATGCGTGTCGATAAGGTAGCCGTAGTCGCGCCAGTAGCGGCCAATCGTGGCGGACGTGCCGCGCTCGTCGCAGAACCCGCCCCAGTATAGCCCGTTCAGCGCCGCTTTGATACTCTCCGAGACCTCATATTTTCCGCCGCGCGAGAGCGCTTCCATATACCCGCGGACTTCCGCGTCGTTTTCCCCGGAGAGGTCGTAGAGGAGGCGTTCCAGGTTCGACGAAACGAGGATGTCCATAGACGGGCTCATGGTCGTGTAGAATTGGCGGTTGCGGTCGTAGACGCCCGTACGGAGGAAGTCCGTGAGGATGTTGTTCCGGTTGGACGCGCAAATCAGTTTCCCGACGGGAAGCCCCATGCGCATGGCGTAGTAGGCGGCGAGGATGTCGCCGAAATTCCCGGTGGGGACGCAGAAGTTGACCTTGTCGCCCATGGACAGCGCGCCGTCGCGGAGTAAGTCGCAGTAGGCGGAGATATAGTACACGACTTGCGGGAGAATGCGCCCCCAGTTGATGGAGTTGGCCGACGAGAGGAACACGCCGCGCTTGTCGAGGGTGTCGCGGATGGCGGCGTCGGAGAAAATGCGCTTTACGCCC
This sequence comes from uncultured Oscillibacter sp., assembly GCA_946183175.1. Taxonomy (GTDB): domain Bacteria; phylum Bacillota; class Clostridia; order Oscillospirales; family Oscillospiraceae; genus Oscillibacter. Next base: position 1,222 of record CAMHBH010000072.1, read on the forward strand.
GCCTGCGCGTCGTCGAAGTTGCCGACGACCGCGCACACGCCGACATTGTTGCCCTCTTGCGTGACCATTTGCGCCTCTTGAATCTCGGACACGCCGTCTTTCGGGTAGAAGACCATAATCGACGTGCGCGGAACGTCGGCGAAGCCCTCCATGGCGGCCTTGCCGGTGTCGCCGGAAGTCGCGACGAGGATACACGCCGTTTTGTCCTCCCCGGTCTTGGCCAGCGCCGCCGACAGCAGTCGCGGCAACATCTGCAAGGCCATATCCTTAAAGGCCGAAGTGGGGCCGTGCCAGAGTTCAAGACAGTACGTGTTACTGTCGACTTTGCGCAGAGGCGCGGCGGCGGGGGTGTCGAAACGCTCGGGGCCGTAGGCGTCCTCCGCGAAGGAAAGTAACTCCGCCTCCGGGTAGTCGTCGAGGTACAGCGCCATAATTTTCGCGGCGCGTACCGGGTACGGCGCGGGAATCAAACTCCGCAGAAACGCCTCGTCGATAACGGGTACTCTCTCCGGCGTCAGCAGACCGCCGTCGCGCGACAGCCCCATTTTTATCGCCTCCGCCGCGCTCAACCGGATTCGTTTGTCCCGCGTGCTTAGATATTTCATGTTCCACCCTCCTGTATTGTCGCCTGACAGGTTTCCGTTACCGGAACGCGTCCGGCAGGTAGTCCAGATGAAAGAGGCCGTCGGGGTCGGCGCGGACTTCCGCGACATCGAACCGCGCCGGAGCGTCGGCGTCGTACCCGCTCAGCCAGCACGCCGCCGTTTTCCGCAGGCGTTCGCACTTCCGGGCGTCGACGGCCTCCCGCCCTGACACTACCGCGCCGCGCTTGCGGAGTTTGACTTCCACGAAGCATATCAGGCCCGACGGGTCACGCGCTATCAAGTCCAGTTCGCCGTACTGACAGCGCCATTGCCGCGACAGTATCGCAAAGCCCTGTTCCGACAGGTACCGCGCAACGATGTTTTCCCCGATATCGCCGCGCGCCTTGGGCGTCCGCGCCTCTACGGTGTCACTCCGCGTCCGGGCCTCCCCGGTATCGCCGCGCGTCCGCACTTCTCCGGTATCGTCCCGCGTCCGGGCCTCCCACTTTTTCAGGTAGCTTTTCCTGTGCTCCGGACAAGGCCCGTATTCGTCCAGCGCGGCGTAGTGCGCTTTCGTGCCGTAGCCCTTATGTTTCGCGAAGCCGTATTGGGGATAGCGCGTGTCGAGTTCCGCGACGACGTAGCGGTCGCGGCTGACTTTCGCCAGTACGGACGCCGCCGCGATGGACGCGCTTTTCCCGTCGCCGCCGACAATCAAGCGGTGGGGCGTCGTGATTTCCGCCGACTGCCCCCGGTCGCGGTTGCCGTCAATCAGGGCGATATCGGGCCGCACGGGGAGGGCGTCGATTGCCGTTTGCATGGCCTTCATGCGGGCGCTCAGAATGTCGGTGGCGTCGATTTCGGCTGCCTCCACGCGCGCCACGCTCCACGCTGCAGCGCCAGCCGTAATGACGCCGTACAGCGCCTCGCGGCGCTTCTCCGACAGTTTCTTGGAATCGTCGAGGCCGGGGATATCGGCCCCGGGCGGGAGAATCACGGCGGCGGCGTACACGGGCCCCGCTAACGGCCCCGCGCCCGCCTCGTCGCACCCGCACACAATCGAATACCCCGCCGCGCGCGCTTCCTGTTCGTAGGCCCACCAGTCGATTTTGTCCATACGTTCACTCCGGGAGTTCGAGTGTCAGACGGCCCAGCTTCCCGGCGCGGTACTCGTCCAACAAAATCTTTGCCATACGTTCGGTGTCGATTTCCCCACCGGAAACCAGGAATCCGCGCTTGCGTCCGGCGTCTTGCAGTAAGCGGAAACCGTAGGCGATACCGGTCTCGGCGGCGTCGCGGGGCGGGAGTTCGGGGAGCTTGTAGGCCTCCCGCAGTCGCTCCGGCGCGGCCTCCGACAGGTACGCCATAAAGTGACAGCCTAACGTTTCCGTGTCGAGAATCTCGTCCTTGACGGCACCTGTAAAGGCTAAATGCAGTCCGACGGTCTCGTCGCCGAACTTGGGCCACAAAATGCCGGGGGTGTCGAGCAATTCGAGGCGCTTGTCGACGGGCACCCACTGTCCGGCGCGGGTGACGCCCGGGCGGTCTTCCGCCTTGGCGACGTTCCGCCCCGCGATACGGTTGATAAACGTCGACTTGCCGACATTCGGGATTCCCAGTACCATCACGCGCACCACGCGCCCCGACTGCCCCTTGTCGGCATACGCTTTCAGTTTGTCGGCGAGGAGTTCGCGCACGGCGGCGGCGAATTTCCCAGCCCCGCGCCCGCTCTTGGCGTCCGTGGCGAGTACGGCGAAGCCCCGCGCGCGGAAGAAGTCGCCCCATTGCGCGGTCGCGTCGGGGTCTGACTGGTCGGCGCGGTTCAGGACTATCAAGCGCGGTTTCCCCGCCGTCAATTCGGCTACGTCGGGGTTGCGGCTTGACGCCGGAATCCGCGCGTCGAGGATTTCACACACGGCGTCGACCTGCCGGAGGCGTTCGCCGATAAGGCGGCGCGTCTTGGCCATATGGCCCGGGTACCACTGTACGTTCATGCCAGCACGCCCACGCGCGAGAACTCCCGCTCTTTGGTCTCGGAGTCGGGGCCGGGGAACAGCAGGAACACCGCCCGCCCGATGACGTAGCGCGTATCGACAGTGCCTAGGCGGCTGTGGCGGCTGTCGCTGGAATGGTTGCGGTTGTCGCCCATGACGAAAATACTGCCCTCAGGGACTGTCAGCGGAAAAGAAGTCCCCTCTTCTTCATAGGTCAGCTCGTTGATATAGGGCTCGTCCAGCGCGAGGCCGTCCACGTAGACAATCCCGGAGCGGAAATCGATGTCGACGGTCTGCCCCTCCGTGGCGATAACCCGCTTGACTATCGGGTTGTCGTCGAAGGTCTCCTTGCGCAGAATCACGATGTCCTTGTACTGGTAGTCGTGGTAGAGCAGGGAACTGAGCACGAGCAACCTGTCGCCGTGCTGTAGCGTGGGGAGCATGGAGTGCCCGTCGACGCCGATGAGGCGTACGACGAACGTAAAGAGCACGACCACCACCAGTACGGAGGACACAAGCGCCTGCATCCACTCGAAGAAGTCGCGCACGGGGTCTTTCTTTCCGGTTTGGTCTCCGGACGGGTTCCGGATAGATTCCTCCATATTGTTTTCTCCTTACTTCAAGAAAGAGAGAGGCTTGGCGCCTCTCTCCGTCTCTGCCAGTGTTTGGGCAATCAGAGTTTCTCCTTAATCTTGGCGCGCTTGCCCACGCGACCGCGCAGGTAGTAGAGCTTGGCGCGGCGCACGACGCCCCGGCGCACGACCTGAATGGTGTCGATGGAGGGGGAGTGCAGCGGGAAGACCTTCTCGACGCCCACGCCGTAGGAGATACGCCGTACGGTAATCGTCTCGCCGATTCCGCCGTGCTTGCGGGCAATCACGATTCCCTCAAAAATCTGGATACGCTCGCGGGAACCCTCTTTGACTTTGACGTGTACGCGCACGGTGTCGCCGACGGCGACCTTGGGGAGTTCCTTTTCGAGAGCTTCCCGGTTGAGTTCAGCAATCAAGTCCATATGTGATATCCTCCTGTTTCATAGGCGTTCGTGCGCCGCGCGGGCCGCAGAGGACCGCCCTTTTCAAAAGCCCTCAAAGAGTACCACAGATTCCACAGAATTGCAAGCATTATTTTGTAGGCTTTCCCGATTTTTCGGAAACGCGGCCCGGAAGTTTCGCTTGCGCCGCCGGGCGGAAGCGTGTAGAATCAAGTCGGGGCGGCGTCGCAAAGCGTACACAGCGGACAGCCGGCGCATTTCGGCGCGCGCGCCGTACAGGTGTCGCGCCCGAACAACACCATTCTGTGGCAGAAGTTCGACGACTCCTCCGGCGGCAGGACTTCCCGCAGTTGCCGCTCTACTTTCACGGGGTCTTTGGAGCCGTCCGTAAGGCCCAGCCGCCCCGTGATTCGGATACAGTGCGTGTCGCAGACGTAGGCGGGCTTGCCGTACACGTCGCCGAGTATCAGGTTGGCGGTCTTGCGCCCGACGCCCGGGAGCGCCGTCAGGGCCTCCATGGTGTCGGGGACTTTGCCGCCGTGGCGCTCTATGAGCGCCTTTGCGCAGGCGACAATATCGCGCGACTTGCCGTTGAAGAAGCCGCAGGAGTGGATGTACTCCCCGACTTCCTTCGGGTCTGCCTCCGCGAAACTCTCCAGCGTGGGGAAGCGGGCGTAGAGGGCGGGCGTGACGCGGTTCACGCGCTCGTCCGTACACTGCGCCGAGAGACGGACGGCGAACAGTAATTCGTAGTCCTTTTCATATTGCAGGGAGCAGAGGGCGTCGGGGTAAATGCCCTTCAGAATTTCGATGATGTTCCGCACTTGCGATTCTGTTTTCATGGAAGAATCCTCAACTGTCTTGCGTAGGTTATACGGAAAGGGGACGGGAATATGAAACTGGCGTATTTCGACGCGCACTGTGACACGTTAAGCCGTTGCGTAAGGACGGGGGAAAGTCTGCTGGACGCGTCGGGGCAGTGTAATCTTGCGCGGCTGTCGCGCTACACGCCATTCGGACAGGTCTTCGCGATTTTCGCCGACAGCGCGAAAACGCCGAATCTCGCGGACGCTGTACGGCGTCAGGCGGCGCTGTTCCGGCGGGAAAAGGAACGGTATCCGGAGGAAATGCGCCGCGCGGTGCTGTCGGTGGAGGGCGGGGAGCTTCTCGACTGCGACCCGGGGCGTCTGGACGAGGCGAAAGCGTGGGGCGTGCGCGCGGTGAATCTGACGTGGAACCACGCGAACGGGCTTTCGGGCAGTCACGCGGAGGAGCCGGAGCGGGGGCTGTCGGACTTAGGCCGGGCGTTCGTGCGGCGCGCGGCGGAACTGGGTATTTTTATGGACATGTCGCACCTGTCGGACAGGGGCGTGTTCGACGTAGCCGAAATGGGCCTTGCGCCGCTGTTGGCGAGCCACTCGAACAGTCGGGCGGTGTGTCCGCACACGCGCAACCTGACCGACGACCAGTTCCGGGCGATTCGCGACAGCGGCGGGTTCGTAGGCGTGAACGTCTACCGGGCGTTCGTGGGCGGCGACGGTTCCCTGGAGGCCGTACTGCGCCACTTCGACCGCTTCCTCGGCATGGACGGCGCGCACTGCGTCGGGCTGGGTTCCGACTGGGACGGCGGAATCACGGGGGCGGGGGGCCTCAACGGCGTGGAGGACATGGACAAATTAGCCCTTGCCATGGAGCGTCGCGGATACGGGAAGCCCCTGATTCACGATATCTTTTACGGGAATCTGTCGCGGTTTCTGGGCATAGCATAAGTAGCGACGGGGGGCGGGGACATGGACAGACTTCCGATACTGTGCGGCGGGGAGCGCGTCGGGGAGGCCGAGGCGGAGCAGGAGCGGCTTTACACCTGTCTGCGTGTACGGGTAGCGTCGCGGCGCGGGATATGGCGCGCGTGGGCGGTCGGGGAATGCGGGGAAATACGTATCGGGACGCTGGAGCCTGTCGGCGTAGAGAGCGTGATTTCGCGGCGGTTCTCGCGGCAGACGCTGTCGAAAGTGGGGGCGCTGTCGCGGGTGGAGATACGCCCGGCGTCGGACAAACCCCCGGCGAATACCACAGCGCCGGACAGAACCCCGGCGAATCGCGCAACGGCGGGCGCAATCCCGGCGGATACCCCGGCGGCGCGCGCAATCCCGGCGAATGGCGCAACGGCGGACGCAACCCCGGCGAATAGCACGGCAACGGGCGCAATCCCGGCGACGCCGGAGGCGTGGACGCGTGCCGGGGAGGGGCCGCTGTTCCGGACACGGCGCTTCCGGCGGCAGGCGCGGCACTTCCGCGACGCGCTGACGAGTACGGACGGAGACCGCCGCCGCGTGGCGCTGTTGCGCGACGAAAACGCGCCGTTTCCGATTCCGGAGCTGTTCTGTCTGGCGTCCCCGGCGAGAATCGGCGCGCGCGACTACTGGGTCTTCGCCTTCGACCGTCAGGAGTGGCCCGTACTCTGACTGTCGTCGTCCATGAGGGTATTCAACTCCCGCATGAACGAGCCGATGTCCTGGAACTGCCGATAGACGGACGCGAACCGCACGTAGGCGACCTGGTCTAATTTGCGCAGGTGGCGCATGACGATTTCCCCGAGCGCTTCGGACTGTATTTCGTGCTCCATCGAACTCTGCAAGTCCTGTTCGATACGGTTTACGATTCCCTCGAGGGTGTCCAACGACACGGGCCGCTTTTCGCAGGCCCGGAGCATGCCGTTCAGAATCTTGCGTCGGTCGAAACTCTGCCGCCGCCCGTCCTTCTTGATAACCATTATCGGCGCGAACTCCACGGTCTCATACGTCGTAAAGCGTCTGGAACAGGCGAGGCATTCCCGGCGGCGGCGGATACTGCTCCCCTCGTCCGACGGGCGCGAATCGACGACTTTGCTTTCCGGGTAGGCGCAAAACGGGCATTTCATAATAGCGCTCCTTTTTGTCTCTGCTCTCTATGTGATACATTTGACTTTACACTACCCATTATAACCCATTCCCGGCGCGTCCGTCAACCGGATTCCGTGATTTTCGCGAAAAAAGTGTAGGCAAAGGCGCGTTTCTGCCCCTGTTTCCCCCACGGAGTAGGGGAGACAGGGGCGGCGTTCACGGTTTTCTTGAAACCTGACAGGATTCTTTGCCTCCCCCGTGTCAACGGCGTAGCGACGGAGGGGCCATTAGCTTAATTTGTGTCCTCGGGGAGACGCCCGCGCTGTTTGAGTTTGCAAATCGCCTGCGTCATGGTGCCCATAGGGCAGAAGGAGCACCAGGTACGGGGACGGTACAGCGCCATCGCAATCAGGCCGATGAGCGTCGAGGCGAGCATGAGACTGTAGAAGCCGAAGGCGAATTGGGCAACCCAGTCGGGGACTGTCCCGGCGGTATAGGCCCAGCCCCACGGCAGGCGGAACGTCCAGAAGAGCTTCACGACTTCCCGCAGGGACGCCGCGCCCCCGAATACGCGGTAGCTCTGATAGAGGATATTCCCGAACATCGTCAGGAAGAAGGCGAGGAAGGCGTAGCGGAACCACGGCGACGACAGCCAGCGGGGGGCGGGTTTCCGGCGCGAGACGCCGAATTTACGAGGCAGGACAGTCAGGAGTTGTCCGCGCCCGCAGAGGCGATTACAGAACCACTTATTCCCGCCGAACACCGCGAACAGGAGCGGCACAAGAAAGTCAACCATGCCCAGCCACGCGAAAAGGATGTTGAAGAAGCCGAGGGCGAAATAGGCGACAGTCCATATCCAGAAGTAGTCGTACCAGTGCTTCGGTTTCACGACGCCGCCTCCCTCTGTAGAAGTTCGATACAGTCGGCGGGGCAGGCCTCCCGACAGCGCCCGCACCCGACGCACACCGCCGGGTCAATACGCGCGAAACAGCCCCGCCAGATTTCGACGGCCCCGCGCGGACACTCCCGCACGCAGGCCCCGCAGGATACGCAACGTGTCCGGTTCGCTTTCGCGTAGCGTTTGGACGGCATAGCAGCCTCCTTTCGTTTTGCACGGCCCCGCGCTTGCGGGGCGACGAAACCCTGTCGCCTTGCCGTAGGGGCGGAGGGGTCACGAGTAGCTGAAATCGGTGTCCATGGCAATCTGGAACGTATAGTCGGGGTAGAGCGCCTCGGCGGTCTGGTAGACTGTGTGGTAGGCCGCCTTCCGGTCGGGCGCGTCGAAACTGATGACCGCGTCGAAACGGATAACCCTTTCCGGCTTGTTGAGGTAGAAGCCGTGCATTTGCAGCATGTACGGACACGCCAGAACGGCGTTTTTCAGGGTCTCGCGCATTTCCACGGCGTCGGGGTCGCGCGTGTTCAGGGAGTACACGCCGACAGCCGTCAAATAGACGTGGTGTTTCTGGTAAACGGTGACGGTAATGGTTCTGATGAGTTCGTCCAACTGCCCCGCCGAGCAGGTGTCGGGGACTTCGATGTGCATGGAGCCCTGGAAGGTATCGGGGCCGTAGTCGTGCAGTACAAGGTCGTACATTCCGGACACCTCCGGGAACTCGCACACCGTCTCCCGGATGGCCCGGGCCAGTTCGGGGCTTGCCCGCTCGCCGAGAATCCGCGAAATGCCCTCCCGCAACATCTCCACGCCCGATTTCACGATGACAAGCGAAATCACCGCGCCCAGCCAGGCCTCCAGCGAGACGTGAAAGAGCAGGTACACGGCGGCGGCGACGAGCGTCGAGGCGGAAATGAGGCTGTCCATAGACGCGTCTTCGCCGGAGTTGACCAGCGAATCGGAATCGACGCGCTGTCCGACCGCTTTGACGTAGCGGCCCAGCAGGAATTTGACGAGTACGGCCACGGCGATGATGAGCAGTCCGGGGGCGGAATAGTCGGGGGTATCGGGGCGGAGAATCTTCTTGAGCGATTCCACAAGGGAAGTCAGGCCGGCGTAGAGTACGAGCGTCGAAATGAGCATGGAAGTGAGGTATTCCACTCTGCCGTGTCCGAACGGGTGTTTGCGGTCGGGTTCCTTCCCGGCGAGCTTCGTTCCGACGATGGTGATGATAGACGACGCCGCGTCCGAGAGGTTGTTCACCGCGTCGAGCGTCACGGCGATGGAGCGCGACAGAATCCCCACCGCCGCCTTGAACGACGCCAGAAACAGATTCGCCACAATCCCGAGTACGCTGGTACGGACAATCACGGCCTCCCGGGAGGAATCCGCCTCCGGCAGTCTCTTCTTGATATTCACGCTGACCACTCCCTGTACGATGTTGTGTCATACTAGGAATGATAGCATGCTTGCGCCCATTTGTCACGGCTAATCGGCGCGCCCGCCGGGGGCGTCCCGACGGGCAGGAATTACGTTTCGAGGGCGGCGGCGCACTCTTTGAGCCTGTCGACAATTTTGATGTGCTGCGGGCAGGCCTTCTCGCACTGCCGACACGCGACACAGGCCCCGGCGCCGTTGCCGTCGCCCACGGCGGCGCGGTAGCTCTCCGCCGATTCCGTAAGTTGTCCGTTGCCGAGGCGCTTGTTCATGGCCGTGAAGATTTCCGGAATCGGAATCTGCTTCGGACAGCCCTTCGTGCAGTAGTGGC
>CAMHBH010000073.1 GCA_946183175.1 uncultured Oscillibacter sp.
CAAAGAAGGTGTCGAAAAAGAGCAGAATGGCGGCGACGGTTCCGAAGACGGCGAGGCCGACTTTGATATAGGCGGAGTTATCCCTGTTGTTGGAGCTGTTCTGCGGCACGTTGAATCCCTTCTTCCGCGAGATTTGCGCCGGGGCGCTTACGCGGATTATACACTTTCTTCCATGGAATTGCAATCCCGTTTTTCCTGTGCTATACTTGCGGAAAGTCCAAAGGGAACAGGAGACGGATTATGGACGCGCAGGAAAAGAAACTGTTGATGATAGTCAACCCCCGTGCGGGGCGGAACAAGTCGCGGGGGCCGCTCTACGACGCCGCCGCGATATTCTCCGGCAACGGCTACCTGGTCAAAATTCACAACACGGTCGCCCCGGGCGACGCCCGCGACTGCGCCCGCCGCGAGGGCGGACATTACGACGCCGTAGTAGCCGTGGGCGGCGACGGGACGCTCAACGAAGTCGTCACGGGCCTGATGAAACTCGACAACCCGCCCGCGCTGGGCTATCTCCCGCAGGGGAGCACGAACGATTTCGCGGCGAGTTTACGCCTGTCGCAAGACCCCGCCGAGGCGGCCATGACGGTCGCGCAAAGTCCGGGGCGGCGGCTCGATATCGGACAGTGGAACCGCCGCTACTTTGTCTATGTGGCCTCGTTCGGCGCGTTCACGCGGAGTTCGTATTCCGCGCCGCAGAACGTCAAGAATGCCCTCGGACATTTCGCCTATCTGCTCGAAGGCGTCAAGGACCTGGACAGCCTCAGGCCGTACCCCATCCGGCTGACCGCCGACGGCGAAAGCCTCGACGGCGAATACCTGTTCGGCGCGGTGTGCAATACGCTGTCTATCGGCGGAATCGTGAAGCTGACGCCCGAACAGGTCGCGCTCGACGACGGAGAGTTTGAATTGCTCCTCGTGCCGAACCCGCGCACCCCCGCCGACTTGCAGGATTTAATGGTGTCGTTCATGAATCAGGACTACGCCGGGAAGGGGCTCGTATTCCGCCACGCCTCGTCGATTCACGTCGAAAGCGACGAGGTTCTGCCGTGGTCGCTCGACGGCGAGTACGCGCCCGGCGTCCCGTCGGTCGACATCACCAACAGGCCCCGGGCGCTGTCCATGCTGTTATAACGGGACGCCCCCTTGTCGGTGTAAAGCCTTCCGGGGCGTTACAATACGGCGGTAATCGTGCCGCCGCCTAGGACGGTATCGCCCCTGTAAAGTACGACGGCCTGTCCGGTGGTAATCGCCCGTTGCGGCGCGTCGAAGCGTATTTTCACCGTACCGTCCGGGGAAGGCTCCACGTCGGCGGGGGCCTCCGCGTGGCGGTAGCGCACTTTCGCCAGGGCGCGGAACGGCGTCTCCGGCGGCGCGATACCGCCCCATGTCCAGCCGTCCGACACCAGCTCCCGCCGGAATAAGGCCTCGTTCGGGCCTAATGTCACCGTGTTGTCCGACATCGATTTCCCGCACACGTACAGCGGCTCCGGCGCGCTGACGCCCAGCCCTTTTCGCTGTCCGAGCGTGTAGCGGATAGCCCCACGGTGTACGCCCAGCACGCGCCCCGCCCGGTCGAGTATCTCCCCGGGCGGGTAACTTTTACCCGTGTAGCGTTCCAGGAACCCGGGGTAGTCGCCGTCCGGAATGAAACAAATGTCCTGACTGTCCCGCTTGCGCGCGTTCGCGAACCCCTGTTCTTCGGCGATTCCGCGCGCCTCCGCCTTCGTCAGACGCCCCAGCGGGAAGAGCGTCCGCGCGAGCTGTGCCTGCGTCAGCGACGCCAGTACATAGCTCTGGTCGCGCGCGGCCTCCAGCCCCTTGCGTACCGCCCAGCGCGACGCGGACGGCGTCCAGCAAATCCGGGCGTAGTGCCCCGTGGCGAGGTAGTCGGCGTCGACGAGGCGCGCCAGCGCCCCGAATTTCACCCGGCGGTTGCAGATGACGCACGGATTGGGCGTATCGCCGCGCGCGTAGGCCTCCGCGAACGGCGTCATGACTTCTTTCTCGAACTCCGCGCGCAAGTCCAGCACGGCATGCGGAATCCCGAGACGCCGCGCCACGTCGGCGGCGTCTTGTATGTCGCCGGCGGCGTCGTGCAGGCGCATGGTCACGCCGACGCAATCCCAGCCCTGGCGGAGTAACAGCCACGCCGCGACGCTCGAATCGACCCCGCCGCTCATGGCTACCGCGACTTTTCGTCCCATGTCGCCACCCCCTTTGACAGCAAACTATAGCATTCCGTCCGGGGCCTGTCAAGCGCTTACAAAGGCGCGTTTGCCTCTCCGCCCGCACGCCGGGAGAGGCTGAAAACTGTTTTTCACGGGGCCGGCGGGTACTCCCCGCACAGAAGGCGGTAGGGCGGCTCGTCCTCCTCAATCGTGGGGAAGCGTCCGACGGGCGGGTTGAAACGGTTGTCGGCATTGTCGTCGTTGCACTGGCTCACTTCGCCGAGCAGTACGGCCCCCGTGCCCGGTTCGACCGTGAAGTCGTGGTAGAGACGCTGGTAGATGTGGATACTTTCCCCGGGCGTCAGGCGCACTTGCGACCCCGCCGGGACTGTGTACGCGCGCCCGTCGGTGTGTACGGTCACGTCCGACTGGTAGTCGATGGCCTCGTCGGGGAGGGAGTTGTAGACGCGAATCAGCACGTTCCCGCCGCCGCGGTTGATGATGTCCTCCGTCTTGTACCAGTGGAAGTGGTTCGGCGAATACTGCCCCTCTTTCAAGTACAGGAGCTTTTCGGCGTAGACCTTCGGGTACTTGTCCGGCATGGCGCGGTTGCCGTTGCGGATGGTAATCAGCGAGAAGCCCACCTCGTCGAATTTGCCGAGGCCGTAGTCGGTGATGTCCCAGCCGAGCATACATTCCCGCACTTCGTCATAGTCGTGCCCGACGGTCTTCCACTGTTCGGGCGTGAAGTGGCAGAACGGCGGGAGGGATATCCGGTAGTCCCGAATCATGCGCTCCATCTCCCGGAGGGCGGCGTTAATCTGACTGCGTTTCATAGTAGAGGCCCCGCTTTCCTGTTGAACTGTGCGGCGCTGGCCGCGCTTCCAGTATAACAAGTTTCCGCGACGAAAGCAAGGCGTACGCGTAAAGGAATCGTCGGCAAAGGCGCGCGTGCCCGCCGGGGCGGCGAAACGGGAAAGGCCTCCCCGGTCGACGGGGAGGCCGCAAAACAGGGAATCAATCCTCGGCAAGTCCGGCGGTGATGAGGGCCATGGAGTACACTTCCTGGCCGTTACAGCCGCGGCTGAGGTCGTTAATCGGCGCGTTGAGGCCTTGCAGAATCGGGCCGTAGGCGTCGAAGCCGCCCAGACGCTGGGCGATTTTGTAGCCGATGTTTCCGGCGTTGATGTCCGGGAAAATGAAGGTGTTGGCGTGTCCGGCGACGGGGGAGCCCTGGCACTTTGTTTTCGCCACGCGCGGGGAGACCGCCGCGTCGAACTGTAATTCGCCGTCCATGGGAATTTCGGGGGCCTTGGCCTTGGCCATTTCGCAGGCGTGGCGCATTTTGTCCACGTCCTCGCCGGAGCCGGAACCCAGCGTGGAGTAGCTCAGGAACGCCACGCGCGGGTCGACGCCGAAGATTTTCGCCGTCTTGGCGGTCTGGATGGCGATGTCGGCGAGGTCTTCTTCCGAGGGCTTAATCTGGATGGCGCAGTCGGCCATGGCGAGCACGTCGCGTTCGCCGGAGACGGCGTTCCGCACCAGGATGAAGCACGACGACACCAGACGGTTGCCGGGTTTGGTCTTGACGAGCTGGAGCGCGGGCCGGACGGTGTCGGCGGTGGAGTACGTCGCGCCGCCGAGGAGCGCGTCGGCGCAGCCCATCTTGACTAACATCGTGCCGAAGTAGTTGGCGTGGGTCAGGTGCTGGCGGCACTCCTCCTCGCTCATCTTGCCCTTGCGGAGGTCGTACATCATCTTGACCATTTCTTCCATATGGTCGTAGTTGAGCGGGTCGCGGATGTCACAGCCCCGGATGTTGAAGCCGGCCTCCTCGGCGGCGGCGTAGATTTCCTCCGGATTGCCCACGAGCACGGGCGTCAGGAAGGTTCCGGAGAGCAGGCGCGCCGTAGCTTCCAGAATCCGGGGGTCGGTGCCCTCCGTGAACACGATGCGCCGGGGGTGGGCTTTCAGCTTCTTGATAAGAAATTCAAACATGCGGGGTCCCTCCTGCGTAAGTAGTAACTACTATTATACACAACAAATCTGTCCGGTCAAGCCGGATTTCACATTTTTCACAGAATCGGGTATGCGGAGCGGGCGCGTTTTGTCGGGATTGTGCGCGACCTGTGACGAAAGGCCGCCCGGGCTGGAATGAAAATCACGGAACGGCGGTTCCGCAACGTCAAACCGGGGAGGCCGTCACGACGGCGCAGGTAGGCTACACCGTAAGGGTCAAGGCCCATACCGTGCAAGGGCCCGGGTTCCGACCGCGACAAAGTCGGGCACCTCAACAACGGCGACAAGGTGAAAATCGTCGAGGAAGTCGACGGCTGGGGCAGGGTGGAGAACGGCAATTGAATTAGCCTGAAGTATGCCGAGAGGGCGTACTTAGACGGTATAGAGGCGCGTTTCGCCGGGGGCGTGGCCGGGGGAACAGGCGACCCCGGCGTAGTACCCGGGCCACACGTCCGGCGCGGAGTAGCCCGTATCCGACAGCGGCGCGCCGCCGCCGTGCAGGGCCCCGATAACGCCCGCGCCGTCGCGTTTGCCGACGGCCTCCAGCGCCACCCAGTAGCGGAAAAAGGCGTCGGGACTGCCGGTACCCGCGACGCGTTCCATCAGACGGGGCCGGACGGGCCGCCCGCGCTCGATATCGACGCCAATCGGGGCCGGGGATACCCCCGCCATCACCGCGCCGTCCGTGTGGCTCAGGCTGAAGCATACGCCCGGGAAGTCGGGGAAGTACGGCTTGCCCCTGTCGGACAGCGCCACGGGGGGCAATTCCCGCCAGTCCAGCACGGCGTAGAGCGCCGCGCACAGCAGGCCGTAGGCGCAGAGAATCTCGTCGCGCGCTGCCCCGCGCCGGAAGCGCGCCTGTCGCTCCGGCGGCAGACAGGAAAAGAGTAACATTTGCTCGTCGGCGGACAGTGCCCGTGTCAGCCGCGCGGCGAATAGCGCGGTTCGCATACGCGCTCCCCCCTTCCGCGCATATTGTACGGCATTCCTAAAGCGGCTTTGCGGGCCGATTCACCGCACGGGGAGGCGGAACAGCCCGTGGCGGTTACAGTAGCAGAGCAGACAGCGCGTCCCGGCGATTTTGAAGCGGGCCTCCGCGCCGCCCTCCGGGTAGAGCTTGCGTACTTCCCAGCCGTCGTCGCGGACGGCGGCCAGGAACGAGATATAGTGCGTCTTGGTCATGTCGTGGGAGAGCGCGACGTAGTATTCGTCCTCCGACACCTCCACGCGCGCGCGGTGCGCGGCGTCGGCGGGTTCGGGTTCGAGGGCCGGGAGCACGATTCCGCAACAGCTCACGACCGCCTCCCCGGCGCTTTGCACGATGTTCCCGCACAGCGGGCAGACGTACACCCGCGCGCGCGACATCCGGAACGCCCGGTTCGTATTCGTCACGTCGTCGCCGGCGAGCAGTTCTATGACCGACACCCCCAGCGCCGCTGCCAGCGGTTCCAAAAGGGCAATGTCCGGGTAGCCGCGCCCGGTCTCCCACTTCGACACCGCCTTGTCGCTGACGCTGATTCTTTCGCCTAATTGCCGCTGTGTCAGATTCCGGGCCTCGCGGAGACGCTTTATCATGCCCCCGGTTACGTATTGATTCATACGGAATCCCCCCTTGCGCCACCACGATACTACGACCGTACGGAAAACGCAACCTGCGCTTCGTAGAGTGCGAAAGTCTCCTCTGCCGTGACAGGGGAGACTTGCCTGTTACCAGACGACCGTACGGAAATAGTCGTCCATGGTCTCGGCGCGGCGGAGAAGTTCAACAGTCCCGTCCTCTTTGAGGAGGAGTTCGGCGGAACGGAGTTTCCCGTTATAGTTGTAGCCCATGGAGAAGCCGTGCGCGCCGGTGTCGTGGATAAAGAGGAGGTCGCCGGGGACAATCTCCGGCAGGGGGCGGTCGATGGCGAATTTGTCGTTGTTCTCGCACAGCCCCCCGACTACGTCATAGAGGTGGTCACAGGGCGCGTGTTCCTTGCCCATGACCGTAATATGGTGATACGCCCCGTACATCGCCGGGCGCATAAGATTACAGGCGCACGCGTCCACGCCAATATACTCCTTGTAGATATGCTTCTCGTGGGTGGCGCGGGTGATGAGCGCGCCGTAGGGGGCGAGCATGTAGCGGCCCAGTTCGGCGTAGACGGCGATACCGTCCAGCCCGCTGTCCTCGCAGGCGCGGCGCACGCCGTCGCCAATAGCGAAAATGTCGCTTTCCGTCTGTTCGGGGCGGTAGGGCACGCCGATTCCGCCCGAGAGGTTCAGAAACTTGACTTCTATGCCGACCTCCTGCCGGAGTTCGACCGCCAGACGGCACAGAATCCGCGCCAGCGTGGGGAAATACTCGTTGGAGAGCGTGTTCGAGGCAAGGAAGGCGTGGATTCCGAACGACTTCGCGCCCATATCCGCCAGACGCCGGAAGGCCTCCGACAACTGCGGGCGCGTCATGCCGTACTTGGCCTCGGAGGGGGTGTCCATGACCTGGAAGCCTTCCCCCGTCGCGCCGAGCGTGAACGTCCCGCCGGGGTTGTAGCGACAGCACACCGTTTCCGGGATACGTCCGGTACTCTCGCGGAGGAAGTCGACGAGCGTCAGGTCGTCGAGATTGATAATGGCCCCGAGTTCGTCGGCCTTGCGGAATTCCTCCGCCGGGGTGTTGTTCGACGAGAACATCAGGTCTTTCCCGACAATTCCGCAACGTTCCGCTAAGAGCAGTTCGCCCATCGACGATACGTCACATCCACAGCCTTCCTCGTACAACAGCTTCAAAATGCCGGGCGTGGGCGTGGCCTTGACCGCGAAGTATTCCCGGAAGCCGGGGTTCCACGAGAAAGCCTTGCGTAAGCGGCGGGCGTTTTCGCGGATTCCCTTCTCGTCGTAGAGGTAGAAGGGCGTGGGGTATTCGGAAGCAATCTCTTCCAGGCGTTCTTTCGTCACAAATGGAGTTTTCATAGGCGTTTCCTTTTCCTTCGACAGGCCGCGCGGGCCCTTTCTGGTACTATTCTAGCGAATCGCCCCCCCGGATACAATGGACAAATGCCACAAGTCCGGCCCCCAATTTCGCCCCGGCCTTGATTTTTTTCGGGAAAATCGCGGAAAGCCCTTGACAAATCCCGCCAGATGTGTATAATAGCCATTGTTCACTTTGAATAGCGGGTTTGTGTAAGGGTAGCACAGCAGACTCTGACTCTGTATGTGAGGGTTCGAATCCTTCACCCGCTGCCACGGGATTTCCCCGGAATCGTTACGGTTCCGGGGATTTTTTCTGCTTTGCGCCAAGATTTCCCGTCAGGAAGTTTGAAAAAGGAATCGAACGAAATTTGTTAGCCTTGTTTTTGGCCTTATTCCGTCGTTTTGTCGATATACGCCTGCATTCTTGCAGCGCTGTTGTCCTTCATGCGCTCTGAGACGTGGCCGTACACGTCCAAGGTAAACGCGGCGGTGGCGTGTCCGAGATTGCCCTGCACCGTCTTGATGTCGTCGCCGTTCTGGAGAGACAGCACGGCGAACGTATGGCGCAAGTCATGGACGCGGACATTCGGCGCGCCGATAGCCGTGACCAGCTTCTTGAAGTGGTAGCGCAGACTGGTAGGGGATACGTCGTTTCCCTCCGGCATGGTGTAGACCAGCGCGGTTTGACGCTCCTCCTCGTTTGTCCAAGCCCGCCACAACTCCCCCGCCCGGATACGCTGTTCCGTCTGGATAGCCCATTGTTTCGACAGAATGTCCATGACATAGGGCGCGGGTTTCAAGATACGGGTCTTGTTGTTTTTCAACGGAGCGAATACCGTGCCGCCGTCCTTCAAAGGACGCTTTTGCAGTTGCTTGCACACCTTGACTGTCCCGGCGCGGAAGTCAATGCAGTCCCATGTCAATCCAATGGCCTCCGATTCCCGCAAGCCTGTGAAGAGAATGACAATCAGGAGACTTCCAAGCGGGTCTAATTCTGCCGCTTGCAGGAACGCCTTGACCTGTTCATCTGTGAGGGGCTGGAGTTCCTTCTTTTCGACGCGGGGGAGCGTCACCCGGTCAGCCGGGTTCATCCGCAAATAGCCCACGTTGACCGCCACAGTCAAGGCTTTCGTCAGAACGCCGTGAATGTTGCGAACCGTCTTTGCGCCCATAGGAGCGGATTTATAGACAGGCTTGCCATTCTTTTTCAGAATCTTGCCTTGTTCATCCCGTGTCGGAATTAACTGTCCGTGGTCCAACAGGTCATTGTAAAACTTCTGAATGGCGGGAGCCGTCAATTTCATCAGTTTCACCGCGCCCAAAGCGGGCTTGATGTGGTTCTCCACTACGGCCTTATAGTTCTTGACCGTCAGATATTTCTTGTCGCCCATGTATTCGCCCGTCCAGATGTCCAGCCAGTCGCCCACGGTCAGCTTGTTGGGGGACTGATAGACGCCGTTGTCGATGTCCAAGGTAATCTGCTTGAGCTTCTGGGCTACTTCCTTCTGGGTCTTGCCTGTAATGGAACGCTGAATTTGTTTGCCTGTGCCGGGGTCAAATCCCTCCGTATAGCGCGCCTGCCAGTAGGTATACTGCTTGCCGTTGCGTGTGGCGGTTACTTTCCGAATCGAGCCGTTGCCGTTTGCGCCCCGGCCCGTTGTTTTTGCGCGTGGCACGAGAGCCTCCTTTCGCCACGCAGAACATACCTTGCTAATCATACATCCTGCGCGGCTGTTCGTCAAATTTTATTTTAGCGCCGTAGACGTTTATTTCGGCTTTCCCGCCAGAAAATCCTCCACCGCCTGTTTGGGAATCCGGCGTTTGCGTCCGACACGGATACTCCGAATTTGACCGGAGCGAACCAGCTCATAAGCGGCGTTGCGTCCGATGTCCAGCGCGGACATGAGGTCTTCCACCCGAAGCACAAGCGGAAGGTCATCCAAAGAGCGGAATTTAGTCGCCATGACGCCCCTCCTTTTTCACCGAGGCGAGGTAGATGTCGGTCACGTCAGGCCGCTCGTGTCCAAGCAGGCGGGAGACGGCGAAATGCGCGTCCAAGCCGCTCATGCCGTTTTCCGTAAGCTGGCGGTACTTTTCGGCGGCGTAGGTGTGCCGGAGACCGTGGAACGTCAGCGGACGCGTGGAGTCTTTGTCCCGCACTACTTCCCGTTTGCGGATGATGAACTGCTCCATTCTTTGCATGGCGATGTGCGTGGGCAGGCCGTCAGACACCAGCAACTTGCCGCCGTTCCGCGTTTTGGCAAGCAAAGGGCGCAACGTCATAGAAATTCGCTCATCCTCAATAGGAACCGTGCGAACCTTGCCGCCTTTACCTTTAATAGTGATGGCCTTTTCCCGGAGAGCCTGTCTCGCGGTAGCGGTGTCAATGCGGAAACACTCATGCAGGCGCAATCCGGCGAAACGCGCCAGAGCGAGCGCGCAGGCGTAGTGGTTCTGACCGGACACAAGCGCGATGGCGAACATCTTGTCAAATTCCTCCGCGCTCCAGGTGCGGTCAGTCCCGCCAAAGGTACGCTTTTCCAGTTCGACGGACAACTCGCCGTTGTCCGGAAGGCGATACTTCGCATTGTCCATTTTGTCGTGGAAGAAGCGGATTGCCGCCAAATCCGTCTTGACTGTGCTGGCGGCTTTGTCCGTAGCTTGCAAGAACTCCACGTAGGCCGTCAGGTGTTTGCCGCTGACGTTCGACAGCTTTTGCAGATGATATTCCTCCGCAAGGAACTTGCAGAAGCGTTTGCAGGCTTCGTAATATCGTTCCTTGGTGCGGAAGCTACCTTGCCGGTTATGCCGCGCCAGCTTGTCAAGCTGGGCGATAAGAGAACGGTAAATGTTCTCCGTTGCGGTCGTATTGATAGGGACCATAGAATACTCCTTTATTATCGCATGGAATCGTTCAGGCGAATGGGCGCAGTACGCCCCTTGGCAAAGAGCGCTGTTTCCGGCTCATTTCCTCGGAAGTTGACCGCTAAAGACCTTTGAAACCCTGAAAACATGGGCTTTCCTGGTCATGGCCTTATTCCTGTCTCTTTTGTTTTTCGGGGTCAGTACGATGCCGTATGGGGACTGCTCCCTGTCGAAAAAGTTCGACAACGGC
>CAMHBH010000074.1 GCA_946183175.1 uncultured Oscillibacter sp.
GGTAGTACTGCGACACCAGCGCCGAAAGCGTCTCCGCCTCCGATTCCTCTAGGGGCGTCTGAAAGAACGACGTTTCGCGGCCCGTCAGATTGCCGTTTTCCATGTGCAGTATCGCGCAACAGCTCTTCCCCTCGCCCATGCACAGGCCCCAGATGTCCGTATCGGCGCACAGTCCCGCGATGACGTTCTGCTTCTTCGACAGCGCCTCAATGGCCCGGATACGGTCGCGGATTTGCGCGGCCTGTTCAAAGCGTAAGGCGTCGGCGGCGGCCTCCATGTCGGCGGTCAGCTCTTTGACAAGTTTCTTTGATTTCCCGTTGAGAAGCCGCGCGGCCTGCGCCATACGCCTCCGGTACTCGTCGCCGGACATCTCCGGACGGCAGAAGGCGTCACAGCGGCCCATGTCGTAGTTGAGGCACGGACGCCCCGCGCCGATATCGCGCGGGAACTTCCTCCGGCACGTCGGCAGGCGTAACGCCGACAGTACAGCGTCGAGGGCGGCGCGGGTCTCGCTCCGCCCCCCGAACGGCCCGAAATACTTCGCCCCGTCGTCAGCGTACCGGGACGCTATCGTAAAGCGCGGGTACTCCTCCGCGCTCATGCGCACGAACGGGTAGCCCTTGTCGTCTTTCAGCAGGATGTTGTAGCGGGGCATATGGCGCTTGATAAGGGAGTTTTCGAGCACAAGCGCCTCAAATTCACTGCTGACTATCACGGTGTCGAAATGGTCAATCTGCGACACCATGCGCCGTGTCTTTTCGGTATGCGCGGCGCTGTCCTGGAAATACTGGCTGACGCGGTTCTTGAGCTTCCGCGCCTTGCCTACATAGATAACTGTCCCGGTTCTGTCCATCATCAGATACACCCCCGGCAACAGGGGCAGTTCGTTCGCCTTTTCCCGTAATTCGTCCTTGGTCATGTCGCGCCTCCCGCTTTCGTTTGCCCCTATCATAGCCGCATTTACGCCGTTTGTCAAAATTCATTTCTACGACAGCGACTGCAAATATACGGACAACAACCGGAGCGCAGTTTCTCTGTCTTTGGGCTGACAGGCCGTCAAACGGGCAAAAGTCTCTTCCAGCGGCAAGAACTTTTCTTCCGGTTCTCCGGTCAGGATTTCATTCGGCGTAACGTGCAACGCCTCACAGATTTGCAGGAGAGATTTGATACGCATATTCACTACGCCGCGTTCAATTTCAGCGTAGGTTCTTTCGGAAAGCCCCGATAATTCCGCGACTTCCGCCTGTGTCAGGCCTTGCTTTTTGCGAATCAGGAACAAACGGTTTCCGATGTCGCACAAACTGGACAAAAGCATATTCGTCACCTTACTTCCTGTTTTCAGGAATTTTACTTCTGGTTATTCTTGACAAACAGGAAGAATAGTAGTATATTTTCAAGAAGAATAGTTCCTATTAACAGGAACTATGGCACCTACCGAACGAGGGGACATTGGAAAGGAGATATCATCATGGAAAAAAACACGAACTCTGTCAAGAAGCCCGTGCAGTTGCCGGAGGGCTATATGTGCGGCAATTGCTGCGGCGGTTGTGCGAAACTCAACAGAAGCGACAAGAACAGCGACGGGAAAATGTGGTGCGGAGAGTTCAGTAAGTACGTCTCGGGCGGCGAGCCTGCCTGTAGTTACTATATAGCTTATTGACCGCCATACTCCCTGACGTATACGAGCGCATGAAAAGCGCGTTGCGGCGTCCGGAGATGGGCGGCATTCTGGGGGCTGATTCTTTCGGCACGGTGTCCGAGTTCTATCCGGACACCACTGGGAGCACAATAGCAAATCAGTATACCCCGGACTACGCCACGCTAAACCGCGTCATTGCGCAATGGTTCCAGCGCGGAATATACTTTGCCGGATTTGTCCACAGTCACCCGAAAGAGTATACGGCGCTTTCTTGTGCCGATTTGGAGTACGCGCGGAAAATCAAGGCCGTCAACCATATGGAATCCGTGCTTATGCTACTGTACATTCCGGAAACGAACCGATTCTACGAATATCTCATATAATGGCTGGCCTCCCCCGGTGTCACGGGGGAGGCATTCGATTTACATCCATGAAAAGTAGACCTTGCCTGTAGAGGCGAATTGTATTATAATAGCTTCGGCGCGACACGCGCAAAGAAAGGGGACTGGTCATTATGATGAAGCGTTCCGCCGGCATACTGTTGCCGATTTTCTCCCTGCCCTCGCCCTACGGTATCGGCTCAATCGGCAAGGAGGCCCGCGCTTTCGCCGACTTCCTCAAAGAGGCCGGGCAGACGTGGTGGCAGATACTGCCCGTAGGCCCCACGGGCGGCGGGGATTCGCCGTATACCACGCTCTCGACGTTCGCCGGGAACCCGTACTTTATCGACCTCGACGCCCTCGCCGAAGAAGGACTGCTTACCGCCGACGAGCTCAAAGCCGCGAGAGTGCCCGACGGCGACAAAATCGACTACGCCGCGCTCTACGAGACGCGTCCGGCGCTGTTGCGTAAGGCCTTCTCGCGCATTACGCCCGAGACCGCCCGCGCCGTGCGGGAGTTCCGCGACAAATTCGGCTGGGTACGCGACTACACGCTCTATCAGGCACTCAAAGAGCGTTTCGGCGGGAAGGCCTGGTTCGACTGGCCCGAACAGTCCCTCCGGCAACACGAACACCACGCTATTGAACAGTGGCACCGCGACTTGGAACCCGAAATCGCCTATCATACGTGGGAGCAGTATTGTTTCTTCCGGCAGTGGGACGCGCTGAAGCAGTACGTAAACGGGCTGGGAATCAAGCTCATCGGCGATTTGCCGATTTACGTCTCGCTGGATTCCTCCGACGTATGGGCGGAGCGGTCGCAATTCCAGTTGGACGCGCAGGGACACCCGACGAAAGTCGCGGGCGTGCCCCCCGACTACTTCTCCGAGGACGGCCAGCTCTGGGGGAATCCGCTCTACGACTGGAATGCCATGAAGCAGGACGGTTTCGGCTGGTGGATTCGCCGCGTAGAGGGCGCGTCGCGGCTGTTCGACGCCATCCGGATTGACCACTTCCGGGGCATGGAAAGCTACTGGGCAATCCCCGCCGGGTCGAAGACCGCCAAAAACGGCGAATGGGTCAAGGGCCCCGGTATGGACTTGCTCCGCGTCTTAACCAGTTGGTTCCACAACGTGACGTACATCGCCGAAGATTTGGGAATCCTCACCGACGCCGTGCACGAACTCCGCGACAATTCCGGACTGCCCGGTATGAAAGTGCTGGAGTTCGCGTTCTCCGACGCCTCCAACAGCTACCTCCCGCACAACTATACCGACCCGAATTGCATTTGCTACACCGGGACGCACGACAATGACACCCTCATGGGCTGGTGTGCGTCGGTGAAGAAGGGCGAGAAGGCCTACGCCGAAAAGTACCTGGGCGTGAAGGGCAAGGAGGCCATGCGGCAGGCCGTACTCCGCGCCGGACAGGGAAGCGTCGCGGTATTGTTTGTCGCGCAAATGCAGGACTATTTGGGCCTGGGCACGGAGGCGCGGACGAATGTCCCGGGCGTGGCGACGGGCAACTGGCGCTGGCGTATGCTCCCCGGGGCCGCAACGGAGAAACTCGCCGACGAAATCCGGGAGCTTACGGAGACCTACGGACGCTGTGCGCCGCGCCCGGTCGAGAAGTCGGACAAGAAGGCCGCCAAGGCGAAGGCCAAAGCCGCCAAGAAAGCCGAATGAAGCGTATCCTGTTACATTGCTGCTGCGCGCCGTGTTCGCTGAGCTGTATTGACCCGTTGCGCGCCGAGGGCGTGGAGCCTGTCGCGTTCTGGTACAACCCGAACATTCACCCGTGGAAGGAGTACGAGGCGCGGCGGAATTGCCTTGCGGAGTACGCGCCGACTATCGGAATGGCGCTGATTGTCAAGGAGGAGTACGGCCTGCGCGACTTTGTGCGCGCCGTCTCCGGCGACATCGACCGCCGTTGCCGCTACTGCTACGAGCACCGTATGGAAGAGACGGCGCGTTTCGCCGCCGAACACGGGTTCGGGGCGTTCACGTCGACGCTTCTGGCGAGTACGTACCAGAACCATGACGGAATCGCGGAGGCGGGGCGGCGCTATGCCCGCGAATACGGCGTAGAGTTCGTGTACCGCGACTTCCGCGAGAACTTCCGCCGGGGCAATCAGCGCGCGCGCGAACTGGGTTTCTATATGCAAAAATACTGCGGTTGTGTCTTTTCGGAGGAGGACCGCTACCGGAAAGCCATCGACCGCAAGCGCGCGAAGTACGACGCGCTCATATCACAGTAACGCGAGTGCCGACGGGCGCGGATACCGGACAGGTGTCCGCGCCCGTGACGTTGCGGGCCTGTATAATCCCGCGCGTACATATTG
Organism: uncultured Oscillibacter sp.; assembly: GCA_946183175.1. Taxonomy (GTDB): domain Bacteria; phylum Bacillota; class Clostridia; order Oscillospirales; family Oscillospiraceae; genus Oscillibacter. Next base: position 4,361 of record CAMHBH010000074.1, read on the forward strand.
ACATTCCCGGAAGCGGGACGGTATAATAAACGCGGAAATCAAACGTCATGGGAGGATTTGACGTGAAATTCTGGAAAAATATGGTTATCTGTTCCGCCGCGCTTGTGCTGTTGGGCGGCTGTGGCGCGAAAACGGTCAGGATGAACGTCGGCGCGCCGGAGGGGACAATATGGGGCGTCGCCGCCGACACGTTCGCGCAGACAGTCGAGGCGGACACCGGGGGCCGCTGGCGCGTGGAGGTCGTCTACGGCGACACCGCGCAGGGCCTGGAACGTCTCCTGGACGGCAAAGCTGAAGCGGAGCTTTGCGCCGTGTCGGACTTGACGGCGCTGGAAGAGCGGCTGTCGGTACTCTCTCTTCCGTGGCTGTTCGCCGACGCGCAGGACGTAGACAAGCGGCTGTTCAACGGCCCCGGCGGGGAGGCTGTACGAAACCTGATTCGCGCCACGACGCTGGAGCCCCTCGCGCTGGGCGAAAACGGTTTCCGGCAGATTACGAACGACCGCCGCCCGGTGTCCGCGCCCGCCGACTTCCGCTCGCTGACGATTCGGGTACGCGACGATATAGAGTCGACGCTGTTCGCGGGATTCGGCGCGGAGCCCGTCCGCATGGAGTGGCCCGACACGTTCCCGGCCCTCCGCGACGGCGACGTGTCCGGACAGCAGAACACGTTAGAGGCCATACGCCTCGCGCAAGTCGACCGCGTACAGCGCTATTTGACGGTCTGGAATTGCGCCTACGACCCGCTGTGCCTGTGCGTGTCGGCGGAACTCTGGGCGAAGCTCTCCGATGAGGACAAGGAAATTTTCTATGACGCCGCGCGCGGGGCCGCCGCCGCCGAAATCACGGCCTCCCGCGCGCGGGACGCCGAAACGCTACGGCACTGTCAAAGCTCCGGCGTACAGGTCACGACCCTGACAGACGCACAAATACAGGCCTTCCGGACGGTGTCGGAGGGCGTCTACGACGCCTGGCGCGACGCGCACGGCGACGAACTGCTCGCCGCGCTGGGCTATTCCGGCTGAAGCGCGCATAGTCTCAACGCAGGAAGATTCTAGAACAGGGGGGAGTTATCTTGTTCATTCAACGGATATCCGCCGACTGGAAGGACGGCTCAGGCGGCGCATTGGAACTCCGGGAGGGACTGAACACCGTCAAGGGACAGCAACCCGATTGGGGCGGGGCATTGTGTACGTTGCTGTACGGCCCCGGTGCCGACGCCCCGGAACGCGCCGAAATGGACTGTCAGTCTGGCGGGCACACGCTGACGCTTTCGCAGTCGGGCGACGCCTTCGGGGTGTCGGGCGACGCCCCGGAGGATTTGACCGCCGAGAATCGCGGCGAACTCCTGACGGGCGTCGGGGCGGAGGCCTACCGGAATCTGTCGCTTGTGGCCTGGGACACGGAGGAACCTGTAGGGGAAGTGGAGGCGCGGCTACAACGTGCCGACGCCCGTATGCAGGAACTCGAACGGGAGGAAACCGCCCTCAACAGCGGACAGGCCGAACATGTCCCGGACTTGTCGACGCTCTCCGCCGCCTACAACGCCATGAAAAGCAAACTGGAGGCCGACCACGTTCCCGAACTCGACGCCATTTCGCGTCTGCGCGGGGCAATCATCAACATCATGACCGCCGGGAAACAGCTCGACAAGGCCGAGGCCGAACAGGAAGCCGCCGAACGTGTCCTAGCCGACGCCAAGGCCGACGTGGACGCCATGCCTTTCGCGGGAATGACGCCCGAGGAGGCCGAACAAAGTCCGCTGAAACTCCCCTTCCGGCCCGTCATCCCCAAATGGGGCGCGATTGCGTTCGGGGTCGTCGTGGCAATCGGTGCCCTGTTCCTGTTCCGCAGTCCGGGCGCGTGGTACCCCGTCGCGTGGTTACTGTTCGTGGGCGCTGGCATTTTTACGGGCTGGTTCGTGCGCAAATGGGACGAGCGCTGGGTCGTAGACGCCGCCAAGCGCCGCAACCAGTGGGAATCGGATTTAGTACGCTACGCGGAACTCTACCGCGTCATGGAGGAGGCCCGCGCCGCCGCCGACATCAAAATCGCCGCCGCCGACAGCTTCCGCGAATCGCTCACCACCAACGAGCGCGGGATTTTACGGGAAATCCACCGTTTCGCGCCGGAGGTGTCGAACATGCAGGAGGCCGACGAACAGCTCCGCCTCTGCGCGCGCCGCCGGAAAGAATTGTCGATTGCGGAGGCGGTCGTGCGCAAGGCGGAGGCGCTGGAGGCGCAGAACGGCCCCGCGATTCCGGCGATTGCGGTCGTAGAGCAGTCGGACGGCAACCACGTCGTCATGACGAACGGCGACAACCCCGTACAGGCGTCGAACGCAATCCGGGAAGAACGCTCGGCGCTACGGCTGGAAATCCGCCGCGACCGGGAGGAACTCGACCGCAGCCGTGAAATTCTCTGGAACCGCGCGCGGGTGTCGCTGGACACGCTCCGCGCAATCGACCCCGACGCCCCGGACGAACTCCCCGAACGCGTCGCGGAACTGTTCCACGCGCTCACCGCCAACCGCTACGCCGGCGATGACCGCTTCCAGTCCGCCGCCGTCGCCCGCGCCGTCGACACCCCCGATTCCTACGCCGACTGCGCCGCGCCGTTGAGTTTGTCGCTGTGCGCCGCCTGTCACGAACGCGCCGTATCGGGGCCGCTGTTGCTGTGGGGCGTCCCCGCCGACTACGCCCGCGCGCTGGAATCCGTCGCCGGGGGGCGTCAGATTCTCGCCTTTGTCCCCGACAATTCGTGACGTTTGAAGCCTCTCCCGCTGTCGGGGGAGGCTTTCGCGCTTTCCGGAAAAATCCGAAAAAGGGGCTACCCAAACTTCCCGAAATGTGCTATCATGACAGGAATTACGCCAGAGAGGAGGCACTTACTATGACCCGACACCGCCTCGCGGCGGCACTGCTGTTGATACTCTTTACGCTGTCCGGCTGTGCCAACGGCCCCGGCTTCACGCTCAACCCGCAGGAGTTGTACGCGCTCCCGAAGCTCCCCGCCAAGTACACCGAGTTAAACGGGCTTCTCACCGAAATTCTCAGCGGCGGCGCGGAGTACGCCGCGCCCACGTCCGGCTCGAATATCCAGTCCGTACAGCTCATCGACCTCAACGGCGACGGCAGAGAGGAAGCGGTCGCGTTCTTCCGCAACCCCGCCGACGAAAAGCCCCTGAAAATCTATATCTTCAGCGCCGAGGACGATACCTACCGCCAATCCTTCCGGATAGAGGGTTCCGGCACCGCGATTTACAGTATCAACTACGTCGACATGAACGGCGACGGGCGTATGGAAATCGCCGTGGGATGGAAGGCCGCCGCGGAATTGCAAGTGCTGGAAGTCTACACCAGCGACGACGAGGAGACACACCCCCTTGTCCGCACGGATTACGTCAAGTACCTGACGTTCGACCTGAACGAGGACGGACAGCAGGAGTTACTCGTACTCCGCGCCGGGCAGAACGGCGACGGCGTCGCGGATTACTACAACTGGCAGGACGACGGAAGTCTGGTGACGCGTTCCTATATCCGGATATCGTCCACGATGGCGGAATTAAGCCAACAGGGCCGCGTGCGCGCCGGGACGCTCAGCAACGGCGAACCCGCGATTTACGTCAGCGGCGTGACCGACCAGAGCATGGCCGTCACGGATATTCTGACACTGCGCGGCGGCGAAATCGCCAATGTCGTGATAGACCAGACGACGGGCGTCTCCGGCGAAATCAGCCCGTTTTGTTCCCTCTACCCCTCCGACTTCAACAGCGACGGAATCACGGAAACGCCCCGTTCCATCGCCCTCCCTACAGGCCCCTCCGGCGATACCGCCTACCGTCTGATTGAGTGGCGGCAGTTCGACCGCTCCGGCGATTCCGTCTCCGTACTGCGTACTTATCACAATCTCGACGACGGGTGGTATCTGCGAATCCCCGACGCGTGGACGAACCGCTTTTACGCCGTGCGTACTACGTCCCCCGGCGAGGCGTCGGTCACGTTCTGCCTCCGCGACAGCGCACAGCCATTCCTACGCGTTTCGGCGCTGAGCGGTTCGGGCCGCGATATGCGCGCCGTGCGCGGGAATCGCTTCATCATCGGGCGGCGTACCGAGACCATCTACACCGCCGAGCTTCCGGACAGTAGCGTAGCGCGCGACTTCTCCATGACAGAGGAGGAATTACGCTCCGCGTTCAGTCTGATTATCCGGGAGGACTGGCTTACTTCCGACAACTGACACGCGCACAGTCCGACAACGACGCTTTCGCCTTGCGGTGACAAGGCAAAATTCCGGCAACCGACGCTTTCGCCTTGCGGAGACAAGGCGGGATTCCGACAACCGACGCCTTTGCCTTGCGGAGACAAGGCAAAATTCCGACAACTGACACGTTTGCCCCTTCCCGCCTTGCGGGAGTAAGGCCGGAGGGGGCAACCATATTCCGCACAGTCCGACAACCGACGCAGAAAAGAGGGAGTTTTCATGAGAAAAGTTCTGGTATTGGAAGACGAATCGAGTATCCGTAGTTTCATCGTAATCAACCTCCGGCGGGCGGGGTACGATGTCATAGAGGCCGAGACCGGGGAAGCTGCCCTCGAACGCCTCAAAGAGCATCCCGATACCCGGGTCGCCCTCCTCGATATCATGTTGCCCGGAATCGACGGCTTTGAAGTCTGCCGGCGTATCCGCGCCACGAATGCCCGGATTGGCATTATCATGCTCACGGCGCGCTCGCAGGAGATGGACAAAGTAACGGGCCTCATGACCGGGGCCGACGACTACGTAACGAAACCGTTCTCCCCGGCGGAATTGACCGCCCGTGTCGACGCTCTCTACCGCCGTTCGGGCGGCGAGGACTTGGCCCACTCCGGCGAAATCCGTCAGCCGCCGTTCCTCATGAATACCCGGAACCGTACTCTGGAGAAGAACGGCGAGCGAATCAAGCTGACGCAGGTCGAATATTCGATTATGCGTTTCTTCATGGAGAACCCGGGCAAGGCGCTCTCGCGGGAAGAAATCCTCGACCGCGTGTGGGGGCAGGACTACTTCGGCGACTTGAAAATCGTCGATGTCAATATCCGGCGTCTCCGGCTCAAAATTGAGGACAACGTGCAGACACCGAACTACATCACCACTGTTTGGGGCTACGGGTACAAATGGGGATTCTGAATCGTTTGAAAAAGAACACGGCGCGCCTGTCGATACCGCGTCTGACGGGCCTCCGGCGGCGCTGGATTACGAATACGGTCGCGCCCGTGTGCGTCATTCTCATGACGACGGTTATCCTAGTTTCCGCCGGGATTTCAAGCTACTACTTCGGCTCCATGCAGAAGGGGCTTGAATCCCGCGCGCAGGCTATCGCGAACTCCTTCAACGAGTACTTCATGGGCAGCGGCTTCAACAGCTACTACCAGAAGGCCGTACAGTCTACGGAGCGTTTCGAGGACAAAGACCGCGTGGAGCTACAGTTCATCAACAGCCGGGGGCGTATCGTGGTTTCGACTTCCGGCCTGACGGCGGGCACCACCCCCGGCACCGACGATATCAGCCGCGCGTTGTCCGACAACCGCATGACGGCCTTTCAGGGCCCCGACCCCGAGACCGGAGAAAATATTATGGCGGTGTCCCATCCGCTGGTCTACAACGGACGCGTACAGGGCGTTATGCGCGTTGTGACCTCCCTCCGGAACGTAGACCGACAGGTGGTCATGACCGTACTCGCGATTACGCTGGCGGTCGCGGCCTGTATGGGTATCGTACTCGTGACGAACCTCGTCTTTATCAACAACGTCGTGGAACCCGTGGCGGAAGTGACGGGCGCGGCGAAGCGTAT
>CAMHBH010000075.1 GCA_946183175.1 uncultured Oscillibacter sp.
CCCCGGTTTCGCGCGGCTTACTGAATGCCGAGGACTTTGTAGTCCTGGGCCTCGACGGCCTGTTTGAGCGCGGCGTCGTCGACGGGCGCGGAGAGCGTCACGACTGCCGTACCGCTGTCGTGGCTGACCGCCGCCTGTTCGACTTCCGGGAGCGCCTCCAGGGCCTTCTTGACCCGGGCCTCGCAGTGTTCGCACATCATGCCTTCGATATTCATGGTCTTCTGCATAGCGTATTCCTCCTGTATAGTTTCCGGCGCGCCGGACTGTTTGCGTGTAAGGGACTTGTCGCGACTGCTGTCGTGCGGGCGGAACAGGTTCAGACGGAGCGCGTTCGAGACTACGCAGAAACTGCTCAAGCTCATCGCCGCCGCGCCGAACATCGGGTGTAGCGTCAGGCCGAACGGGACGAGCGCCCCGGCGGCTAATGGAATGCCGATAGCGTTATAGAAGAACGCCCAGAACAAATTTTCGTGGATATTGCGCAGCGTGGCGCGGCTGAGGCGAATGGCGGCGGGTACGTCCAGGAGACTGTTCTTCATCAGCACCACGTCGGCGGCGTCAATGGCGACATCCGTCCCGGCCCCGATTGCGATTCCGGTATCGGCGCGGGTGAGGGCGGGCGCGTCGTTGATTCCGTCGCCGACCATCGCGACGCGCCCCCGGGATTGCAGACGCCGTATGACCTGTTCCTTGCCGTCGGGCAGAACCCCGGCTATGACTTCGTCGACCCCGGCCTGTCGGCCTATGGCGTCGGCGGTGCGCTGGTTGTCGCCCGTGAGCATGACGACGCGGAGCCCCATGGCCTGTAATTCCCGGACGGCCTGCGGACTGTCGGCCTTGAGCACGTCCGCCACGGCAATGACGCCCAGTCCTCGCCCGTCACGGCTGAAGTACAGCGGCGTCTTGCCCTCCGCCGACAACGCCTCCGCGACTTTGCTTTGAACGTTCAAACCGCCGTCAGTGTCGTGCGCGTCCGTGTCCGTAAGCGCTACGAAATCGGCGTTGCCGCCGCGCAACTCCACGCCGTCCAGCGCGGCGGTGAGGCCCTTCCCCGGGACGGCCCGGAAGTCCGACACCTCCGGAATGTCCAGATTCCGCGCGCGCGCCGCCTCTAAGACGGCCTTCGACAACGGATGTTCGCTGTGCTGTTCGAGGGCGGCGGAGAGGCGTAACAATTCGACTTCGCCCACGCCGTCCAAGGGCAGAATGTCGGTCACGCGCGGCGCGCCCTCCGTGACAGTTCCGGTCTTGTCGAGCGCGACGACCTCCACGCGCCCCGCCGATTCCAGCGCGGCGGCGGTCTTGAACAGAATCCCGTTCTTTGCGCCGACGCCGTTGCCGACCATGATCGCGACGGGCGTCGCGAGGCCCAGCGCACACGGACAGCTAATCACCAGTACGGAGATACCGCGCGCCAGCGCGAATCCGGCGTCGCGGCCCAGCGCGAGCCATACGAACGTCGTCACGAGGGCGATTGCAATCACGGCGGGCACGAAAATTCCGGAAATCCTGTCGGCAATACGCGCTACGGGGGCCTTTGTCGCGGCGGCGTCCGACACCATCCGGACAATTTGCGACAGCGTGGTATTCTCCCCGACGCGCGTGGCGCGGCATTTCAGGAACCCGGAGCGGTTGACGGTCGCGGCGGATACGGTATCGCCGGGGGCCTTGTCGACGGGGACGCTTTCGCCCGTCAGCGCGGCCTCGTCGACGGCCCCGCCGCCCTCTAGCACCACGCCGTCTACGGGGATATGCTGTCCCGGACGGACTGTGAAAATGTCCCCGGTCTGCACTTGCTCTATGGGTACTTCCGTCTCCGCGCCGTCGCGGACGACAAACGCCGTCTGCGGGGCCAGTTTCATCAGACTTTTCAGGGCGTCGGTTGTACGCCCCTTGGAGCGCGCTTCCAGCGTCTTCCCGATTGTAATCAGCGTGAGAATCATGGCGGCGGATTCAAAGTAAAATTCCATCATCCACTGTTCGACCGCCGCCGTGTCGCCGCGCACCTGCGCGGAAGTCATGGCGAACAGCGCGAACGTACTGTAGACGAACGCCGCGCCCGAACCCATCGCGACGAGAGTGTCCATATTCGGCGCGCCGTGCGACAGACTGCGGAACCCGCTGACGAAAAATTTCTGGTTAATCACCATCACGACGACAGCTAACAGCAGTTCGGTCAGGCCCATTGCGACGTGATTGCCGTCGTAGAACGCCGGGAGCGGCCAGCCCCACATCATATGTCCCATGGAAATATACATCAGCGCGCACAGGAACCCCAGCGACCAGATAAGCCGCCGTATCAATTGCGGGGTGTCCTTGTCTTCTAGGGCGTCGTCGTCCGCCGCCGGTACGGCTTTCGCCGCGCCCTTGCGCGACGCGCCGTAGCCCGCCTTCTCGACGGCCTCGATAATCGCCGCCGGGGACGCGTCGCCCTCCACGCCCATGGAGTTTGTCAGCAGACTGACGGCGACGCCCGTCACCCCCGGCACGCACGAGACCGCCTTCTCGACGCGCGCACTGCACGCCGCGCAGCTCATGCCCGTTACGTTGTACTGTTCCATACTTCACCACTCTTTACAGTTTCTTTATACGCCCCGCGGCGGCGCTCAACATCAGTTTTTTGACGCCGGGGCCGTCAAAGCGGATTTCTACCAGGGCGTCCCGCGCCATCGGTTTCACGTCCAGCACGATACCCTTTCCGAACGCCGTATGCTCTACGAGGTCTCCGGCCTGTACACGGAACACAGTCTCCCCGGATGCGGGCGGCGGCGTCGGTTTCGGCTTTTCGGTCGTGTACGCGCCCCATGCGTAGGAAATTCGCGCCCCGGTACCGGATTGGCGCTTGCCCTCCCAGCGCGACACTTCCTCCGGGATTTCCTCCAGAAAGCGCGACGCCCGATTCGAGCGCGTTTCGCCGTAGAGCATTCTTTGCCGCGCGTTCGTCAACACTAACCGCTCTTTGGCGCGGGTCATGGCCACGTAGCACAGCCGCCGCTCCTCCTCCATGCCTTTTTCCTCGTAGAGCGCGTTATTATTCGGGAAAACGCCCTCCTCCATGCCCACGACGTACACGACCGGAAATTCCAGTCCCTTCGCGGCGTGAATCGTCATCAGCGTGACGGAGTTGTTGCCGAACTCCGCCGAGTCCAAGTCGGTATACAGCGCGGTCTCGTTCAGGAATCCGGACAAAGTCGCGTCCTCCGGCACCCGCTCCATGTAGCCGGAAATGCTCGATTTCAACTCTTTTACGTTGTCCAGCCGTCCCAGACTTTCCTCGTCGGCCTTGTCCTGCAACATCTTCACGTAGCCGCTCTTCTCACATAACAGGTCGTAGAACTCGTCTAGCGGCAATTCGGCGCTTCTCTTGCGGAGTTCGTCCAGCAGGTCGGCGAATTTCAACAGCTTCCCCTTGACGGATTTCAATTCCGGGAACAGGTCCGCGTTCCGGAATATCTCGTAAAGCGAAAGCCCCTGACTTTCCGCCAGTGCCGCGACTTTCGCCAGCGTAGTTTGTCCGATTCCGCGCGGCGGGTTGTTCGCGATACGCCGGAATCGCAAATCGTCCAGGCGGTTGTTGACCACGCACAAATACGCGAGCATATCCTTAATTTCCGCGCGGTCGAAGAACTTTACACCGCCAATCACCCGGTAGGGAATGCCGTTGCCCTTGATGACGTATTCCAGCGCGTTGGACTGCGCGTTCATGCGGTAGAGAATGGCGCTGTCCCGGAAGGCCCGCCCCACGCTCAGAATGTCGTTTACGACGAACATCGCCTCCGCGCTTTCGCTTGCGAGGGTTTGGATTTGTACTCTTTCTCCGGGGGCGTTTTCCGTCCAGAGGGTTTTCCCCTTCCGTCCGACGTTGTTCTCAATGACGGCGTTGGCGGCATCGAGGATATGCTGTGTGGAACGGTAATTCTGCTCCAGACGGATGACACGGGGGGCGTAGTCTTTGTAACGCTTCTCAAAGCCGAGAATGTTGTCGATATCGGCCCCCCGGAAGCTGTAAATCGACTGGTCGTCGTCGCCGACAACGCACAGGTTTTTATGTCCCCCGGACAAAAGCGCAATCAACAATTCCTGTATGTGGTTCGTGTCCTGGTACTCGTCGACGAGGACGTAGCGGAACTGGTTTTGATAGTGCCCCAAGACTTCCGGCTCCTGTTGGAGCAGTTTGACTGTATAAAAGAGAAGGTCGTCGAAGTCGAGGGCGTTGGCGGCGCGGAGGCGCTTCTGGTATTCGGCGTAGATTTTGGCGATACGGTTCTTGCGCCAGTCGCGCTCCAGGGCGTACTCTTTCGCGTACTCGTCGGGGCCAATATAGAGGTCTTTGGCGCGCCCGATTTCGGAGAGTACGCTTCTGGCCGCGAAGGTTTTCGCGTCGAGGTCGAAGTCTTTGGCGATTTGCTTCAGGACGCGCTGGGAATCGTCGTTGTCGTAGATAGTAAACGTGCGCTCAAAGCCGATATATTCAATATAGCGCCGGAGAATGCGCACGCAGGCGGAGTGGAACGTAGACGCCCAGACATCGTGCGCGACCGTCCCGAGACGCGCGGCGAGGCGGTCTTTGAGTTCCCCGGCGGCCTTGTTCGTGAACGTGATGGCGAGAATCTCCCACGGGCGCGGCGGGTCTACGGCGCACAGCCGCCGCGCGCGCCGGAACTCGTCCTCACTGGGCGCGTCCGGGAAGCGTTCCAGAAAGTCCAAATCGTCCTCCGTGGCCCACTCCGGGACAAATTCCGCGTCGCTCCCGCTCCCGTAGGTCAGCAGATTGTAGATTCTCTGTATTAAGACGGTCGTTTTCCCGCTCCCGGCCCCGGCGAGCAACAGTAAAGGCCCCTGCGTTGTCATGGCGGCCCGCCGCTGCATGGGGTTAAGCCGCCGCAAGTCCTTCGCAATCACACCGCGGCGGGCTGCGCGGTAACGTTCCTCAAATGATTCCATTGGCATTCCTCCCGCGTTTTTCGCACAGTATAGCACAGCGATTCTACTTTTGCAAGATGTCAGGGGCAACGCAACTTCGCCAATGTTATGATACGCATACTCCCCAAAAATCCCTGTTGTAATTTTCTCTCTCCTGTGGTATGATGTCACGGTATTCTGTTCCGCGATTTATAGGGGGAATGCGCTATGATTTATACCGTCACTTTCAACCCGGCCATCGACTACGTAATCCACCTCGACGCCCTGACGCCCGGGGCCATTAACCGGAATCAGTTTGAGGACTACCAGTGCGGCGGCAAGGGTATCAACGTCTCCAACGTCCTCCGGGAGCTCGATTTCGACACCGTGGCCCTGGGGTTCGTCGCCGGATTCATGGGCGACGGCCTCGAAAAGGGCCTCAACGCTATGGGACTGAAAACGGAGTTCATCCACCTGCCCGAAGGACAGACGCGCGTCAACGTCAAAATCAAGGCCGCCGAGGAGACCGAAATCAACGGAATCGGCCCGACCATCGCCGACGCCGATATGCGGAAGCTCTACGCACAGCTCGACGGAATCGGCCCCGACGATACGCTCGTACTCTCCGGCTCGATTCCGGCCTGTCTGCCCGGCGACACCTACGAGAAAATCATGGCCCATTTGGAATCGAAAAACCTCCGTATCGCCGTGGACGCCACCAAGGATTTACTGGTCAATGTCCTGAAATATCACCCGTTCCTGATTAAGCCCAACAACCACGAACTCGGCGAAATTTTCGGGCGGGTTCTGAAAACCGACGCCGAAATCGTCGAATGCGCCGCGAAGTTACAGGAGCGCGGCGGGCGCAACATCCTGATTTCTATGGCCGGAGACGGCGCGTTACTCCTCGACGAAAAAGGCAACAGTCACAGAATCGGGTGTCCGAAGGGGAAGGTCATGAACAGCGTCGGCGCGGGAGATTCGATGGTCGCCGGATTCCTCGCCGGGTACCTGAAAACCGGGGATTACGAGTACGCCCTGAAACTCGGCACCGCCGCCGGAAGCGCGACGGCATTCTCTATCGGGCTGGCGAACCGTCAGAAAATCGACGAACTCCTCGCCACGCTCTGACGCCCGGGAAAGACGGGCTTGCCCGTATTCCATACAACCACCCACCAACGGCGCACAGAAAGGAGAGGGAGCTATGCGTCTGATAGAACTGTTCAGCCGGAGCGCGACGGCCCTGAATGTCAAGGCCGCCAACAAGGCCGAACTCATCGACCAGATGGTTGACCTGCAATTCACGCACGGCAACATTACCGACAAGGACGCCTACACGGAGGCCATTTTCGCCCGTGAGGAGGAGTATTCGACCTATGTCGGCAACGGAATCGTAGTCCCGCACGCGAAAACGAACGTGGTCACGGCCCCCAGTCTGGCGGTGGCGCGCACCGCCGAGAGAATCCAGTACAACCCCGACGACGACGAAAAGAGCGACCTGTTCTTTATGATTGCCGCGCCCATGAATGGCAGTCTTCACGTCGACATGCTCGCGCGGCTCATGAACCTGCTCGCGGAAGAGGATTTCGTCGAAAAACTCCGCTCCGCGAAAACGGAGGAAGAGTTCCTCGACATGCTCGACAAGGCCGAACAGGAGCATTTCGGGAGCGAGAGCTTCACGGAACAGGAAGCGGCGGCGCGCGGTTCGGCGGTAGGCGGATACCGCATTCTTGCGGTCACGGCCTGCCCGACGGGTATCGCGCACACGTACATGGCCGCGACGAACCTTGAAAAGGCCGGTACCGAAATGGGACTGCCGACGAAAGTCGAGACGAACGGCTCCGGCGGCGCGAAAAACATCCTGACGGCGGAGGAAATCGCCCGTTGCGACGGTATCATCGTCGCCGCCGACAAAAACGTGGAAATGGCACGTTTCGACGGCAAGCCCGTCGTGATTACGCGTGTCGCCGACGGTATCCACAAGCCCAAGGAACTCATCCAGACAATTTTAGACGGAAAGGCCCCGATTTACCACTCGGCGGAAGGCTCGTCGGCGTCGCCGGCGGCAAGCGCCGGGGATTCCGTGGGAAGCGCCTTCTACAAGCACCTCATGAACGGCGTTTCGCATATGCTCCCGTTCGTGGTCGGCGGCGGAATCATGATTGCCCTGGCCTTCCTGCTCGACGATTACAGCATTGACCCCTCCAACTTCGGCACCAATACCCCCCTTGCGGCGTTCTTCAAGACTGTCGGCGGAGAGGCCTTCGGCTTCATGCTCCCCGTACTCGCGGGCTTTATCGCGATGTCCATGGCCGACAGGCCCGGTCTGGCAGTCGGCTTTACGGGCGGCGCGCTGGCCGTCAGCGGCGTGTCGTTTACGAGTATCTTCGGCGACGCCCCCGCCGTGTCGGGCGGCTTCCTCGCGGCCTTACTCGCCGGCTTCGTCTCCGGCTTCGTCGTGAGCTGGCTCAAGAAAACCACCGAAAAACTCCCGCAGGCCCTCGACGGTATCCGCCCGATGTTGATTTACCCCCTCGGCGGTATCTTTATCGTCGGCGTGTTCATGTGCGCGGTCAACCCCATCATGGGCGCGCTCAATACCGGACTGTCCAATCTGCTCAACTCCATGGGCGGTTCGTCCAAACTCCTCCTCGGCGCGGTCGTCGGCGGCATGATGAGTATCGACATGGGCGGGCCGTTCAATAAGGCTTCCTACGCGTTCGGAATCGCGGCGCTGTCCAACGGCAACTACGACATTATGGCGGCGGTCATGGTCGGCGGCATGGTGCCCCCGATTGCTATCGCGATTTCTACGACGTTCTTCCCCAAGAAGTGGACGGAAGAGGAGCGCAACAACGGCTTCGTCAACTACATTATGGGCCTGTGCTTCATCTCGGAGGGCGCGATTCCCTACGCCGCCGCCGACCCCGGACGCGTGATTCCGTCCTGTATTGCCGGCTCGGCGGTGTCGGGGGCGCTGTCGATGCTGTTCGGCTGTACGCTCATGGCCCCGCACGGCGGAATTTTCGTGTTCCCCACCGTGGGCAATCCCATTATGTATATCGTGGCCCTGCTGATTGGCTCCGCCGTCGGCGCGGCGATTCTCACGGCACTGAAAAAGGACAGGTAACCCCGGACTTCCAATCTTTCCGAACCGTCTCCCCCGTGGCAACGGGGGAGACTTTTTGCCAATCCGGAGAGGCTTTCAGTCCCCGCACGGGGAGGCGCGCCGGAATCGCTACGCATGCCTTGACTTTCGCCGACTGGTGTGCTATCATTCCGCCTGTCAGGCCGCGTCAGGCCACTGGAAAAGGAGCGCGAATCAAAATGCTGGACATCAAAATCACCAGAACCGCCACCCCGAAAGCGTTGCCCGCCGACGAAAATCACCTCGGGTTCGGCAAAATCTTCACCGACCATATGTTCCTGATGGACTACAACATCGACAAGGGCTGGTATGACGCCCGCATTGTCCCCTACGCCCCGTTCACGCTCGACCCGGCCTGTGTCGTGTTCCACTACGCGCAGGAGCTCTTCGAGGGCATGAAGGCCTACCGCACCGCCGACAACACGATTCAGCTTTTCCGGCCCGACTGCAACGCCAAGCGTATGCAGGATTCGTGCGACCGCATGTGTGTGCCGCAGGTGCCCGAGGACGACTTCGTGCAGGCCGTCAAGACATTGGTCGAAATCGACAAGGCGTGGGTGCCCCACACCGACGGCGCGTCGCTCTACATCCGGCCCTTCGTCTTCGCCTCCGACGTGGGCATGGGCGTACACGCCAGCCACAACTACATTTTCTGTATCATTTGCGCTCCCTCCGGCGCATACTATAAAGAGGGCCTCGACCCCGTGCGGATTTACGTCGAGGACGACTACATCCGCGCCGCCCCGGGCCTGACCGGCTTCACGAAATGCGGCGGCAACTACGCCGCGTCCATCAAGGCTGGGGCCCTCGCGGAAGAGAAGGGCTTCGCGCAAGTCCTGTGGCTCGACGGCGTGGAGAAGAAGTACGTGGAGGAAGTCGGAAGCATGAATATCATGTTCATGATTGACGGCAAGGTCTACACGGCGGCCTGTACGGGTACGGTACTCCCGGGCGTCACGCGCCGGAGCTGTATGGAACTCCTCCGCGACTGGGGCTACGAGGTCGTAGAAGGCAAACTCGCCATCGAGGAAGTCATGAAGGCCGGGCATGACGGGCGCTTGCAGGAAGTGTTCGGCACGGGTACGGCGGCGGTCGTGTCCCCGGTCAAGGAGCTTTACTGGAAGGGCGACACCGTCAACATCGGCGACGGCAAAATCGGCCCCGTCACGCAGAAGCTCTACGACACGCTGACCGGGATTCAGTGGGGGCGTCTGCCCGACGACAAGGGCTGGATTGCGCCCGTCTGCAAAGGATAATACGGCGACGGCGGGACTTTCGCGCCCTCCGTTATCCCGTGACAACTCCCCCGCGACGCGGGGGAGTAAATTATGTCGAAAGCCCCGGCGTATATTCTCCGAAACCGCGTGACATTGTTCCGGGAATCGCCCCGCGCGGTTGACATCTATCGCTTTCGACAAAAAACGGCCCCCGAATTGTGCGTTCAGTCAGTTGATTTCCGGCCCCCCGGCGTGTATAATAGATTTTGTCTGTAAAGGGTTCGCCCCTTTGCAAAATATGCCCGGCGGCGGCTCACTCCACTTCCTGAACGCCGCGCGGGTAACGAGGAGGAAGACGATTCCGTAAGGCTCGCGGTGCGGCAGTGTGGAGACCTGTCGTAAGGCGGCGCGTTCTGGGGAGGCACCGTCCGGAAGGCCCGGAAAGATTCGGGCCAAATGCCAGCCGGGCGGCGTGTCCGATACGGACGCCCGCGAGAATAACGGGCGGAGGCGCGTTATTCAGAGCCCATTGCAACATGGCAGAGGTATTGATTCAAAATCTCAAGAAGGTCTACGACAACAAGGTGACGGCTGTCCACGACGTGAACCTGCACATCAAGGACAAGGAATTTATCGTATTAGTCGGCCCGTCCGGCTGCGGCAAGTCCACTACCCTGCGCATGGTCGCCGGCCTGGAAGAC
>CAMHBH010000076.1 GCA_946183175.1 uncultured Oscillibacter sp.
CGGGCACGGCGCGCTACTGCCTCTCGGCGACGGCGGAGCGCGACGGTATGGAGCTCATCGCGGTCGTACTCAAGGGCGACACGTCCGCACAGCGTTTCCAGGACGCGCGCACGCTCTTGAGCTACGGCTTCTCGCACTACGCCTTACGCTCTATCGAACCGGAGACGCCCCTGCCGCCGATACCCGTCAGCATGGGCACGGCGGAGAGTGTGGACGTGGAACCCGCGGAAAGCTGTCTGTTGCTACTGGAAAAGGAGAAGGCCGTACACTTGCGGCAGGAAGTGGCGTTAGAAGAAAGCCTACAGGCCCCGGTCGCGAAGGGCACGCAAGTCGGCACGCTGTCGGCCTACGCAGGAGACGAACTTCTCGCCGAAATCCCGCTGTTGACCGCCGCCGACGTGCCGCGTATCCGCTTCGGCGAGATGTTCTTCCGCGTCCTCCGTATGGCGTTTCTGGACGAATCAAGCGCGACCTGAGCGCCGGCCTCCCCCGTTGACACCATGGCGTTCAGTGAAGCGCGTTCAAACCTCCCCCGTTGTCACGGGGGAGGCTCTCGCGGCAATTTCACGGACAAAGTCCGGTTTTCGCGCGGCGGGACGGAGAGGACAAATCGCATACCCGCGCGGGATATTTTACAATTTTCTGTTGTTTGCGGCGCGGGGACGTGCTATAATAGCCTCATTCCAAGGAACGGAGGCGGTCGGCGTGCGATTCTGGAAGATGAACGGCGCGGGCAACGATTTCGTAATACTTAACAATCTGGAAGAGCGGCTGTCGCCCGCAGACTTCCCCCGCCTTGCGCGGGTACTCTGTGAGCGGCACCTGTCCATCGGGGCGGACGGCCTCATGATTGTGGACGCGCCCACGGCGGGCGGCGACTTCCGTATGTGGTTCTACAACTCCGACGGCAGTCTGGGCGAAATGTGCGGCAACGGCGCGCGCTGTATTTGCCGCTACGGCTACGAAAACGGCCTCGCCGGAGCGCGGCAGACCGTAGAGACCACCGCCGGGACTGTCACCGGGGAGCGTATCGACGCGCGGCGGTACCGGGTACGCCTCAACGACCCGACGACTGTCGACCTCAACCGCGTGGTCGAAATCGGCGGGCGCGCGTGGCCCTGCGCCTACGTCGAACTCGGCGACCCCGGACTGCCACACGCGGTCGTAGAGTACCCCGGACTGCGCGACGCCGACGAAAACGCGCTCCGCGAACTCGGGCGCGCTCTGCGCTGGCACGAGGCATTCCCGAAAGGGGCTAACGTCAACTTCTACGACTTTACGGGCCCCGATACCGTCTACGAGCGCACTTTCGAGCGCGGCGTCGAGGATTTCACCTACGCCTGCGGGACGGGTACGGCGTCGGTGGCGGCGGTGCTGTCCCTGCGCGGGCGGCTCTCCGGCGACACCCTCCGCGCGGATATGACGGGCGGAACGCTCTATATCGACGTAACCCGCGACGACGGCAACACCATTACCGGACTGTTCCTGACAGGCCCGACGAATATCGTGGCGACGGGCGAAGTGCGCGACGAGACACTGCTTTCGTGATATTGCACAAATCAGGCCGCCGATTGAACGCGTTCTCTGTACAATCCGCACAAAAATTCTCCTTGCGATTCCCGCAAAAATGTGCTAGAATTGACACATACCCCTTGTACGACAGGACGCCACGACACGGAAAGGAGGCGCGTTTCCATGAAGCTAAACTTTTACGGCGCTGACCGCTGTGTGACCGGGAGCTGTCACGGTTTGGAGGTCAACGGAAAGAAAATCCTCATCGACTGCGGCCTACAGCAGGGCCGCGACGAAATCTCGAACCCCGAGTTTCCGTTCAGCCCGCCCGAAATCGACTGCGTACTCGTCACCCATGCCCACATCGACCACTCCGGACGCCTTCCCCTGCTCGTCAAACAGGGCTTCCGGGGCCGCATTCTCACCACCCGCATTACCGCCGACTTGCTCGAAATCATGCTGTTGGATTCGGCCTACATCCAGGTGCAGGACGCCGAGTGGAAAAACCGTAAGGCCGAACGTTCCGGAATGGGCCGTGTCGAACCCCTCTACACTCCCGAGGACGCCGAGGCCGTCATGCAGTACATGACCACCTGCGAGTACGGGCAGATTATCGACCTCTACGACGGCGTGGAAGTCGAGTTCGTCGACGCCGGACACCTCCTCGGTTCCTCCTGTATCGCCATGGAGCTTACAGAAAACGGCGTCCGGAAACGGATTGTCTTTTCCGGCGACCTCGGCAACATCAACCAGCCTATTATTCGAGACCCCGTACACTTTCAGGGCGCGGACTACGTGGTTATGGAATCGACCTACGGCGACCGTAACCATTCCGGCGTGTGGAGCTACCGCGACAACCTCGCCGTCATCATCGACGAGACCATGGCCCGCGGCGGCAACCTCATTATTCCGGCGTTCGCCGTCGGGCGCACGCAGGAGTTACTCTACTTTATCCGCGAAATCAAGGACGCCCGCGAAGTCAAGAGCAGGCCCGACTTTCAGGTCTTCATCGACTCCCCGCTGGCCCGCCGCGCTACCGAAATCTTCAAGGGCGACCTGCTCGACTACCTCGACAACGACGCGTTTCAGCTCGTCAAGGGCGGGACGCATATGTTCTCGTTCGACGGCCTCCGTACAACGGAGAGCGTGGAGGAATCGCGGGAGTTGAACACCGACCCCACCCCGAAAGTAATCCTGTCGGCGTCGGGCATGTGCGAGGCCGGGCGAATCCGGCACCACCTCAAACACAATCTGTGGCGTCCGGAGTGTACCGTGCTGTTCGTGGGCTTTCAGGGCGAGGGCACGCTGGGCCGTACGCTTCTGGAGGGCGCGGAGAGCGTGAAACTGTTCGGGGAGGAAATCGCCGTACACGCAAAGATTATGAACTTGCAGGGGATGTCGTCGCACGCCGACCGCGACCACCTGTTAGAGTGGATTACCGACTTTACAAGTCCGAAGCCGCAACAGGTGTTTGTCGTGCACGGCGACCGGGAGGTCGCGCCGTATTTCGCGCAGAGCCTCAACGCCAAGGGAATCCCTGCCCACGCGCCGCAGTATACGGAGGTCTACGACCTCGTGACCAACACCATGTTACAGCCGGGGTATCTGCCCGCCCGTAAGGCGAAAGTCTCCGGAAGCGGCAGATTCAGCGCGCCCTACGAGCGCCTCGTCAAGATGGGGCAGATTCTCAACGAATCTATCAAGCGTTCCAAGGGACGCGACAACAAGTCTCTGGCCCGTTTCGCGGACCAGTTGAAGCAGTTGCTTGAAAAATGGGAGGCATGACGAACTCATGAAACCGCGCTATGTGCTGTTGCTGTTCCTCTGTCTGACGCTCACGGCCTGTCGGGAGACGGAGCCGACGCCCCCGCCCGATTTGCGCGGGCAGTGGCGGCAGGTCATCGGGGAGGACAGCGAGCCGGAATACTACCACCTCGCCCGTATCACCAAGGACTACATCGAGATTTACTACTACTACACCGCCGACGGCAGTACAAACCTCTACTGGTACGGCAGTTTCGTGCCCCCGGAGGACGGCAAGGAGCCGTATACGTGGACTTCCGAAAACAAGCTCCCGAAAAACATCAGTCCGCGCGCGTTCCGCTACGCCTCCCGCGACGAGAAGAAGGACTTCACCTATAAGAAGGAACAGCTCAGTTACATGATAGCGCCCAGTCAGGCCCTGCGCATGAACGTGACGTTGGAACGCGCCCCGGAGGAAGTGGAAATCGTCGGCGACGTGCCCAACCCGGAACTGCTTGAACCCTAAACGCAATCGCCCTCCCCTGTGAGACGGGGAGGGCAAGATTACCGACACAGAGAGAGGCGGAGTACAGGAAGGAGTAGCTATGTCGGGGTACTGGAAGCCGCGCGCGCGCGACGCGAAACAGGAAGCCGAACAGCGCGTAGAACGGCGCATTTCCGCGACGGTCTCTATCTCGCTGTGCGCGCTGACCGTCGTCGGACAGATTTCCATCACGCTCCTGCTGACTTCCTTCCTCCGCGAAAACGCCGGCTACGTCTACCTGCTACTCGAAATCGCCGCGCTGGCCGTGGCGCTGTGGGTGTACCAGCGGCCCGGCAGTCAGAGCTACAAACTCGCCTGGATGTGCCTGCTGACCGCCACCCCCGTTCCCGGTATGATTCTCTTCTACCTGTGGGGCGGGTCGCGGCAGTCGAAACGCCTCAGCCTGAAATACGTCCCGCCCGTGCGGGAGGACTACGAGCGGAGAATCGACTACGCCCGAAATTTGCATAATCTCCGCGAATACTCCCCCGCCTGGGGCCGCCTCGCCGCCTACCTCATGAAACGCGACTGCTGGCTGTTCCGCGACACCACCGCGCGCTATTTCCCCGACGGCGCGGATTTTTTCCGTAGTCTGCTTTCCGACATCCGCCGCGCCTCGCGCTATATCTTCCTCGAATACTATATCCTCGCGGAAGGCCAGGTTTGGGACGCCCTTTTCGACGCCCTCCGCGAACGCGCCGCCGCCGGGGTCGAAATCTGTATCATCTTCGACGACTTCGGGAACCTGTTCCGCTTCTCCGGGGAATCCCTCCGCGCTTTACAGGACGCCCGCATTGAGGCGCAGATGTTCAACCCCGTGCACCGCTATATCGGGCGCGTCTACTTCAACTACCGCGACCACCGCAAGATAGCCGTCGTCGACGGCGAAATCGCCTACACGGGCGGTATCAACCTCGCCGACGAGTACGCGAACCTCGTCGAGCGCTTCGGACACTGGAAGGACAGCGGCGTCCGCCTGCACGGCCCCGGCGCGTGGGGTTTCGCCGTGTACTTTATGCAACTCTGGAAAATGCTGGGCCGTACCCTCTCCCGCCCCGACGATTACTACCGCCCGCAACGTATCTTCCCGCCCGCCTTCGGCTACTGTCAGCCGTTCTCCGACGGCCCCCTCCGGAATCCCGACTACCCCATAGAGGAAACTTATTTGCAACTGATTTCCTCCGCACAGCGCACGCTCTACATGACCACGCCCTACTACGCCGTGGAGGAATCCATGCAGACGGCGCTCTGTATCGCGGCGGACGCGGGCGTAGACGTGCGCCTGTGCGTCCCGGCGATTCCCGACCACAAATTAGCCTACCTCGTCGCCGAAACCTACTGGGGACAGTTACTCCGCCACGGCGTCCGGATTTACCGCTACACCCCCGGTTTCCTCCACGCCAAAAGCGTACTCGTCGACGGGGAAGCCGCCCTCGTCGGCTCGACCAATATGGACTACCGCACGTTCCAACTACACTACGAGTGCGGCGTCGTGCTCTACCATATGCCCGTCATCCGCGACATTCAGAAGGACTTGGAAAACGTCATGGCCCGGAGCGAACTCTACACGCTGGAAGCGTGGGAGGCGCGTCCGTGGTACCGGCGTCTTGCGGCGTCCGTCCTCAAACTCGGCGCAATCTGGCTGTAATTCAGGAGGTATCATCATGGAGCAGGGCCGGAATGTAATTCAAGTGGACGTGTCTTTCGCGCGTTGCGCCCTGCCACCGCGTAAGCCTGACGGGCATAAGGGCGACTTCGGGAAGGTGTTCCTCGTCGGCGGCTCGCGGGCCTACACCGGCGCGCCGTACTTAATGGCGGCGGCGGCGTGTAGTTCCGGTTGCGGACTGGTCTTTCTGGGCGTCCCGGGCGGGATATGGGCCGTGGAGGCCTCGCGCTGTGTCTCGTCGATTCCCGTCGCCCTCGGCACCGCCGATTCCCTCACCCCCGACGCCCTCCCGGCGTTGACCGGACAGGCGCAGGCCTGCGACGTACTCGCAATCGGCCCCGGCCTCGGGCGCTTCGACGGCGTCGCCGACACCGTCCACGCGCTGTTGTCCGGGACGGAAAAGCCTGTAGTTTTAGACGCAGACGGAATAAACGCGCTCGGCGGGCATATACATATACTGTCGGAGCGGCGCGGGCGCGTCACGATTCTGACGCCGCACGACGGGGAATTTGCGCGGCTGCTCGGCGGCAATACGACGCCGGAGAGCGTCGCAAAGGCGGACAGGGCCAAACTCGCGCGCGACTTCGCCACGCAATACGGCTGTATTCTCGTGCTCAAGGGACACCGTACCATCACCGCCACGCCGTCGGGTACCGTACTCGTGAACACGACCGGAAACTCGGGGCTGTCGAAAGGCGGGAGCGGCGACGTGCTGACGGGGCTTATCGCGTCGCTACTGGCGCAGGGCGCGACGCCCGTACAGGCCGCCGCCGGGGGCGTGTGGATTCACGGGCGCGCCGCCGACTACGCCGCCAATACCCTCACGCCCTACGCCGTGACGCCTATGGACGTAATCGGGGCGTTCCCGCTGGCGTTCGGCGAACTTCTGGACGCGGAGTAACTTTGTCGGGGGGCTTGGACTTGCGAAAACTGGCCTTTGCACTCATGATATTTCTTTGCTTGTGGCTTTCGGCCTGCGGCGAGGACGCCGAACCCGGCGCGAACGCCTACAGGCTACGCTATCAGGAGGCGGGCGGCTGTACGATGACGGCGACGGTACGCTGTACGGAGTACGGCGCGCCCTGGGAGGCCGTGCTGTCGTGTGCGTACGCCCCGGACGGCGAACGCGTGATAGAGGTCGTGTCGCCGGAGACTATCGCGGGCGTCAAGGTTGTACTCGACGGCGATACCCGGCAGTTACAGTCGGACGGGCGGCGGCTCAACGCCGGACGCGTCAGCGCGGAGGGAATCAGCCCGGCGGACGCGCTCCCCGCCCTCGTCGACGCCCTCCGCAACGGCTGGTTACTCGAAGAAAACGAGGAAGATTACAACGGCGTTGCCTGTACGCGCCTTCTGCTTGACACAACAGGCGCGGCGGGCGAAAAGCTCTACTTTACCATCTGGCTCAACCGCGCCGACGCTACGCCCGTACGCGGGGAAATCGCCGTCGGAGAGGAAACCGTCATGTCCGCGGAGTTTACATCGTTCTCGTTTTCTGGTACAATAGAGGAAACGGCTTCATAGGCCGTAAACAAGGAGGAAACGCATATGGAAGAAGAGATACTCCGCCGGACGTGGGCGGAAATCGACATGGACGCCCTGTCCCACAACTACCGCGCCGCGCGGGAGAGAATCGGCCCCGGCGTCAAATACTTGGGCGTGGTCAAGGCCGACGCCTACGGGCACGGGGCCGTACAGGTTTCACGGAAACTCCAGTCGCTGGGCTGTGACTACCTGGCGGTGTCCAGTCTCGACGAGGCGCGCGAACTCCGGCGCGGCGGCGTCACCATGCCCGTACTCATCCTCGGGCACACGCCCCCCGAAATGACGCCGCAACTTATCCGGCACGACCTCACGCAGACGGTCTCCGCGCTGGCCAAGGCGGAGGAATACAGTCAGGCGGCACAGGCGGCGGGCGGCGTCCTACGGGTACATATCAAAGTCGATACGGGCATGTCGCGCTTAGGCTTCCTCGTGCGCGGGGAGCATTTCGCGGGCGGCGTCGACGCCATCGCGACGGCCTGCGCCCTGCCCAACCTCGACGCGGAGGGAATCTTTACCCACTTCTCCACGTCCGATTCCGACGACCCCGGCGACCGCGCCTACGCTATGGAACAGTTCAACGTGTTTCTGTCCGTCCTCGACGCCCTCGCCGCGCGCGGACGCGGTTTCCGTCTCCGGCACTGCGCCAACAGCGGCGCACTCGCCCGGTACCCGGAAACGTTCCTCGACATGGTACGCCCCGGTATCGCCCTCTACGGCCTCGGCGACGACGCCGATACCCTCGGCCTGCGCCCTGTCATGTCGCTTTACTCCTGCGTGTCGACTATCAAGGTTTTCGACGCCGACACCCCCGTCAGCTACGGGCGGCTGTACCGTACCCCGGACAGGCGGCGCGTGGGCGTGTTGCCCGTCGGCTACGCGGACGGGCTGTTCCGGGGCTTCTCGAACCGCCTCGCCCTCTGGACCCCCGGCGGCCCCGCCCCCGTACTCGGGCGTATCTGCATGGACATGACGATGGTCGACCTCTCCGGGCTTCCCGGCATTCACGTCGGCGACACGCTCGAAATTTTCGGCCCGCACCAGTCCGCCAACGCCCTCGCCGCCATGCTGGACACGATTCCCTATGAACTCGTCTGCGCCGTCAGTAAGCGTGTCCCGCGCCTGTACAAGGAACGCGGACAGGTGACGGAACGCAGTCTCCGGATTCTCGGACAGGACGCGCTTTCGGCCCCGCACGCCCCCGCCCCCGGCGGCATAGGATAAGCAGGAATTTGTCCCGGGCGGGTATAAATTCCGTCCCTGTGTGGGAGACTGAAAGTGGCCTTGTCAAGCGCGGAACCCGCCGCGCGGCGGGTACTTCTTTCGGTGGAGTGTGAACTTTGTGGATACGACTGTCAGACGCGGCGACATTTACTACGCCGACCTCTCCCCCGTGGTAGGCAGTGAACAGGGCGGTGTCCGGCCCGTACTGATTATCCAGAACGATACCGGCAACCGCTACAGCCCTACTGTGATTGCGGCGGCGATTACTTCCCAGACCGGGAAGGCCCGCCTCCCCACTCACATAAACCTTCCGGTCAACGCAAACTCCGGCCTCAGTCGGAACTCCGTGATTCTGCTCGAGCAGATTCGCACGCTCGACAAAAAGCGCCTGCGGGAACGGATGGGACACATTGAGGAGAACATGATGACCAAAGTCGACGAGGCGATAGCCGTCAGCTTCGGCCTGCCCCGCGACCAACTGGTGTAAAATCCGCCCTCCCGGGAAACCGGGAGGGCGTTCGCGCGCCATGCCGGGAGACTGGAAACCGGGCCGCTTTCGTTGACATTGTCGCTGATTCGCCTGGAGAACCGAGTGGCAAAACGTGCGGCGGCCTTACATATATTGGAAAGCCGCGCCTCAAAAGTCCCACAAAAGGGAAAAGTCTGGCCGACAAATTTTTGTGGCATATTGCAAAAACAGTTCGGGGTATGGTAAAATAGCGGGGCGCAAAGGGAAGGGAAGCGCTCCCGCCCCTGAGAGGAGGAGACACTATGTCCGAACTATCGAAAAATTCCGAACTGGAACAGTACATCGTCGACCATCTGGACGAGGCCATCGAAAAGAACTACATCAAGCCTTACTTCCAGCCGGTCATACGGACTGTTTCCCGGCAGTTGTGCGGCATGGAGGCCCTTGCTCGCTGGGACGACCCAATCTGGGGACTTCTACCCCCCGGCAGTTTCATCGACGTTCTCGAACGCCACCGCAGGATTCACGAACTCGATTCCTACATTGTCCGCCAGGTCTGCACGCTCTACCGCGAGGCCGTACAGGGCCGGGGCGTGCTGATTCCGATTTCCATTAACCTGTCGCGCCTGGACTACGAGCTCTGCGACATCTTCGAGGTCGTCGAGGAGGCCGTACAGGCCAATATGATGCCCCGGAGCTTCCTGTGTATCGAGATAACCGAAAGCGCCCTCAACGAGAACGGCGCGCTCATGCACCAGTATATAGACCGCTTCCGGAACGCCGGGTATCAGGTCTGGATGGACGACTTCGGGAGCGGCTATTCCTCCCTGAACGTCCTGAAGGACTTCCTTTTCGACGAGCTGAAAGTCGACATGTGGTTCCTGAGCGATTTCCACCAGAGGTCGCGGAAGATTCTCTCGTCCATTGTCCACATGGCCAAGGAAATCGAAATCCAGACGCTGGTCGAGGGCGTCGAGACCGAGGAGCAGTTCCGCTTCCTGCGCAACATCGGCTTCGAGAAAGTACAGGGCTACTTGTTCGGAAAGCCCATGCCGTACTTGGAGTGTATCCGGCACGTACTCGAACAGGGGCTTTCGGTCGAGGCGCCCATGCACCGGGGCTACTACGACCAGTTAGGGCGGCTGGACGTGCTGAGCGCGACGCCGTTCCTGTCGCCGGACGACCGCAAGAGCCTGATTTCCGGGCGCGAGCTCAAC
>CAMHBH010000077.1 GCA_946183175.1 uncultured Oscillibacter sp.
CCCGTCCGCTCCCGCGAGGCGCTGTTGTACTCCTGTATGGAGTGCTGGAGCACGGGCATGAGCTGTCCGAAGAGCGGATTGTGCCCGGCGGCGGCAATCGTACAGTGGAAGTCGCGCTCGGCCTGAATCGCCGACTGCCCCTGCGTGAAGAGCTTCTCCATCTGCGACAGCAGGCCTTCCATATGCTGGAGTTCCTGTTCGTCGGCGCGGCGGGCGGCGTAGTAGGCGGCGGCGGGTTCGAGGGCCAGTCGGAACTCCATCAGGTCACGCGCCGACGCGTCGGTCAGTTCGCGGTCTCCCGAGACGGGGTCGGCGCGGAGCGCGGGGTCGTTGGAGATGACGTACGTGCCGCGCCCGCGCCGGATTTCGACCAGGCCGCGCGTGCAGAGAATCCGGATGGCCTCCCGGAGCGTGATACGGCTGATTCCGAGCTCTTCCGAGAGGTCTAATTCGTTGGGGAGTTTGTCGCCGGGGTGGAAACGGTGCTGGATGAAAATCATGTCCATGATTTCATTAGAAGCCTGTTCCGACAGGGGCGATGATGAGGTTTTCATAGGTAATGCCCTCCATGTTCCGCGCGAAATTCCGTAGCCTGATTATAGCGGATTTTCCGCGCGAGGTCAATGGAAAAAGCCCTCCCGGGCGGGAGGGCCGGATTGGACAATCAGACTGTCGCGACGGGCCGGGATTCCGGCTTGTCGGGCTGTTCTTTTTTGGACGGGTTGGCCTCCCGGATTCCCGCGAAGCACGCGGAGCCCAAGTAGCCCAGGAACAGGAGCCCTTCCACGGCAAGTACAATTTTGACCGTGATATCGGTAATCAGCGGCGCGGACTCCCATGTGGGGGGGATGAGTACCCGTACTTCGTCGGCGGAGGCGACGGTCTCGTAGTATTCGTTCGCGCTCCGGGTGATGTTGGAGACGAGCTGATTCACTTTTTCATTCAGGCTGTCCAGAGATTCCCGTACCCGCGCGGTGTCCTCGGGCTTGGAGGTGCCCTCGGCGTTCTGGAAGCCCTCAATCACGCGCTCATAGTAGCGGATGGTGCGCGTGGAGGCGGAAATCGCGGCCTCGGCGTCCAGTTTCTCCTGAATCATGGCGTCGTAGCTGGCGTTCACGTCCGTCGGGCTGGACACCACGGAGTTCCCGTTCACGCCGTTGATGATGAGGATATCGTCCTTGCGGTAGTTGTTGATGGAATCCTCGAGGGCGTAGAAACGGGTACGCTGTACGCTTCTCTGCTGTTCGAGCTGTTCAATCCGCCAGCGGTAGTAGGAGATTTCGGTCTCGGCGTCGTTCTCGGAGACGCTGTGAATCACGATATAGGAGGAAATGCGGTCCAGGTCGATGCTCTTGAGCAGGTTGGCGGTACGACGGAGGTCCTGGAAGGTCAGTCCGGTTTCCGTGGAGCGGAAGGAGCCCGCGACGCCCTCCAGAGAGGAGAGATACGACGTGGCGCTGTCGAGGGCATTGCTGAAGATGTTCGCGGCCTCGGCGTAGTCGTACTCGCGGTAGTCGATGACGCCGAGCGGGCTGCCCATGGACAGGTCGTGTGTGTAGACCCGTACGCAGTAGTCCCGGTAGGCGCGCAGCAGCGCGTCCAGGAAGGCGACGCCCTCCGACTGGGAAACATTGGCGGCCCCGTAGTCGAAGGAAATGATGTACTGCGATACGTTGTAGTCGGCGTCCAGCAGAAGGTTCAGGGAGGACAAATCCAAGTCGCTGGCCTTGTTAATCATGTCGTAGTACATGGACATTTTCTCGTAGGCCCTGGAGGGAATCACGCCGCTGATTTCCAGGGCATCGCGGAAGTCTCCCGCGCGCAGCACGTCAAAGCCCATCTCGTCAAGCGCGTCCTCGATGACGGAGGGGGCCTTAATTTTGGTGATGTCGTACCCGCTCTGCGCGGAAATCAGGGTTCTGGTCACATGTTCCGCAAGCACCCTCTGCGCCAGAATCCCCAAAGCGCCGGACAGACAGCCCGTAGCGAAGGCCAGGCAGAGCCAAAGCGCGAAAAAGCGCTTTGCGTGTTTGAGAATCAGGCCGAAATCTACCCTGAGCTCCCCATCGTCGACGCGGTCATCGTTCCGGATTGTCAGGAACACGTTTTTGTCTTCTCCCATCTGGTATTCGCCCCTTTCTTCACGGTCTGTCATTGCGCCACCTTTTCTTTCGCGGCGGCCCGTTCCGCCTTGCGGGAGGTCAGAACGGCGGAGAGTACGCACAGGCCAAACAGCAGGGTTTCCATGACGATAATATCCAGTACGGTGCTTTTCAGGCCCACGGAGATGGCTTTGCTGGCCGGTTCCTGGAGTACTTGGAAGGCGTGTTCGAGCTGCTCGGACTTGTAGAAGTCGTCGGATGTCCGCTGGATGTTGGAGAGGAGCTGTACGAGCTTCTCGTCGATGGTCTCCAACTGCGCCTCCACGATTTCGGCGCTCCCGGAGGATTCCCCGGACTGGAGGCGTTCCATCCGCCGCGTCAGCATGGATATCTCTTCCCTCGTCTCGGAAATGGCGGTCTGAGAGGCCACCTTCTGACTGATGAGGCTGTTGTACATCTGCGACGGCTGGGTGAACTCGAACTGCCCGGAGACCTCGTTGCTGTTGTCTCCGCCGCTCTCGCCCATGATGGGGAAGACCGCGTTCGTTTTCACGTAGCTTTCAATCTGCTGGTTGAGGATGTAGAGGCGGGCATCCTGCTGGGCCAGCGCCCGCTCGGCGTCCTCGATTTTGTACTGGTAGTAGTCAATCAGGTAGTCGCGGTCTTTGGTCATGTTGTTGCTGACGATGTACGACGTGACCCACTGCACGTTCTCACTGCGGATGGTGTCCAGCGTCTCGATGAGGTCGGGGAAGGAGTAGCCGGTCTCCGCGGAGACGAAGCGGACGTTGTCCTGCCCCTCGACGTGGGTCAGGTAGGCGCGGAGCGTCGTTAAGTGGCTGTTGAGCACGTCCACGGCGTCGATGTAGTCATAAGTCCGGTAGTCGCTGTCGTTCAGGGAGAGCTCAAAGGCGGTGTGGTAGCCGTATTTATCGTAGAAGAACTCCTCGTAAGCGCTCAGGCACTCGGAGAGGAAGCGCGGCGCGTCCTGCGCCGAAAGGCCGGCGTCGGCGTAGCGGAGCTTGAGCGTGTAGTCCGTCGGGAAGTACGCGGACTCTCGAATATCCGTGATCTCGGCGACCTCCTCCTCCCCGAAAATGGAGAGGTTTTCCGTCAGCGTATCCAAGACTTCGCCCGGGATACTCCCCTGGATATCCAGCGCGGCCCGGATACGTTCGACCGTCTCCTCCGTTGCGTCGAGGCCTATCGCCCCGGCGGCCCGCCGGACAATTTCCGTATCCTTCATCTCCGCCGGGTCGAACAGGTGCCCGTTCGGGTCGAAACCGGACTCGACGCGGGTGTAATTGAAATGTACGACCGCAGAACACGTCGCGCGTTCGGAGAGAAATACCGCGTGAATCACGAAAGTCAGCAAAAGGGCGACAAGGAAGACGGGAAGCCACTGCCGAAAGGCATTTGTCAGCCGTGTGCGCCAGGTGGAATTAAATTCCATAGTGTCCAATCACCTCTTGAAAAGTAATTTCCGAGAAAAATCGCGTGAATTACAGCCGCCGGCATTCTATCATATCCGCCTGAAAGCGTCAAGCCCTCCGGCGGAGGCTTTCGCGGGGAAAGTTTCCCGGAAACGGGACTTGCTCCCGTCCCCTCGACGTGCGTTGACAAAGCGGGCGGAATCGGGTATGATTAGCTCAAAGGGGGGTCACGGTATGGCAATGCTGGAAAACGGGTTCAGCCTCCGGACGGAGTTCCACCGGGATTTGACCGTCAACCGCCTTCTGGGCGAGGGCGGACAGGGCGAAGTCTATCACGTCACCTGCAACGGTCAGCCCGCCGCACTGAAGTGGTACAAGAAGGACAGCCTCAAGAATCCCGCCGCCTTTCAGGAGAATTTGCGGCAGAATATCATGCGCGGCGCGCCGAGCCGGGAGTTCCTGTGGCCCCTCGACCTGACGCCCTGGCAGGACGGCAGTTTCGGCTACGTCATGGACCTGCGCCCCGAGGGCTACTACGATATCACCGACTTCACGCTCTGTCACGTACGCTTCCCGTCCTACCGGGCCGTCATCGACGCGTGCCTGTCGATTGTCTCCGCCTTCCGGATTCTCCACAACGACGGCTACAGCTACCAGGACATCAACGACGGCAATTTCTTCATCAACCCGCGCAGCGGGAAAGTGCTCATCGGCGACAACGACAACGTAGCCCCCGACAAGACCGAGACCGGAATCGTCGGCAAGCCCCGCTACATGGCACCCGAAATCGTGCTCCGAAAGAGTATGCCCGACAGCCTCAGCGACCGCTTCTCGATGTCGGTCATTCTCTACATGCTCTTCTGCCTCAACCACCCCCTGGAGGGACAGCGCTATTTAGTCCCGGCGCTCACGCCCGCCCTCGAAGAGAAGCTGTACGGCAGTGAAGCGCTGTTCATGATGGACCCCGACGACCGCGCCAACGCCCCCAACCCCGCCGTACACGGCAACTCTATCAGGGTCTGGAACTGCCTCCCCGGCTACATGCGCAAAATCTTTCTCGACGCCTTCAGCCGGAAAGCCCTCGAAAAGCCGTCGGCGCGTCCGAGCGAGGCCGTGTGGCTTAATGCGCTGACGCGCTTCCGGAGCGAAATCGTGCCCTGTCCGTGCGGCAACGAGATTTTTACCCGCGACGGCAAGCCCTGTCACTGTGAGAAATGCGGCAGGGCGGCGAACATCCCCTTCCGGCTACAGCTCAGCCAGTACGCGATTCCGGCGGTGCGCGGGAGCCGCGTCTACCGCTGTCAGCTTGGAATCTGCGACGCCCGCGACGCCCTCAGCCCCGTGGCGATGGTCGTCGCGAAGGAGGGCCGCCCGGACGCGCTGGGCCTCCGTAACAAGAGCGACCGCCGCTGGGACGCCGTGAATACCAGGGGCGAGGCCCGCAAAGTCGCGCCCGAGGAGACAATCCCGCTCAAGCACGGAATCCGCTTCACGGCCTGCGGGGAGAATATCGAAATTCTAGCGAACTGACAAAGGAGAATGCGGATGGAATCGAAGATTTTGTTTCTTGACCTGGACGGCACGCTTTTAGACGACCGCAAGGCGTTGACCGACGGGAACCGCGCCGCGCTCGCGGGGGCAATCTCGCGCGGACACCGCGCGGTTATCGCGTCGGGGCGGCCCCTCAAGAGCGTGCGGATACAGGCCGCGCGGCTGGGCCTCGACGGCCCCGGCTGTTACGCCATTGCCTACAACGGGGCCGTGCTCTACGACTTCACCACGCAGCGGCAGATTTTCCGCCGTACGATGGCCCCCGCCGACCTGTACGCCGTGTTCGACGAGGCCAACCGCCGCGGCGTCTACATCCAGACTTACGACAAGGAAGATGTCGTAATCGAGCCGCGCAACGACCCCGCAATCGCCGAGCGCTACTGTACGCGGATTCAGCTTGACTACCGCGTGATTCAGGACGTGCGGCGCGACCTGTCGGAAATGCCCGTCAAGGCGCTGTGTATCGACTTCGCCGGACAGGAGCGCACCGGGGCCTTGCGGCGCTGGGTGCTCGACAACATGCCCGGACGCCTCGACAGCTATTTCTCCGACAAGAACTTCCTGGAAATCGTGACGGCGGGCGTCAACAAGGGCGAGGGCATTCTGAAACTCTGCGAACTGCTCGGCATCCCCCCGGAGTACACCGTCGCGGCGGGCGACGAGGCCAACGATATCGACATGATACGCACAGCCGGCGTCGGCGTGGCGATGGCCAACGCAATCCCGGAAGTCAAGGCCGTCGCCGACTACGTCACACAGCGCGACAACAATCACGACGGCGTCGCCGAAATCATAGAACGTTTCCTGACGTAATGTCTTGACATCCGCCGAAAATCTGGTACAATACGGACAATTCAACATTCCCCTTATCAAGAGTGGCGGAGGGACCGGCCCTGTGAAACCACGGCAACCTGCTTTGTAAGGTGCCAATTCCGGCGGGAGCGAAAGATGAGGAGCAAGAGGCGTCTTTTCTGCGCGTTCCGTCCGGAACGCGTTTTTTTGCCCGGTTCCGTACAACAAAGGAGGAGCCCCATGAGCAATCACTATCTCTTTACGTCGGAGTCCGTGACCGAAGGCCACCCGGATAAAATGTGTGACCAGATTTCCGACGCCGTTCTCGACGAAATTCTCCGTCAGGACCCCATGGGCCGCGTGGCCTGCGAGACCACGGCCTGTACGGGCATGATTCACATTATGGGCGAAATCAGCACGGAATGCTACGTCGACATCGCCGGGACGGCCCGTAAGGTCGTACAGGACATCGGCTACAACCGCGGCGACTACGGGTTCGACGGCGCGACCTGCGCGGTCATCGTGTCGATTGACGAGCAGTCGCCGGACATCGCGCTGGGCGTGGACAAGTCGCTGGAGAGCAGGGAGGGCGGCGAACTCGAAGTAGGGGCCGGAGACCAGGGCATGATGTTCGGCTACGCCTGCGACGAGACCCCCGAACTTATGCCGCTTCCGCTGTCGCTGGCGCAGAAGCTCTGCCGGCAAATGGCGACCGTCCGCAAGCGCGGCGTGATTCCGTACATGCGCCCCGACGGGAAAAGTCAGGTCACGGTCGAATACGACGCCGACCGCCGCCCGGTACGCGTCGACACCGTCGTGTTGTCGACCCAGCACGACCCCAACGTCACCCTCGAACAGATTCGCCGCGACATGATTGAACTTGTTGCGAAAGTCGTGATTCCCGGCGAACTGCTCGACGCGAACACCAAGTATTTCGTCAACCCCACGGGGCGTTTCGTACACGGCGGGCCCGCCGCCGACACCGGCCTCACCGGGCGGAAAATCATCGTCGACACCTACGGCGGGAGCGCGCCCCACGGCGGCGGCTGTTTCTCGGGCAAGGACCCGACGAAAGTGGACCGCTCCGCCGCCTACGCCGCCCGCTGGGTGGCCAAGAATATCGTCGCCGCGAAACTCGCCCGCCGCTGTCAGGTACAGTTAGCCTACGCCATCGGCGTGGCGCGGCCCGTGAGTATCCTGGTCGACACGTTCGGCACGGGTGCCGTCGACGACGCCAAGCTCCGCGCCGCCGTCGAACAGGTTTTCGACCTGCGCCCCGCCGCGATTATCCGCGACCTCGACTTACGCCGCCCCATCTACCGCGAACTCGCCGCCTACGGCCACATGGGCCGGGAGGATTTGCATGTCCGCTGGGAGTACGCCGACCGCGTCGCCGCCCTCAAAAACGCCCTGTGACAATCCCGCCGCGCCGTGACACGCTCAAAACGCCCTGCGATGATTTCGCGTTACCCGTGCCGTGATTTGTTACCGTTTTGTCACGATTTTCCCCGCCGTTTCTGTTACCGTCTGACTGCGCCTTACCCCTCGGCCCCCCTGCGGGCCACCTCCCCCGCCGTGCGGGGGAGGCTTTCGCGCATGTCGCCCCGCGACGCGGGGAGGCGTCGCGGACTGACGGAGGGGCGCGTACACAAACTCCACTCGAAAGCCGGTGATATGCCTTGTCGCGCCTGAAACGCCTCGCCCCCGCCGGGGATACTTCCGCCGTCCTGCCGCCTTGGACATCACGCCGGAATCCTCCCCGATTCCCGGAGATTGTCGCGTATCTCCGCGGCCTCTCGTGGGACGACCTCCGCTATACCTTCTGGATTCCCGCCTACCTGATTTGTTTCGCCTTACTGGAAGCTA
Source organism: uncultured Oscillibacter sp. (assembly GCA_946183175.1). GTDB lineage: Bacteria > Bacillota > Clostridia > Oscillospirales > Oscillospiraceae > Oscillibacter. The sequence goes on from CAMHBH010000077.1 coordinate 7,745, forward strand.
TCCCCCTCCACCACTACTGGGCCACGCAACTTCCCATTGACCAGTACATCCCCTTCTGCTCGTGGTTCTTCGTCCCCTACTCCATGTGGTATTTCCTCCTCATTCTGACGGGCTTCCGGGTCTTCGCCGTCGACCGCGCCGCGTTCCGGCGGTACATGAAATTCATGTCCGTGACGGCCTGGGTCAGCGTCGTGTTCTGGGTTGTCTGCCCCAACGGCCAGGACTTGCGCCCCGCCTCCCCCGACGGCCCGTTCGGTGCCGCCGTCGCCACGCTCTACAGCGTCGACACCAGTACCAATGTCTTCCCGTCCCTGCACGTCGTCGGCTCCGTCGGCGCGGCCCTCGCCGCCTGCGACGCCCTCTGGAAACGCGACCGCCTTTACTGCCTGTGCGTCTGCGCGCTCGCGCTCCTGATTTGCCTGTCGACGGTCATGATTAAACAGCACAGCGTTTTAGACGTTCTCGGCGGTGCCGTACTGTCATGGGCGGCGGCGACGCGTATCTATAAAAAAGCCTCCCCGGGACAGCGGGGAAGCGGAATTTGCTAAAAAAGCCTCCCGCGACAACGGGAAGCGGAATTTGCTGAAAAGCCTCCCCGCAACGGCGGGGAGACTTTTCGTTTTCGATTCAGGGTAAGAGCGTCGCGACGACGGGGGCAAAGACAGCCGTCATGACGCCCGCGACGGCTATCGCAAGGCCGCTCATCGCGCCCTCGACTTCGCCGATTTCGAGCGCCTTCGCCGTGCCGATTGCGTGCGACGACGTGCCGATTGCGATACCCCGCGCAATCGGCTCTTCGATTTTGAACACCTTCAAGACCCACTCGGCCAACAGGTTCCCGGCGATACCTGTCAGGATAATCGCCGCCGCCGCGAGCGGGGCCATACCGCCCAGCGTACTGGCAACATCCATCCCGATAGCCGTCGTCACCGACTTCGGCAGGAGTGTCGCGGAGTGTACGCGCTCCATGCGCAGTATCCACGCCATCGCCGCGATACTCCCCAGGCTGACTACCACGCCGCAACAACAGCCTATCAGAATCGCGGCGGTATTCTTCTTGAGGAGTTCCCACTGCTCGTAGAGCGGAATGGCAAGGCTGACGGTCGCGGGGAGAAGTAAGTAGCTGACGGGCGCGGCGCTGGACTTGAAATTCGGATAGGGCACGCGCAACGCGCTGAGGAGTACGATAATCAGGATACTGCTCAACAGGAGGGGGTTTAGCCACTGCTGGCGGCTCCGGCGCTGTAAGTACATGCCCAGGCCATAGGCGCCAATCGAGAGCAGTACGCCCCAGGTGGACAGCGAACCGAGAAATTCAGTGAGGAACTCCATCTTTGACCCCTTTCTTTCCGATACGGCGCTGTACGTTCTGCGTGATAAGGCCCGTCAGGCCCATGACGAGTATCGTAATGGGGCCCGTGGCGACGATACACGGAATGAGCATTGTCCCGAGGTCGTCCCAGAGTTCCATGACGCCCACGGCGGCGGGGATAAAGAGCATGGGCATAATGGCAATGAGGAACTTCCCGGCGGCGCGGACTTCTTCGAGTTTGTACAGCCCGGTTTTGAGCGCGGCGAGGAGCAGTACGAGCCCGTACACGCTGGCCGGAATCGGAAACGGGAGTACATTGGCGAGGATTTCCCCCAGACAGCACATTACCAGAATGCGGCAAAACTGAAAAATGAAATTCATACAAGGCCCCCCACTTATAAAATAGACCGTGGACGGAAACAGGGTACCATGAATTTCAGGATGTGTCAAGCGCCCGCGACAAAATTTTGTCCCCCTCGCGGGAGGGGGACTGCCGCGGAATCAGATGGTTTCCGATTCGGCGGAGGCGTCGCCGTTATCGCTGGCAGACTTCTTTTCCGGCTTGCGGTCGGGCTTCGCGGCGGCGGTACTGTCGCCGCTGTCGGCGGACTTACTCGCGGGTTTGCGCGACGGCTTCACGGTGTCGGTGGTGTCGCCGCTGTTGACGGACTGCCGCGCGGGCTTGCGCGACGGCTTCGCGGCGTCGGTGGTGTCGCCGCTGGTCACGGACTGCCGCGCGGGTTTGCGCGACGGTTTCGCGGTGTCGGTGGTGTCGCCGCTGGTCACGGACTGCCGCGCGGACTTGCGCGA
>CAMHBH010000078.1 GCA_946183175.1 uncultured Oscillibacter sp.
ATCAGATACTGTCGGGGAAACGGGCGTTTCGGTGGTGTCGGGTACTGCCGGGGAAGCGTGCGTTTCGGTAGTGTCGGAGACTGCCGGGGAAACGGGCGTTTCGGTGGTGTCGGATACCGCCGGGGAGACGGACGCCTCCGTGTTGCTGGACGCTGTCGGCAAATCCGGCGCTTGCGAGATATCGGGAAGCGTCACGGAAGGGGACGGCGTCGCGGAATCGGATACCCCGGCGGTGTCGGGGAGCGGCAAGGAATCCGATACTTCGGCGGAATCCGGCGTTTCCACGGCGTTTTGTCCGCCGCCGTGACACCCCGCAAGCAGGGCGAGCAACAGGACAACCATTGCTATGTAAGCGTACCGTCTCATGACGACCCCTCCTGAATCACGATATCCGCAAGGAACACTCCTATTATACTCCGGGCCGCACGCTTTGGCAAGGCGTCGCGGAAAGTTTGTGCGTGACTTTCCCGGGCGGCTGTGCTATCATGGGGGCAAGGGGGGAACGCTATGTCCGAACCTATCGCCGCCATCGCCACGGGGCAAAGCCGTTGCGCCATTGGCATTGTCCGCATTTCCGGGGCCGGCTGTTTCGCCGTCTGCGACAAAGTATTCCGCGCCGATTCCGGGAAACGCTTCGCCGAACTCCCGCCGCGCTGTCTGTCGCTGGGGAGTTTGTCCGACTGCGGCGGGGCCGTCGTCGACCACGCCCTCGCCGTACGCTTCCCCGCGCCCCACAGCTATACCGGCGAGGACTGCGCCGAGTTCCACTGCCACGGCTCGCCCGTCGTACTCCGGGAAGTATTGCGCGCGCTGTTCGCCGCCGGGGCCCGGCAGGCTACCGCCGGGGAGTTCACGAAACGCGCCTTCCTCAACGGACAGCTCGACCTCACGGAAGCCGAGGCCGTCATCGACCTTATCGACGCCGAGACCGCCGCCGCCGCGCGTAACGCCGCCGCACAGCTCGACGGCGCGCTCCGGCGCGTACTCGAACCCTTGCAGGATTCGCTATTAGAGGTCGCGGCGCGCTTCTACGCCGTCGTCGACTACCCCGACGAGGACATAGAGGACGTGCGCCCCGGGGAAATCGCCGACGCGCTGTCGCGGGGTATCGAAAGCCTTGACCGTCTTCTGAATGCGTGCCGCCGGGGGCAAGTCCTGAAATCGGGCGTAAAAACCGTACTCATAGGCCGCCCCAACGCCGGGAAATCGTCGCTCTTTAACGCGCTGGCGGGCTTTGAGCGCGTCATCGTGACGGACATCCCCGGCACGACCCGCGACACCGTGGAAGAGTCGATAGTCTGCGGGGGGGTGCTCCTGCGCCTCACCGACACCGCCGGGTTGCGCGACGCCCGCGACGCTGTGGAATCGCTGGGCGTGGCGCGCTCCCGGAAGGCCGTCGACGCCGCCGACTTGATTTTCGTCGTTGTCGACGGCAGTGCCGAACCCGACGCCGAGGATACGGAGGCCGTACGCCTTGCGTGGGAGAGCGGGAAACCGTGGGTTTTCGTGCGGAACAAGTCCGACTTGCCGCAAAGCGGCGGCTGGACGGAAACCGGAGTGCGTACGGTAGAGGTGTCGGCGAAAACCGGGGAGGGGCTGTCGGCACTCGAAAGCGCCGTCGCGGAACTCTTCCCGGACGGCGACGCCGCGCCCGGTACGCTTTTAACCGACCAGCGTCAGGAGGACGCCGCCCGCCGCGCCCGGGAGGCGCTGTACCGCGCGCAAAACGCGCTGGAATCGGGCTTTACCCCCGACGCCGCGCTGACGGATGTCGAGGAGGCTTTGGAGGCAATCGGCGAACTGACGGGCCGCGCCGCTAAGGAAGAACTGGTTTCAAGAATCTTTTCGCGCTTCTGCGTGGGCAAATAGACGCGAAACGACGCCGGGAAGCTCTCTCCCGGCGTCCCTCAAATCTGTTTTCACTTATTTCAAAATGTGGTTTACAAAATCATATTTTGGTGTTATACTGGACACGCGAAAGAAAAGTCCCCGTTGTCCGGAGGAGGGAGAAACAGCATGGACTTAACCAAAATGCGCGACCGATTGCGCCACGACCGCCCGGTGCCGTGGGAGCAGATGCCCGACTTCGCGCTCTACATGGACCAGGTGCTCAGTTATATGGACAGGCAGGTCATCCGCTTCGACCGTAACGACGCCCTTACCGCCGCCATGGTCAACAACTACACCAAAAGCGGCCTCGTACCCCGCGCCGAGGGCAAGAAGTACAACCGCGAACACATCGCCTACCTGACGGCGATTTGCATTCTGAAACGCGTCATGTCCACGCGCGATATGGACATGCTCATCCGGGAGGAATTGCAGGGCCCGCACACCGTCGAGGACGGCTACGCCGCCTTCTGCGCCAGTCTGGACAAGGCCCTCAACATCACCGCCGACGAGATGGACAGCCGCGGCGACGCCGACAGTCTCGCCGACGCCGCCATACACTTCGCGCTCTTGAGCTACGCAGCGGGAATCGCCAGCAGTCGCTACGTCGCGCTTCTCCGGCAGGAGAAGGACGCCGCACGGAAACGCGCGCAGGAACGCGCCGGAAAGGAGAAAACAGAATCATGAAAGACTTTTGCCTGATGACCGACAGCAGTTGCGACCTGGACGCCGGATTAGCCGACGAACTGCGGTTAGTCGTTGTGCCGCTCAGTCTGCGGATAGGACAGGAGACCTACCGGAACTACCTCGACGGACGCGAAATCGGCTTCAAGGAGCTTTACGACCGCGTGCGCGCCGGGGAAATGCCCACGACTTCCGCCGTCAGCGTGGGCGACTTCGAGGCCGCTATGCGTCCCGTACTCGCCGGGGGGCGCGATATCCTCTACCTGGCCTTTTCGTCGGGCCTGTCCACAACCTACCAGTCCGGCACGATTGCCGCACAACACTTGAAAGAGGAATTCCCCGAGCGGCGCGTGGAAGTCATTGATTCGCTCTCGGCGTCGGGCGGACAGGGACTGTACGTGTACCTCTGCGCCAAGGAGCGCGACGCCGGGAAGTCCTTCGAGGAAGTCTGCGCCTTCGCCCGCGACATGGTGCCGTATATGTGCCACTGGTTCACCGTTGACGATTTGCAACACCTCAAGCGCGGCGGGCGTATCAGCGCGGCTACGGCGCTGTTCGGCGTCATGCTCGCCATCAAGCCCGTTTTACATGTCGACGACGCCGGGAAACTCGTCAACATGGAGAAGGCTCGGGGCCGCAAGGCGTCGATTCTGTCGCTGGTCGAACACTTCGCCGCCACCGCCCGCGACCCCGTCAACGACCCCGTATTCATCACGCACGGCGACTGCCCCGACGACGCCGAGTTCCTCGCCGGGGAAATCCGCCGCCGCTTCGGTACGAAACAAATCTTTATCAGCTACGTCGGCCCGGTTATCGGCAGTCACACGGGCGCGGGCGTGCTGACCGTGATGTTTGTCGGGAGGCCTCGCTAATGCCGGACGTTACGCAATGGCTGACAGTACACGTCGACACCGTGCACGGCGGCCTCGACGCCGTGACCGAATTGTTATCCGGTATCGGAATCGACAGTATCTCCGTGGAGGACGAGACGGAATTTCACGAATTTCTGGAGCAGAACCGAGCCGCGTGGGACTACGTGGAGGAGGCGTTAGAGGAATCCATGCGCGGGCGCTCCCGGGTGACGTTCTACCTCCCGGACGATAACGACGGCTACGCACAACTCGCACAGGCCCGGATTGCCCTGCAACGCCTCAAAGAATCCCGTGACGACTGCGGGCCGCTGTTGATGAGCATGGAGCACACGCAAAATTCCGATTGGGAGTACGGCTGGAAGGACTACTACAAGCCGATAGAAGTCGGAAACCGTCTGCTGATTCTGCCGAAATGGGAGGCGGCGGAACCGCGCGGACGCGTCGCGGTGGTACTCGACCCGGGGCTGTCCTTCGGCACGGGCGAACACCCCACCACGCAATTGTGTCTGACGTTGCTCGAAAAGTGTCTGAAAGGCGGGGAACGCGTCCTCGACCTGGGCTGTGGGAGCGGGATTCTGTCGATAGCGGCGCTGAACCTCGGCGCGGCGTCGGCGACGGCTGTCGACATCGACGAACTGTGTCAGCGCGTCGCCGTCGAAAACGCCGCCCTGAACGGAATCGGCCCCGACAGGTTCTCCGTACTCCGCGGCGACGTGCTGTCGGATAGCGCGTTACTGGAAAGCCTCGGCGGCGGCTACGATATCGTCCTCGCGAACATCGTCGCCGATGTAATCATCGCGCTGTCGCCGCTGGCGCGGAATCTGCTGGCCCCGGCGGGGCATTTCCTCTGTTCGGGAATCATCTCCGGGCGCGAACGGGAAGTCGCCGACGCGCTTCGCCGCGACGGCTTCGACATCCTTGACACGTACAGTAAAAATGACTGGTACGCGTATCACTGTGTGAAAGGGCGGGACGCTTGACAACTATGCAAAACGTATCATGCGGCGGGGACTGCGCAAACTGCGGGGGTTGCGGGGGCTGTACGGGCCGCGCGGGCGTGCTGGAACTGACGGAGGGCGAAATCGTACTGCTGGGCAAATTCGCGCAAGTGCCATTCTGGCCCGTGGCGCGCCGCGCCGATACGGAAACCCCCGTCTGTCTGGAAGGCGACGACATGAGGCCGGAGTACGTGTCGGCGCTGGCCCTGAAGGGCCTGATTCGCCTCGACTTCGACTTCCCCCTGTCGGGCTTCGACTACGGCGCGTATGCCGACTATCCGCACAGGGGCAGTATGGCCCTGACCGCCGCGGGGCAGAATGTCATTGAACTGCTCGACGTACAGGGCGCGGAGGATATGTAACACAAGGCCGCCTCACGGATGGGGCGGCCTTCTCATGTAATGCCCTTCCTGAACCGCCGCGAAAGTCGCGACGGCGCAAACGACGATTGCGCTGTATTTCGAGTTGATAATCGAAAATGTAAGCGGGAGCGCGAACAAAAGCGCCCCCGTCGCTTTGTTCGTAATTGTATGAACCGCCGCGTAGCCCGAAACGACGTTTATCCCCTTTATCAGCGCTATGAGCGCAATCCATCCGTACAGCCAAGCGGGCGCTTCCATAACCGGCAGGAGCTTTATCAGGCAGATTGCGACAAATACAAAGTCCGCCGCCGTATCCAGTTCCGCGCCGAACGCGCTGACGGAGTTCGTTTTTCTGGCGACCGCCCCGTCAAGGATATCCGTCAGCCCCGCGCACAGATACAGCGCGTAAAAGGCCGGGGACAGCGCCGGGAAAAGCAGTAACGCCACGCTCAACACAATTCGACCGCAGGAAATCGCGTTCGCCATGAGATTCTCCTTAAAATGTCGCGTTGCGCTACCGCTTGCGATAAGCAATCAACTCCGGTTCCGAGCCGTTGACGCTGTAACTGCATATCAGGATAAACGTTGTGTCGGCGGCCACGCCGTAGCAGATTCCAACGTCGGCAAATTCAATCTGACAGCCGAGATACACCTTGCTGTCGTCCAGAAATTTGACCGCTTTCCCGCTGGGAATCGTGTAAGGCAGATTGACGAACCGCCCCGGCAATTCGTAAAGGGCGTCCGCCTCCGGTATGCCGTTCGCCCGCAACAGCGAATTGACTTCCGCAAGCAGTAATTTCTTGAAGTCGGCGTAGGCCTGTTTGCCTCCGGCCTTGACGTACTCCGCCGCGACACAGGCCCCGCCGAACGGCTTGCCGCCCGTCGCCTCACAGCCCCGACAGGTATCTTTTGACGCGCAGTCGCCGCACTTCACCCCGCAAATGCTCACAGTATCACCCTTTCGACCGAACGTGGACGGCCCCGCATGTGCGAAACCGTCCACGTTGTAATTTATTCGTCCGGCCTGCAAGCGAAAAGCAGTCCGAGGAGGCCGAACAACAGCCCCGCGACATTGCACGCCGGGAGGAATACGCCGTTCAGGGCGGGTACCGGCGGGTCCCATACGTTCATCGTATAGACCAGCAGAAACCCGAACAGAATCAGGGCGATTCCCCGAAGTTTACTTCTCATGACGAGGGAGAATCAGCACTTTTCGTAAATCGTGGCGACGCCCTGTCCGCCGCCGATGCACAGCGTGGCGAGGCCCTTCTTGGCGTCGGGGCGCTTCTGCATTTCGTGCAGGAGGGTCACGATGATACGCGCGCCGGACGCGCCGACCGGGTGGCCGAGGGAAATCGCGCCGCCGTTGACGTTGACTTTCGACATGTCAAAGCCCAGCTCGCGGGCCACGGCGATGGACTGCGCCGCGAACGCTTCATTAGCTTCGATAAGGTCGATATCGTCGATGGTGACATTGGCCTTGGACATCGCCTGACGCGACGCCACGACCGGGCCGACGCCCATAATCTTGGGGTCAACGCCGCCCTGGCCCCAGCCGATGAGCTTGGCCATAGGCTTGAGGCCGTACTTGGCGACGGCTTCGCCGGAGGCGAGCACAATGGCCGCCGCGCCGTCGTTGATTCCGGACGCGTTGCCCGCCGTGACGCGCTGAGTACCCTTGTCGGCGGCTTCCTTGATTCCGGTGGGTTCAAACGTGTGGACGACTTGCGGATTGGGGGACTCCGGGCCGACCGGGAACGCGCCGCGCAATTTGGCGAGTTTCTCGACGGGGGTCAGGCGCGGGAACTCGTCCTTCTTGAACTCTACGATTTCCTTCTTGACCTTCACGGGCACGGGGACAATCTCGTCGTCGAAACGTCCGGAATCCTGCGCGGCCTTGGTCTTGCTCTGCGAGTTGAACGCGAACTCGTCCTGCTCCTGGCGCGTAATGCCCCAAACGTCGTTGATATTCTCGGCGGTGGTGCCCATGTGGTAGTTGTTGAAGGCGTCCCAGAGGCCGTCCTTAATCATGGTGTCGACGATTTTCTTGTCGCCCATGCGCGCGCCCCAGCGGGCCTCCATGGAGGCGTACGGCGCGGCGCTCATATTCTCGGTGCCGCCGCACACGACGATATCGGAATCGCCGGCGACGATGGAGCGGGCCGCCTCAATAACCGACTTCATGCCGGAACCGCACACCATGCCGACCGTGTAGGCGGGGACGGCGTAGGGAATCCCGGCCTTGATGGCGACCTGACGGGCGACGTTCTGTCCCTGCGCGGCGGTGAGAATGCAGCCGAACATGACTTCGTCGACGTTCTCCGGGGCGACGTTGGCACGCTTGAGGGCCTCTTTGACCACAATCGCGCCCAGTTCGGCGGCGGGGGTGTCCTTCAGGGAGCCGCCAAAGGAGCCAATCGCCGTTCTGCAACAGTTGACAACATAGAGTTCTTTCATGATGTTCCTCCGTTTGTTGAATTTCCGGCGGCGTCCGCGTCAAGCGGAACGCCGTCACAGCGGGACATACGTCGGCTTTCCGGACTATTATAAAGCCTTTTGGGGCGTTCGTCAACGGAAACTTTCGATTCCGAAAATTTTTGTTAAATTTTTGACAAACAGGCCGCTGTTTTCGTCAACTTGACGAAAACGCCCCGCCCTTTTCTGTCGGATATGCCATAGCGGCCCAATTTGTCTTGCTTTTTGCGGGTTCGCGTTGTATGATACCGGAAAATGAATTAGGGGGTATCCGGAATGAAGAAGAAGTTCCCCACCCTGCTTCTGTCGCTGGCAATGCTATTGAGCCTTTGCGCCTGCGGCGGTACGACCGACGAACAAGCCGTTGTCGGGACGGACGCCGCCGCCGAACGGGCCGCTGTCGGGACGAACGGCACCGACGGACAGGCCGCCGTCGGGACGGGCGCGCTGAAAGTCGGCTTTATCTGCGCCGGAGACCGCGACGACCTGAGCTATACCTATAATTTCGTGCGCGGCAGAAACGACGCCTCCGTAATGCTGACCGCCGAGGGAATCAATATTGAATGGTTCGACAGGTGGAATATCGACGAAAGTACCTGTGAGGACGCCAACCGCGAACTCGCGGAGGCGGGCTGTACGCTGATTTTCAACACCGCGCCGGGCTTTGAGGCGTCCATGCTGGACGTGGCCGGGGAGTATCCGGACGTTGCGTTTGTGTCGTGTACGGGGGAGGCGGCGCGGGCCGACGCGCTCCCGAATACCCACAACGCCTCCGCCGACATTGACGAGGGGCGCTATCTGGCGGGCGTCGTCGCCGGGATGAAGCTACAGGAACTGGTCGACGGCGGCGAACTCGCGCCGCAAGAGGCCGTTATCGGCTATGTGGGCGCGCTCGACTGCCCGGAAGTGGTCTCCGCCTACACGGCCTACTATCTCGGGGCGCGGAGCGTTTGCCCGACTGCGACGATGAAGGTACAGTTTACGGGCGCGTGGTCGGACGCCGCCGCCGAACAGAATGCCGCCTACGCCCTCGCCGGCATGGGCTGCCGGGTGATTTCACAGCATTCGGGCAATTTGTCGCCCGCCGCCGCCGCGCAGGACGCCGGGGTTTTCCACACCGGGTACAATAACGATATGGTTCCCGCCGCGCCGCGCGCCTCTCTGGTCTCGACGCGGATTGACTGGTCTGTGTACTTTGAGCACGCCATACGGGCCGTACTCGGCGGCGGCGAACTCGAACAGGACTGGCGTCACGGAATGGACGCGCGCGCCGTGGAGCTGACGCCGCTCAACCGTGACTTAATCGCCGACGGCACCGACGAGACGCTCGACACACTCAAAGCCGCGCTCGCCGACGGTTCTTTACAGGTATTCGCGGTCGACGGCGCGCACTTGGACGGCGTATTCGACGGCGCTTCGCCCTACTTCGCGCTCGAAATCGACGGTATCGAAAAGCTGAACTGACAAAAGCCGCACCGTGACGGCGCGCAAAAAGTCGCGCCGGAGGAATGACTTCCTTCGGCGCGTCACGCCTTTCGGCAGTCCCGGAACGAATCCCGGGACAAAATACCCCGCAGTGGCCGTGCGAACCTCGTTATAACCTGCCACATAACCAGCAGGTGGGTTGCCTACAGTCCGCTTTATCGCTTCCAACATCCGGCGTCTTTCGACGCCGGGAGGCCTGCAAACCACGAACTGACATAGCGTCCCGAATAACAAAATGTGGGTTAAAAAAAGGCCCGTCACGCACCCCGCAGGGCATTTTTACAAAGTTTACTCGTCCCCGTCGTCCCCCATGCTGTCCTGCAACTGCTCCATGAAGAGGTCGTAGACGGCGTTCAATTCCTCGTCGCTGTCCGGGGTGGACAGCACCTCCTCGCCGTTTTCAAGGACAGTCTTCAGAATGACAAGTCCGAACTCGTCGTCGGGGGTCTCCTCGCCCTCGACTTCCGCCGGAAAGAACGCCGTGTACGTCACGCCATTGTATTCCAGCGAATCCACAAATTCCAGCGTAAGTTCCTTTCCGTCCTCGTCGGTGACGGTCAGGAAGGTCGGCCCGAAATCCTCGCTCAATCTTTCCGCCTCCCGTGTCCAGTCCCTTCCGGACTGTTTAGGCTATTTTAACAGATTGCTTTCCGGAATGCAAGGGGGAATTTTGACAAAAAGACGGAAATTTTTGTACATTTCTGACGGTCTCGCGGGATTCCCGGAAAAATTTCCGGGTCCGTGTTGACATCCGCCCGCAAAGCGTGTAAAATAATACGATTTCACGCGGTACAATCCGCGGACGCGCAAAGGAGGCGAATCTTTTTGAACGGACAGCAGCAACAGCGCGGGGGCGGCCCTCTCGGCATTATCGGGGCTATCTTCGGCAGACTTTTCTTTCTGCTTGGCACCCTCTGCCTGATTGGACTGTGTACGGCGGTCGTCTTTGCCATGCTCTTCATGACCTACGTCCACCGCACGCTCGGCCCC
>CAMHBH010000079.1 GCA_946183175.1 uncultured Oscillibacter sp.
TTCGTCGAGTTCGGCGGGGTTGCGGGTACCCGCCGCGCAGTCGGCGGCGTACTTGCGCGCGGCGCGCAGGATTTCGTCGCGCCCGCCGTAGTTGATACACAGATTCACGAGGCAGTAGTCTTTGGGGAGCGCGCTGGACACGTCGTCGGTCTGGTGGGCGAGCTGTTCGAGTTTTGGGGGCAGTCCGGTCAGGTCTCCGAAGAAGCGGATTCGGAAATGGTCGCGCGCCATGAGTTCCATTAACTCGTGCAGGTAGCGGTTGAGCAGGAGCATGATGACGTTGACCTCGTCGGCGGAACGCTTCCAGTTCTCGGTAGAGAAGGCGTAGACCGTCAGGTATTGTATGCCGATGTCCTTGCAGTAATAAGCGATTTTGCGGAACGTCTCCGCGCCGACTTTATGTCCGGCGGTACGGGGCAGGCCGCGTTTGGTGGCCCAGCGCCCGTTCCCGTCCATGATAATCGCAATGTGGCGGGGCATGGCCGCCCCCGCCACGGCGTGACTTTCTTCCGCCATTATACCACCATGAGTTCCTTTTCCTTCTTGGCGAGGAGTTCGTCAATGGCCTTACAGTGTTCGTCGGTCATTTTCTGGAGGTCCTTTTCGGCCATCTTCAACTCGTCCTCGGTGATTTCCGATTTCTTCTCCTGCTTCTTGAAATTGTCCACGGCGTCGCGGCGGATGTTGCGAATCGCCACTTTGCCGACTTCCGCGTACTTGTGAATTTGCTTGACGAGTTCCTTCCGGCGCTCCTCGGTCAGTTGCGGGAAGGACAGCCGGAGTTGCGTCCCGTCGTTCTGGGGGTTGATTCCGAGGTCGGAATTCTGAATCGCGCGTTCGATGAGGCGCAGGGCCGATTTGTCCCACGGGGCGATAACGAGCGTCCGGGGGTCGGGGGAGGCAATCGCGGCGATTTGCTGGATAGGCGTCGGCGCGCCGTAGTAGTCGACCGTGATACGGTCGAGCACGGCGGCGTTGGCGCGTCCGGCGCGCACGGCGGCGAAGTCGCCGCTCACGGCGTCGATACTCTTCTGCATTTTCTCCTCGTATACCTTGTACTCGTCCTTTAACATGAGAAATTCCTTCCTTTCACGGCGTCTTGGTGCCGACGACAGTCCCGACGCGCTCCCCGCGCAGGACGCGGAGAATATTGTCGGGGTCTTTGAGCGCGAAAAGCAAAACGGGGATACGGTTTTCCATTGCCATGGAAGTCGCGGTTAAATCCATCACCATGAGGCGCTTTTCGAGCATTTCCTCGTAGGAAATGGCGTCGTAGCGGACGGCGGCGGGGTCTTTGGCGGGGTCGGCGGAGTAGACGCCGTCGACGTTTTTGGCCAGAAGAATCACCTCCGCGCCGATTTCGGCGGCCCGGAGTACGGCGGCGGTGTCGGTGGAGAAGTAGGGGCTCCCGGTTCCGGCGGCGAACAGCGTGATTTTACCCTGTTCGAGCTGACGCACGGCGTCGCGGCGGGTATAGAGTTCGGCCACGGCGGGCATGGACAGCGCCGAGTAGACCTGCACCGGGATTCCCTTCTGTTCGCACACGTCCGCCACGGCGAGGCAGTTCATGACGGTCGCGAGCATGCCCATATGGTCAGCGCGGGCGCGCTCCATACGTCCGCCGCTGTTTTTCGCGCCCCGCCAGAAGTTTCCGCCGCCGACGACAAGCCCCATCTGTACGCCCATCGCGACGCACTCTTTGAGCGTGTCGCAGACGCGCGAAATCATAGGGAAGTCTAAACCGGTTCCCATGTCCCCGGCCAGCGCCTCCCCGCTGAGTTTCAGCAGGACGCGTCTGTAAACAGGTTCCGACATCCGAATCTCCTCCTATGCACACCGAAGTCTTTGCCTGTATGATACCCGTAAAGGGCAAATCTGTCAAGATATTTCCCGCCGCGTGTATTGTAGTATGTGTGTAGCAATCGTTGGCAAAAGCGCGTTTGCCCCTCCGCCGCGCGTCAGGAAAATTCACCGCGCGGCGTCGCCGCGGTAGTCCGACAGAAACAGCGGCGTCATTTGGTCGGTGTAGGCCACGAGGGAGTATTCCCCGCCCGACAGGCACCAGTCGTAGAGCAGGGCGCGCTCCCACATCGCGTAGGCGCGCAGGATTTCCCCAGCGGTACGGTCGGCGCGCAGTTCGCCGGAGGCCAGCCCGTCGGCGATAATCCGCCGCAGGAGTTTGAAATAGAGGCGGTTCCGGTCAAGCAGACTTTTTTCCCCGCGCGCCAGAAGCTGTGTCGACAGCAGCCGCGCGACTAAATCCATGGAAATTCCGCTGTCAATCATCGCGAACAGCTCGTGATTGAGATAGATTAATTTTTCCACCGCGCCGAGTTCCGGATTCATCACGCGCATGAGTTCCTCGTACTTCTCATCGAATACGTAGGCCAATGTACCGAGAAGGGCGTCTTTGCCGTCGAAATAGTGGTAGAAGGAGCCCTTCGACGTGCCCGACTCAAACACGATGTCCTCTACGGTCGTCTCCTCGTAGCCCTGCTCGTAGAAGAGCTTCCACGCCGCCGAGATAATCTTCCCGCGCGTGTTCCGACTGTTTTTCCGCACTTCCTCACCCCCGCAAGATTGCCCCGGCGTTTCCCGTCGTCACGGGGAGGCTTTTTCCTCTCCGCCATACCGGGGCGGTGTCGGCGGGGGCGTTTCAGCGTCTCAAAAAAGGACTGCCCCACCGGGACAGCCCTTTCCGATTTCTTATGCCTTCTTCATGAGGTCTTTCCCGGCGTTCCAGGCGCGTCCGGCCTGTTCGCCCGTGACGTAGTAGCCGTTGCGGAACTGGTCGAACATCAGGGCCTGTAACTTTTCGGCGTCGACCTTGCCCTTTTCGTCCAGTACGGCCTCCTCCGCGGCGACGTTGACGACCTTGCCGACAACCGCGTGCAGGTTCTCCGTCTCCACGACTTCCGCCAGTTCGCACTCCATCACAAGCGGGAACTCCTCGATAATCGGCGCGTTGACGCGCGTACTTTTCACGGCGTGGAAACCTGTCCGGGCGAATTTGTCGGGCATTTTGTTTCCGGTGGCGATTCCGAAAAAGTCGGCCTCGGCCATGTGGGCGCGGTCGGCGAGCGCCACCGTGAACGCCTTCGACTGCCGGATATTCTTGGTCGTCTTGTGGTCCTCGTCGATGAACAGCGCGATTTTGTCCGTGTCGCAGGTCATGCCCCAGGCGGCGTTCATGACGTTGACGTTGCCGGCCTCGTCATAGGCGGCAATCATGAGTACGGGCATGGGGTAGACGGACGGAATCACGCCTAAGTCTTTTTTCATGGTGTGTCGCTCCTTTACAGATTCGCGTCGAGCACGGACGTGAACGCCTCTTGCGGCATGACGCCAATTTTACGGTCGAACTCCGCGCCGTTCTTCAGAAAGACGACCGTCGGAATGCTCATGACGTTGAAACGCTGCGCGAGTTCGGGTTCGTCGTCGACGTTGACCTTGCCGACGAGGACTTTCCCGTCGTAAGTCTCGGCGATTTTCTCGACGACGGGGGCGAGCATTTTGCAGGGGCCGCACCAGTCGGCCCAGAAGTCGACTATAGCCAGCGGGGCCGCGTTCACGGCGGCGTCGAACGTCGCTTCCTCAAAGTGCTGTAAAGCCATATTGCACACTCCTTTTCGATACCTGCGGGAACGTCCCGCGCATTTCGCAAACAAGCATAGCATACCACATTTTGCGGAAATTACAAGGGGCGATTTTGAATTACTCCGGTTTTTCCCCGGAATTTCCCGCGAGTATTCGTTCTATGCTGTCGTAGAAGGCCGCCGATTCGGAATCCGTCCAGCGGCGGCGCGACTGCCGCAGAAGCGTTTCCGCCGTCGCGATATCCCGCCGCGCCACAGCCGCGAAGATGTCCAGTAAGGCGATAGTCTGCGCCGTGCGTTCGTCGGCGCGGTATTCGTCGAACAGGGCCTTTTGCGCGTCCATGACGGAAAGCATGGCGTCGGTCTCTTGCAGGAAAAAGAGCGTCATGGACAGATTCATGTAGTAGGGACACCGCAAAGCCGGATTCAGGCGCGACGCGTCGACCTGTTCCAGCGCCTGTTTCGCGCTCCGGTAGTCCTTTTTCGCGGCGTAGGCCGAACCCAGATTGACGAGGCGGATATCCTGTAACGTCCGGTTTTTCTGTCCTTGCAGAAGCGCGTTGAGTTGTTCAATATACGCGTCGGGGGCGGTAGCCTGTAGCGGCCCGAGGGCGTCGACGGCTTTCGCGAGCTGTCGAAACCAAGCGGCGTTGACGCAGAGAGCCGCGCCCGCGAGGCACAACAGCCACAGCGCAAGTAACGGCAGTTGTACGGGAAGCGGCAGACCCAGACGCCCGAACGCTGTCGCGAGAAGCACGCTCCCCGCGATTGACACGCAGTAGCCGCCGACGCGAATCAGGCGTTTATGCCGTTCCAAGGGCGGCAGTAGGTTTTTTTCCATGTTGTGTCCTCCGATGTTCATAAAACAGTCCCCGCGGGGCTTTTACCCCGGCGGGGAACTGTCACGCTATGTCACTTTGCGCAAATACCGCCGTATATGTTCTCACTCCTGACGGTAATGGCTGAGGAAGTCGCCGAGGTCGCGGATGGCCTGTCCCATTGCCTCCGGTTCGGGGAGCATGACAATCCGGAAGTGGTCGGGCGTGGGCATGTCGAACCCGGAGCCCGGTACCATGAAGATATGCTTCTCGTGCAACAGGTCGAACGCGAATTTCTTGTCGCTGGTGATGTTGAACTTCTTCACGTCGACTTTCGGGAAGGCGTAGAAGGCGGCGTTGTTCTTGACGCAGGTCAGGCCGTCGATTTTGGCGAGTTCGCGGAAAGTGACCTCCCTCTGTTCGTAGATACGCCCGCCGGGGCGCATCATGGCCTGTGTGCTCTCGTCGTCGGCGAGGGCCGCCGGAATCACGAGTTGCGTCAGGGCGTTGGAGCAGAGACGCATGGCCGCCATTTGGAAAATACCCTCTACGTAGTCGTCGGCGCGGCCCTTGTACCCGCTGATACACATCCAGCCGCAGCGGAAACCGCAGATAATGTGCGATTTCGACAGGCCGTTTGTCGTAATGACCATCAAATCGGGGGCGAGCGCGGCGGTCGAATCGTGCTTGACGCCGTCCATAAGGAGGCGGTCGTAGATTTCGTCGGAGAACACAATCAGGTCGTTTTCGCGGGCGACTTGCGCGATGTCAAGCAGTACCTGTTTCGGGTACACGACGCCCGTCGGGTTGTTGGGGTTGATAATGACAATGGCCCTCGTGCGTTTCGAGACTTTCTTCCGGATGTCGGCGATATCGGGGAACCAGTTGTTGGATTCGTCGCAGGTGTAGAAGACGGGCTTGCCCCCGGCGATGTACGTGGAGTTCGACCACAGGGAGTAGCTCGGGGCGGGCATAAGAATCTCGTCGCCCTTGTTGCACAGCGCCAGCAGGCACATGAGCACCAGTTCGCTGACGCCGTTGCCGATATAGATATCGTCGGTGGTGATGTCCTGAATGCCCTTGCCTTTGTGGTAGGCAAGAATGGCCTCGCGGGCGGCGGGCATGCCCCGGAGGTCACAGTAGGCGACGGCCTTGTCGGCGTTGGCAAGCAGGGCCTCGCGCACGCTCTCGGGCATGCCGAAGCCGAACACGGCGGGGTTTCCGGTGTTCAGGCGCAGGACTTTGATACCCTCTTTCGCCATACGCTGGCTTTCCAGATAGAGCGGGCCCCGGATGTCGGAATGGACGGGGGCGAGGTTCTCGGAACGCTGGACAGTCATAAATAGCTCCTCCTGTTCTCCACGAAACCGTTGTAGCCGTCTTGGAAAGCCATAAAACGACAGAAACCCCCGGACGTGGGGGTTGGTGTCGTATTCATGGTGCGCGAGGCGGGACTTGAACCCGCACGTCCGTAAAGGACACTAGAACCTGAATCTAGCGAGTCTGCCAATTCCACCACTCGCGCGCGTTACAGTCTCCGCAGGGAAGGGGGGCGACGCGGAACAATGAGCTGTTCCGCGTCCGCCGGGTGGTGCGGCTGACGGGACTTGAACCCACACGTCGCTAAAACACCAGCACCTCAAGCTGGCCTGTCTACCAGTTCCAGCACAGCCGCGTAACGCGTCCCTTGAAGACTGCAAGGGCTATTATACGCAGGGAGCGCGGATTTGTCAAGAGTTTTTTTGAAAAAGTTGCCGGGCGAAATTTTCTGTTGCAATCCCCGCGAAAATCTGGTAAAGTGTGCGGGCGTTACAAACCCCGGAACGGAGGAAGTCACAGACCATGATTAACGAAAACATTCAGATTGTACAGCGGAAAGACCCGGAAATCGCGCGCGTACTGTCGCTGGAACTCAAGCGCCAGCAGAACAACCTCGAACTGATTGCGTCGGAGAACCTTGTAAGCCCGGAAGTCATGGCGACGATGGGGAGCGTGCTTACGAACAAGTACGCGGAGGGCTACCCCGGGCACCGCTACTACGGCGGCTGTGAGTACGTGGATATCGCGGAGCGAATCTGCATTGAGCGGGCGAAGGAAGTCTTTTCGGCGAAGTACGCCAACGTACAGGCCCACAGCGGCTCGCAGGCGAATTTCTGCGTATACCTCGCGCTCTGCAAGCCCGGCGACACCGTGCTTGGCATGGACTTAGGCGCGGGCGGACACCTCACGCACGGCAGTAAGGCCAGCTTTTCGGGCAAACTGTACCATACGGTCTCCTACGGCGTCAACCCCGAGACGGGCTGTATCGACTACGAGGACGTGCGCAAGCAGGCCGAGACGCACAAGCCCAAAATGATTATCGCGGGGGCGTCGGCGTATCCGCGGATTATCGACTTCAAGAAGTTCGCGGAAATCGCGCACGATGTCGGGGCGTATTTGATGGTGGACATGGCGCATATCGCCGGACTTGTCGCCGCCGGAGAGCACCCGAACCCCCTCCCCTACGCCGATGTCGTCACGACGACGACCCATAAGACCATGCGCGGCCCGCGCGGCGGAATCATCCTGACGAATCACGAGGATATCGCGAAGAAAATCGACCGGGCGATGTTCCCGGGGACGCAGGGCGGCCCGCTCATGCACATTATTGCGGCGAAGGCCGTGGCGATGGGGGAGGCCTTGCGCCCGGAGTTCCGCGACTATCAAGCGCAAATCGTCAAAAATGCCCGCGTACTCGCCGAAACCCTCATGAACGGCGGGATAGACCTTGTCAGCGGCGGCACGGACAACCATTTGATGTTGCTGGACTTGCGCAAGCTCAACATGAGCGGGCGCGAACTCGAAGACCGTCTCGACCGGGTGCACATCACGGTCAACAAGAACGCAATCCCGAACGACCCGCGCCCGGTGTCGGAGACTTCCGGCGTCCGCCTCGGTACGCCCGCCGTCACGACGAGAGGTTTCAAAGAGGAGGAGATGAAGATTGTCGGCGACCTGATTCTCAAGGCAATTTTCGAGTTCGATGTCAGCCGGGGCGAAATCCTCTCCACGGTGGACGAACTCTGCGTAAAGTACCCGCTGTACTGACGGGCGGCGATTGCAAGCTGTGCCGTACTGAATAGCAAACCGCCCTCCCCGTTGATACGGAGAGGGCGAATCCGTGTGATTTGATGTTCCTTTGTACAGGTCTGACAGGCCGAACCCGAAAGGGGAATCAACGTCAAAACTCCCCCTCCGGCGGCTCTGTCAGAACACACAAAAGCGGTGTCGAGTGAATCCTCAACACCGCCAGAAACTACCAAACGCGTCGCGCCCGATAATATTCAAAAGCGTCATTCCGCGAACGTATGCGCCACATACGGCATTCTCCGCGCAGTCCACCCACGAACCCCGTCAATTTTCGTTGCCCGAACTCGAAGACATCGGAAAAAGTACGGTAATGAACCTTGCAAAAGAACACCGAAAACGGGTATAATACGCCCTGCGGTCCGGAAAATCCGGTGTGTTGAGTGCGGTATTTGAATCGTCTTCACTCAAAATAGGCTTACGGAATGCTGGGAACATTCCGTAGGCTGCCGCCTTATGTGTTCTGGAACGTAGTATACATCAGGCGGCGGCAAAATGCAAGGGGTTTCGACAAAAAAATTATGAACAATTTGAAAACAATGCCGGGAGAGGGAAGCAGTCCCTTTCCCGGCTGACTTTTCACGTTTCAGGATTCCGCCGGGGCACTCTGTACTTTCGACGCCGCCGGGAGCGCGTAGCGGCGGCTGTACTCCTTGAAAAGCCGCTGATTCTGCGCGTTGTGCGACGCCTGTACGGCGTGCGTCCGGAACGAGTTCCGGTGGAGCTCGATGGTCGTCAGGGCGATGTTGGAGCAGTGGTCGGAAATCCGCTCTAGGTCGGTTAAGAGGTCGTTCAGCGAGATTCCCTGCGTCATGGTGCAAACGCCCGCCTTCATGCGCTCTACGTGGCGGTTCTTGATACCGTCCTGCAAGCCGTCCACGACTTCTTCCAGCGGCTCCACGCGTCTGGCGAGGTTCAGGTCGTCATTCTGGAAAGAGCGCGTCGTGACCGACAGAATCTCCGTCAGGGCGTCGCGCATAACCTGCAACTCCGCCATAGCGGCCCCTGTAAAGGCGCTGTCCTGTTCGCGCATACGCCCCATGACCTGCACGATGTTCAGGGCGTGGTCGCTGATTCGCTCAAAATCGGTAATGCAGTGCAGGAAGCGCGTGAACTGCTGATTCTGTTCGGTGTTGAGTTCTCTCTTGGAGGCCTTCAGAATGTACGTGCCCAGCGCGTCCTCGTAGCGGTCGGTGCTCTTTTCGAGTTTCGCGACGCGCTTCGCCTTCTCGGGGCTGTACTGCTCCATCGTCTCCATTGCGGTGAGTACGCTCTGCTCCGTCAGGTCGGCCATTTTGTTTATCGCCGTCCGGCACTGCTCCAGCGCCAGCGGCGGGTACGGCAGGAAGCGCTCCTCGAATACGGGGCCGGGTTCCTCGTCCTCGTCGCCGCTCCCGGCCTCGTCCTTGACAATCGTACACGTCAGTTTCGCGAGCGGGCCTGTCTGCGGCGCGAGAAGCACCACGCACAGGAGGCGGTAGAGCGTATTCAGGGCGGCGATATGCACCGTGGTGAGCGTCGCGCCCATGAACGGGAAGCGCAGGAAGGCGTTGGCGATGTAGAACAGCGTGCCGAGTACCGCCGCGCCGACGATTTGGATAAGCAGGTACACCATCGCACTGCGGCGGGCGTCGACGGTAGCCCCGGCGGCGGCCATGAGTACGGGGAGCGCCGCGCCGACGCCGATACCCATAATCAGTGGCAGGGCCGTCGCGAAGGACACGGCCCCCGTAATGGCGAGGGCTTGCAGGATACCGACCGCCGCCGACGCGCTTTGCAGGACAGCCGTAAAGAGTACGCCCGCGAGGAAGCCCAGCAGCGGATTCGAGAAGGAAGTCAGGAGGGCGACGAAGGCGGGAATTTCCTTCAAGGGGGCGACGGCCCCGCTCATGGTACTCATGCCGAACATGAGGACGGCGAAACCCATCATGATGTCGCCGACATGCCGGTGAGTGGCGCGTTTGGCGGCGGTGCGGACGATGATTCCGGCGATAGCAATCAGGCCCGTGAGGGTGGACGTGGACAGGAGCGAGACCCAGCCGCTACCGCCGCTGATGTCCGACAGGCAGATGACCCAGCCCGTGACGCTCGTGCCGAGAATCGCGCCCAGAATGATGCTGATTGCCTGTTCAAAGCGCATCATGCCGGAGTTGACGAAGCCCACGACCATGACGGA
>CAMHBH010000080.1 GCA_946183175.1 uncultured Oscillibacter sp.
GCCCCCAAGGCCCGGCGGGTGAGCAGGGTCCGGAAGGCCCGCAAGGCCCGGCGGGGGAACAAGGCCCGGAAGGCCCCCAAGGCCCGGCGGGGGAACAGGGGCCCGTAGGCCCCCAAGGCCCAGCGGGTGAGCAGGGCCCGGAAGGCCCCCAAGGCCCGGCGGGTGAACAGGGGCCCGTAGGCCCCCAAGGCCCGGCGGGTGAGCAGGGTCCGGAAGGCCCGCAAGGCCCGGCGGGAGAACAGGGGCCGGAAGGCCCGCAAGGCCCGGCGGGGGAACAAGGCCCGGAAGGCCCACAAGGCCCGGCGGGGGAACAGGGGCCCGTAGGCCCGCAAGGCCCCGCTGGGGAACAGGGGCCGCAAGGTGCGCAAGGCCCACAAGGCGAACCCGGTACTGTTCTCTCGTTCGCGGAGTTTTATTCCACGGTATCCGGTGGCGCTACGCCCGGAGAGGATATCGCCTTTCCTGAGAATGGCCCCGCCTATGGCACCGACATCGCACGCGCGAGTGTGAGTTCGTTCACGCTTGCACAGCCCGGTATCTATATGGTACAGTTTGTGCGTAGCGCGTGCAAGGAGGCCCGGGTCGTGCTGACTTTGAATGGTCAGGAATTGCCCTCTACCATGTTCGGACACAACAGCAACCTGTCGCAACTCAGCGGCGTGGCCCTGTTGACAGTCGACACGGAAAACTCCGTGCTGACGGTGCGAAGTCTGCCTGTCGATTCCTGTACCCTGTATCTGGAATCCAACTTGAGCGATACGGAAGAAGCAAGCTCTCATCTGGTCATTTTACGTCTAAGGTAAGACAACACGCCCCCTCCGATTCCGGAGGGGGCAAAACGCTTGACAAAACGGGCACAAATTGTCTATACTACACAAAAACGCGCGGAGGACAGGAAACTATGGAGTGTGTGAGGATACGTTTCGCGACGGGTGTGGAGCCATTGGCGGCGCGGAACGCGTTGGAGCGGGTGACGAGGAGCGTCAACCGGCTGGGACTGTGGCAGACGCTCTATCTGGATTTTTTCGCGTTCGTGGAAGAGGAGGAGCCGGAGCTTCCGGAAAATACGGAACATATCCCGATGTCGGAGGGCGAGGAAATCGCGTGGGTGGAAAGTCCGTTTTTTGGCGTCCTGCTGTCGACGGAAATCAGCGGGGGACTGTTGCGGGAGGTGGCGTCGCGGGCACGCGAGAGCGATTTACGGATGTCGTTCGCGCCGCTGGCGGCGGGGGACGCCGAGGAGTTGTACCGGGAGGCGGTCGGCACCTGTCGCGGACAGGCGGCGGCACTCCCGGAGCTGTCGTCGGCGTGCGGCCACCTCTCGTTACTGCTTTCCGACGCGGGCCGCGCCGGGGAGGCGGAGGAACTCTGCCGGGAGGCCCTCGACGGCTACCGGAGGCTGTCCGACAAGGGCGCGGTCGCCGAAAACGGCTGTCACCTGGCGCGGATACTCTCGGGCATGGGCCGCATGGAGGAGGCGGAGAAGCACTACTGCGAGGCGATGGACATCTACAGGGAGCTGTCGCGGCGCAACAGCGACTATTTAGCCCCGCTGGCGCGGACGTGTCAGAATCTGGCAATCTGCCTGGAGGAGCGCGGACGCCCCGAGGCGGCGGAGTGGTTCCACCGCAACGCGCTTGACCTCTACCGCAAACTCGCGGAGCGCAACGCGGCGGCCTACGCGCCGTGCGTGGCGGCGGCCTGCGGGAATCTGGCCGGACTGCTCAAGGCGTCGGGGCGCGTCGTGGAGGCCGCCGGGCTGTACCGGGTCGCCCTCGACACCTATACCAAACTCGTACAGGAAGACCCCGCGCGCTGGGAACCCGAATTGGCCTTCCTGTACGAGAATCTCGCGGCGTTCGAGTCCACGCGCTCCCCGGCCTCCGGGAAGGCCCTGCTGAAATCGGCGTGGATGCTCTACCAGAAGTACCCAAACCTCGCGGCGGAGGCCGAACGCGTACAGGCTCAGCTCCGGGAACTGTAGCGCTTGCAATTCTGTTTACGCCGTGCTATGATATCCGCGCAGAAGTCCGCAAATCAAACAAACGGAGGAAAGCGTATGAACGACAAAACCCCCAACGGAAAAGCGTTGCTTCCGATACTGGTCTTTCTGGTTCTCTACCTCGGAAGCGGAATCTGGTTTGAGTACATCCGGCCCGTAGACGGGCAGATGGGCTTTTACATCATGTCGGTCGTGGTGGCGTTCTCTATCGCGCTCGCCGTGGCGCTGGCCCAGAACCGGAAGCTGTCCTTTGACGAGAAAATCCACCTCTGCGCGACCGGAATCGGGGACGACAACATTACGATTATGCTGTTCATCTTCCTGATGGCGGGGGCCTTCGGCGGAATCGCCAAACAGGCCGGCGGCGCAAGCAGTACCGCGAATCTGTTGCTGGACATCATCCCGGGCAGTTTCGCCGTGCCGGGGCTGTTTCTGATTGCCTGCCTGATTTCTATGGCTATGGGCACCAGCGTCGGCACGATTACCGTACTTGTTCCCATCGCGGCGGAGGTGTCGCGCAACGGCGGATTCTCCCTGCCGCTGTGCGTGGCGACGGTCGTCGGCGGGTCCATGTTCGGCGACAACCTCTCCTTTATCTCCGACACCACCATCGCCGCCACGAAAACGCAGGGCGTCGAAATGAAGGACAAGTTCCGTACTAATATCCGTATCGCCCTTCCCGCCGCCCTTCTCACGCTCGCCGTACTCGTCGCCGTCGCCCTCACCGGCAACGCCGTCTCCGTCGGCGATTTCGAGTACAACATCATTCAGGCCCTGCCCTACTTCGTCGTGCTAGCCCTCGCCGTTGCCGGGTTAAACGTGCTCCTCGTGCTGGGCGTCGGAATCGGGCTGTTCCTGATTGCCGGGGCCCTGACGGGCTCCCTGACCTACATTTCCGCCTTTACCGCCATGGGCGACGGCACTACCGGTATGTTCGAGACCATGATAGTCACGATTCTGGTCGCGTCCATCGGGGCACTCATCCGCGAAAACGGCGGCTTCGCCGCGATACTCGCCTTTATCCGCAAGCGCTTCTCCGGAAAACGCGGCGGAATGCTCGGTATCGCCCTCCTGACTTCCCTAATGGACATCTCCACCGCCAACAACACAGTCGCCATCGTCATGGCCGCCCCGATTGCAAAGGAAATCAGCGCGGAATACCGTATCGAACCCGAAAAAACGGCCTCCCTCCTCGACACCTGCTCCTGCGTCATGCAGGGCATCATCCCCTACGGCGCGCAACTGCTGATTGCGGCGTCCCTGAGCGGGCTTTCCAGCGTGGCTATCATCCCGTTCCTGTTCTACCCGTTCTTACTGGCGCTGTTCGTGCTGGTGTCCGTCGCGCGGGAACGCTGACAGGCTTTTCCATTTGACCGCAGGGCCGCCGGGTCTTGCGGTCTTTTTCTTGTCACATTTATTTAACAATTCTGGTTCGTAATTTTGATTGCGTAATCCGGAAAAAGAGTGTATGATAGCGTCTGATGAAAAGGAGTATCCCCGTACAGCCGCGGGGAGACGAAA
The DNA here is from genome assembly GCA_946183175.1 of uncultured Oscillibacter sp. GTDB lineage: Bacteria > Bacillota > Clostridia > Oscillospirales > Oscillospiraceae > Oscillibacter. The sequence continues at coordinate 3,524 of CAMHBH010000080.1, forward strand.
AAGGAGGCGCTGATGTGAGAATCGGACTTGACGTGGGCTCCACAACCATCAAATGCGTGGTACTCGACGAGCTGGAACACGTCATTTACAGCACGTATGAGCGGCATTACAGCCACATTCTGGAGAAATCGGAAGAACTCCTCCGGCGAATCGCCCGGAATATCGGCGGGCGCGGACTGCTGGCGATTTCGGGCTCGGCGGGCATGGGCATGGCCGACGGCGTGAAGGTGCCGTTCGTGCAGGAGGTCTTCGCGACGCGCGTGGCGGCGAATCGGCTTGCCCCCGGCACCGATGTCGTCATTGAGCTGGGCGGGGAGGACGCGAAAATCCTCTTCCTGACCAACGGGACGGAAGTCCGCATGAACGGCTCCTGCGCGGGGGGCACGGGGGCCTTTATTGACCAGATGGCCACGCTCCTGAAGCTCTCCGCCGACGAGATGGACGAGGCCGCCAGCCGCGCCGGGCGGACATACACTATCGCGTCGCGTTGCGGCGTGTTCGCCAAGAGCGACGTACAGCCGCTTATCAATCAGGGCGCGCGGGCGGAGGATATCGCCGCGAGTATCTACCAGGCGGTCGTCAATCAGACTATCGCCGGGCTCGCGCAGGGCCGCCCGATTCAGGGGAATATCCTGTACCTCGGCGGGCCGCTGACGTTCTCGAAAGTCCTCCGGGAGAGCTTCGACCGTACATTAAACGTACACGGAACCTGTCCGGAGCAAAGTTTGCTATTTGTCGCGACGGGCGCGGCGCTCTACGCCGACCGGGAATTTGACCTGATGGAAGTCGCCGACCAGTTGGAGGCGCGCGGCGCACTCGAAACCTATCGCAGTCAGCCGCCGCTCTTCAACGACGGCGCGGAATTAGAGGCCTTCCGGGCGCGCCACGCGAAAGCCTCCGTACCCCGCGCCGACTTCGGCCCCGACTTCGCCGGACGCGTACACATCGGAATCGACTCCGGCTCGACTACGGTCAAAGTCGCCGTGATTGACGAGGGGGGGCGTCTGCTGTTCACGGACTACCGCCCGAATCTGGGAAACCCCGTCCCGCTCATCCGCCGGACGCTCACGGACGTTTACCGCAACCACCCCCATGTCACTGTCGCGTCCGTGACCACGACCGGCTACGGCGAGGAACTCGCACAGCACGCCTTCCACGCCGATTACGGCGTCGTGGAGACCGTCGCGCACTTCACCGCCGCCAAGCACTTCCTCCCCGACGTGGATTTCATCATCGACATCGGCGGACAGGATATGAAATGCTTCAAAATCGAGGACGGCGCAATCAGCGACATTTTTCTAAATGAGGCCTGTTCGTCGGGGTGCGGGAGCTTCCTGCAGACGTTCGCGCAGGCCCTCGGCTACGACGTGCGCGAGTTCGCGCGCCTCGGACTGTTCGCCAAGCGCCCCGTAGACCTCGGGAGCCGCTGTACCGTGTTCATGAACTCCAGCGTAAAACAGGCCCAGAAGGACGGCGCGACCATCGATAATATTTCCGCCGGATTGTCGATTTCCGTCGTAAAGAACGCGCTTTACAAGGTTATCCGCTGCGCGTCGGCGGACGAACTCGGGCGGCACATCGTCGTACAGGGCGGCACGTTCTACAACGAGGCCGTACTGCGCGCCTTTGAACAGGAAATGGGCGTGGACGTTATCCGGCCCGACATCGCCGGACTGATGGGCGCGTTCGGCGCGGCGCTCTACGGCAAGGCCCACGCCGCGCCCAGGCAGAAAAGCCGACTTCTGACGCTCTACGAACTCGAAACCTTCCGTCAGGAGACGAAAAGCGAGGCCTGTCAGCTCTGCGGGAATCACTGCCAGTTGACGGTCAACACCTTCGCCAACGGGGAGAAGTACATCAGCGGAAACCGCTGTGAGCGCCCGATTACCGGGAGGCCCGCCGACGATTCCGGCAACCTCTACGCCTACAAGCGGAAGCTGATACAGTCCTACAAGCCCGCGGAGGGGAAGCGCGGCACCATCGGCATTCCGCTCTGTCTGAATATGTGGGAGCTCTACCCGTTCTGGTACGCCTTCTTTACGACGCTTGGCTTCAAAGTCTTTCACAGCCCGTTTTCCAGCCGCGCGCTGTACCTGAAAGGGCAGGGCACGATTCCCAGCGACACCGCCTGTTTCCCCGCCAAACTCGCACACGGGCATATCGCCTGGCTCGCGGAGCGTAAGCCCGACGCCATTTTCTACCCCTGCATGACCTACAATCTCGACGAGGGCCTCGGGCAGAATCACTACAACTGCCCGGTCGTGGCCTACTACCCGGAAGTCCTGGCGGGGAACTGCCCGGAACTCTCCCGGACCGATTTCATTTACGACTACGTGGGCCTGCACCGCCCGGCGGACTTTACCAAAAAAATCACGGCGATTCTCCGCCGCCACTTCCCCGGCATTACCTCCCGGGAAGTCCGGAAGGCCTCCGCCGCCGCCTACGCGGAGTACGACCGCCACATGAAACAGCTCCGCCGCGAGGCCGCCAATATCATGGAGCGCGCCCGCGCGGAGGGCCGCCGTATTATCGTACTCTCCGGGCGTCCGTACCACGTCGACCCGGAAATCAACCACGGCATCGACACCCTGATTACGCGCTTCGGCGCGGCGGTCGTCACGGAGGATTCCGTGTCGCACCTGGTCAAGCCCTTCCGGACTTCGGTACTCAACCAGTGGACATATCACGCGCGCCTGTACGCCGCCGCGCGCTACTGTTGCGAGCACCGCGACTGCGACCTCGTGCAACTGGTGTCCTTCGGCTGCGGCGTCGACGCCATCACCACCGACGAGACGCGCGAAATCCTGCAGGAGCACGGCAAGCTCTACACCCAGTTGAAGATAGACGAAATCACGAACCCGGGCGCGGTGCGTATCCGGCTTCGCAGTCTGTTCGCGGCGCTCGACGAACAGGGCAAACTATGACAGTAAGGAGGCTTCTATGCAGACCCCGTATCCCGTTTTCACGGAGGACATGAAGAAAACGCACAAAATCCTCATTCCGAACATGGCCCCGGTGCAGTTCCGGATTCTGGCGGCGGCGATGGAGCAGAGGGGCTACCAGGTCGAATTGCTCGGCAACTGCAGAAGTCAGGTCTCGGAACTCGGGCTGAAGTACGTACACAACGACACCTGCTACCCGGCCTTACTGGTTATCGGGCAGTTTCTCGACGCGCTCTCCTCGGGGAAGTACGACCTCGACCATACCGCGCTGATTATCACGCAGACCGGCGGCGGGTGCCGCGCCTCGAACTACATCTTCCTGTTGCGAAAGGCGCTCGTCCGCGCCGGGTACACGAATATTCCCGTGCTGAGCCTGAACTTCTCCGGGCTGGAAAAGGAAAGCAGTCTGCCCATGGACATCGCGTTTTTGCGTACGCTCCTCATGGCGGTATCCTACGGCGACCTCCTGACCGCCCTCAAAGCCCAGACCGCCCCCTATGAAGTACACCGCGGCGACGCCGCCGCTTTACAGTCCCAATGGCTGGACAAGCTCTGCGAGGAAGTCCGGCAGGGGAGGGGGATGTCCCAGCGGGAGATGAAGGCCGTCATGCCCGACATCGCGGCGGACTTCGCGGCCATTCCCGTGCGGCGTACGCCCAAAGTCAAAGTCGGCGTCGTCGGGGAAATCTACGTCAAATACTCCCCCCTCGGCAACAACGACCTCGAAAAGTTCCTGGAATCCCAGGACTGTGAGGTGAATTTGCCGGGGCTGTTGGGCTTCGTGCAGTACTGCGCCTACAACCCGGCGGAGACTGTCCGCCTCTACGGCGGCTCCTTTATTGAGAAGTTCACCCCGGAACTGCTGTTGTCCTATCTCGGACGCCTTGAGAAGATTATCATTCGCGCCTTGCAGAGCGTGGGCTACCACGCGCCGCTGCCCTTCCGCGAACTGCTCAAACTCGCCGACGGTATCATCGGGCGCGGTGACAAAATGGGGGAAGGCTGGCTCCTCACGGCGGAGATGGTCGAACTTATCCGCTCCGGGTACGAGAATATCATCTGCGCGCAGCCGTTCGGGTGCCTGCCCAACCACATTTGCGGGAAGGGCATGATTAACAAAATCCGCGAACTCTACCCCGCCGCCAATATTACGCCCATCGACTACGACCCCAGCGCCACACAGGTCAACCAGGAAAACCGCATTAAACTTATGCTCGCCGTCGGGAGGGAACGCTTACAGGAAACGCTCGGCCTTCGGAAAAGCGCGCCGTCGGAAGGCGTCCCGGAGACGCCGAACGTCTCCGAACAGCGTACCGTGGCGCTGGCCTGACAAAAGCAAAGCGTACCTCTTATGGCGTGGCGTCGGGCGCGAAATCATTTCCCTACGGACTATTTTCATCGCCAAAACGTGGTAGGGGCGGCTTTTCGCCCCGGGGGAAATGAGCGGTTTTGCAATGACAGGCACGCCGCCCCCGGCACAGTTGACGACGGTTCGCCTTGCTCTCTGATATGACGCGTTTTCGCCTCCCTCGCAATGCGGGGGAGGCGTCCTGCGTGCGCGAGGCCTGTACAAAAATGTTACGCCGCCGCACGGCTCGACAAAAAACGAGGGACAGCGGGTGTATAATCGGGAGGTATCCGAAATCTGGAAAGATTCGGCTGTCGGCGGGAAGGCACACAGGACAATATGACAGGAGATGTGGCATGGAAATTCAGGAAAGGGCAGGGGAGAGGACGCTGTCATTGGTATTCTCCGGGGAAATGGACCATCACGGAATCCGCGACGCTCTGCGCCGCGTGGAGCTGGCTGTCGACGCGGCCTTGCCCAGAATGCTGACCCTGGATTTTTCCGGCGTAACATTTATGGATAGTTCCGGAATCGCGTTGATTTTGCGCGCCCAACAGCGCATGCAGTCACTGGATGGCGGTATGGTTCTGTGCAATGTGCCCCAACAGGCAAGGCGGGTACTGGAAGCCGCTGGAATCAACCGGTTGGTCACGATGAGAAATTGACATTTTACGTAAGTCAACTTATAGTCGTAATACGACTTATGACTTATGTCTATTTCTGAAAAATGAAACTGTCCTGACCACGGCGGCAACGGACAACAGGAGGTACATAATGAAACAAACACCTGTCAACGAGGTGAAACTGGAATTTCCAAGCCGGAGCAGTAACGAGGGCTTCGCGAGAGGGACTGTGGCGTGTTTCGCGGCACAGATGGACCCGACTTTGAGCGAATTGGAGGACATTAAAACCGCCGTCAGCGAGGGCGTAACCAATGCTATTTTGCATGCTTATCCGGACACTATCGGCACAGTTTCGTTGAAAATTCGAATCTTGCAGGGAAATCTTCTGGAAATCACAGTGCGGGACCGTGGGCGGGGTATCGCGGACGTGGAACAGGCCCGCCAGCCCATGTTTACCACCGGGGGAGAGGAGCGCAGCGGAATGGGATTCACGATTATGGAAAGTTTCATGGACAGCGTGTCGGTACGCTCCACGCCGGGGCGCGGGACGACTGTCGTCATGAAGAAGCGCCTCTCCGAGAAGTCGCGGGAACGGGCATGAGCGCCACACTCGACTTACTGCGCGCGGCTCAGGAGGGCGACAGGGAAGCGTGCGAACAAATCGTAATAGAGAACAGCGGGCTGGTCTGGAGCGTGGTACAGCGTTACCAGGGGCGCGGCGCGGAACGGGACGACCTGTACCAATTGGGCTGTCTGGGACTTTTGAAGGCGATTCAGGGCTTTGATTTCGATTACGGCACCTGTTTTTCTACTTACGCGGTGCCGAAAATCGTGGGGGAAATTCGCCGTTTTCTGCGCGACGACGGGCCCTTGAAAGTAGGGCGCGGAATCCGGGAGAAGGCGCAGGAGGTGTACAACGCCCGGGTTCGGCTTCAACACGAATTGGGAAGGGAGCCGACCCTTTCCGAAATAGCGGATGTAACGGGGCTTACGTCAGAGGAAATCGCGAGAACGGAAACGGCAGTCCGTCCTCCGGAGTCGCTGCAACAGGAATTGTCTGACGGGTTTCCGCTGGAACGGCTGTTGGGGACGGAGGCCCCGGAAGAAGGGATGGTAGAACGAATCGCGTTGCGGGAGGCCGTGAATCAACTGCCCGAGAAAGAGCGCATGACGATTCTCTTACGCTACTTCAAAAATATGACGCAGGTACAAACCGCGCGAATTTTGAAAGTGTCGCAAGTGCAGATTTCGCGCCTGGAACGCCAA
>CAMHBH010000081.1 GCA_946183175.1 uncultured Oscillibacter sp.
CCGAACATATGCAGTAGAATCTCGTTGGCGTACAGGATTTCTTCTTTCTCGTCGGCCCGGTAGATGAAAAAGCCTCCCGGCATTCGCTCCATTTCTGACAGTATGCGCTTGCTTACTTCCTCTCCCATTCCACAACGTCCTTTCCCTGTCTCACGAAACATCCTGTATAAGCGTTTCCAGCGTGTCAAAGAGGCGGTCGGGGTCGACGGGCTTGCTTAAATGCGCGTTCATGCCGGCCTGTAAGGAGTGCTGTACGTCCTCGTCGAAGGCGTTGGCGGTCATGGCGATGATGGGTACCGTTTTGGCGTCGGGGCGGTCAAGGGCGCGAATCGCGGCGGCGGCGTCCCAGCCGTCCATGACGGGCATTCGCACGTCCATGAGCACGGCGTCGTAGTAGTGCTCCGGGTGCTCCGCGAAAAATTCGACGGCTGCTTTCCCGTTCTCGGCGTGGTCGGCGGTCATGCCGCGCATGTCGAGCAGTTCCAGCATGATTTCGGCGTTGATGGGCATGTCCTCCGCGAGCAGAATACGGCGGTTGTTGAGGTCGGCCCGCGAGACTTCTTCCGTCTGTTCCTGCGCCCGCGACTGGACGGCCTGCCGGAGTTCGGCGAGCACCTCGGAGCCGAACAGCGGCTTTGACATGAAGCTGTCGACTCCGGCCTCTACGGCGTCGGCCATGATGTCGTCCCAGTTGTAGGCGGTGAGGATGATAATCGTAGATTCGCCGTTGTAGAGTTCGCGTATCTTGCGCGTGACCTCGATTCCGTCCTCCTCGGGCATTTTCATGTCCACGAGGATGAGTTCGTAGGATTCCCGCCGCGCGTGGCGGACTTCTATCATTTGCAACGCCTCCGCGCCGCTCATACAGGTATCGGCGGTAACGCCGACTTCCTCGAGTACCAGTTTGGCGTGTTCGCACGCGATGGGGTCGTCGTCGATGATGAGTACGCGCATATCCTGCGGGCGGAAATCGTCCGTGTTCTGTTCGGTACGGTCGCTGTTTTTCAGGGTGACGTTGACCGTGAACTCCGAACCGACGCCCTTCTCCGACTGTACGGAAATGTTGCCGTTCATCATTTCCACGATGTTCTTTGTAATGGCCATGCCCAGTCCCGTACTGCCGTATTTCGTGGTACGGCTGGAATTTTCCTGGCTGAAGGCGTCGAAAATCCGGGGCAGGAAAGCCTTGTCCATGCCGATTCCGGTATCTTTCACGACGAAACGCAGGGTGGAATGGTCTTCGAAACATGCGGTGCGCTCCACGCTCAGCGATACCGAACCCGGCGCGGGCGTGAACTTGACCGCGTTGCCGAGGATGTTAATCAGCACCTGTTTGAGCTTCATATCGTCGCCGATGTAGTATTCGTCGACGGTGCCATGTATGAGGCAGTCGTAGCGGAGGCCGCGTTCCTGGCACTGGCTGTGAATCATGGTGTTGATTTGTTCGAGCATGGAACTGAACGAAAACTCCTCGTTTTTGAGCACCATCCGCCCCGATTCGATACGGCTCATGTCGAGGATGTCGTTGATGAGGCCCAAGAGGTGGCGCGCGCTCCCGCCGATTTTCTCGAGCTGTTCGCGGGTGTGGGCGGGGAGGTCGGGGTCTTTCAGCGCGATACTGTCCAGGCCGATAATGGCGTTCATGGGCGTGCGGATTTCGTGGCTCATGCTGGACAGAAACGCCGTCTTCGCGACATTGGCCTGTCGGGCCTCTTCCAGGGCCTGTGCCATGAGGTTGTTTTGTTCGCGCTGTTCGCGGAGCAGTTCCGTGATGTCGGATTTCAGGAGGATATAGAAGCGCGTCTGGGGGTCTACCATGAAGAACATGAAGCGCTTGTTGTAGATTTCGTCGTCGATGTCACAGGTCACGTCGACGGTATAGGGTTCCCGTTCGGCGAGTTTGGCGGCGATGGTGTCCAGGGAGAGGGCGTTCATGAGTTCGTCGCGGTCGTGGACGTGTTCGGAGGCCGACGGGAGAACCTGTTCGCGGAGGTAGCGCGCGTAACTGCCGTTGCGCCTCTTCGGGAAAATGCTCCCCTTCCCGGCGTTGGCGATGTCGCCGATTGCGATGCCGTAGCTGTCGCCGACGAGGTAGCAGACCATGTCGTACTGCTGGGCGAGAATCTTCCCGTTGAGGGTCTCCGTGACCTTCTGGGTGTTGTACTCCGACTCCACGCCGAGGGCAATCCAGTCGCTTGTCACGGGGTCCTTGCGCACGGACACCGAACAGCGTACGAAACACTGCCTCCCCGAGCGGCGGTTGGAAAAGACCACCACCGAAACCGGGCCTTCCCCTTTATAATACTGCTCCCGGAGATTGTCCATGGTGAACGCTCTCCGGACGTTTTCGCGGTCTTCGTCCAGCGGCATATGCTCCAGACGCGTCCGGAACATCTCGTGAACCGGCATTCCCGCCCGGTCGCCCTCGTACAGGTCTTTCCCCCGGATTTCCTCCACGACGCCCTCCGTCAGATTGCAACGCACGACGCAGAGGCTCTCATTGGCTAATGTATGCAGTTCGCGGTTGAGGCCCTCGTACATGGCCTGCGTCTGGCGCTCGCTTTCTTTTAAGTCCGTGACGTTGAAGTAGGTGCAGTAGGCGTACTGTACGCCGTCCTCGCGCATGAACGCGTAGTGAATGCACACCCAGAGCAGGTTGCCCTTGAGCGTGTACTTGCGGACGGTGACGCTGTTGGAGCCGTCGCGAGCGACGTGGTTCCGGAACAGATAGGCGATTTCGTCCCGGTCGTCCGGGAAAATGGTTTCCATACTGCCGCCGCTCTCCAGCCTGATGAACTCCTCTTCGGTGCCCTCCATCATCTCCGTGAACTCGCGGGAGCACCAAACCGGATAATAACGCCCGTCGTCCTCTACGCGCATAATCACGGCGTTGTTATCCAGAGACTTGAACAATTTTTCATAGAATCCGGTTTTGAAGTCCAGCATGCAAGCACTTCCTTTATCTTGAGAACGCGGTTCGGAATAGAAACCTGTTGTTTTTTATGACAAACTGACAGTTTATCATAACGCATTTTGTCCGAAATGTCAAGAACCGTTTCGGGCGCGGAATACGCCTCCCCCGCGTAACGGGGGAGGCTGAAAAGCGGGCTTTGCGGTATCAGCGCGACAGTCTGCGGTCGCGGTTGTAGTTGATGAGGCAGCCCGCCTTGACTATCTTCCGTTCGTCGGCGGTCATGCTGTCCACGTACAGCTCGATTTCCTCTGCTTTGCCGTCCCGGACGACATAGGCCGGAATCCGCGACAAATCGCCGTCCAGCGCGCTCCGGATTCCCGGAATATAAATCCAGTCGCCCACGCCGAACGCCGGTTCGGCCTTCATCTGGAAGGGAATCATTCCCCAATTCATCACGTTGGAACGGTAGCGCTTCGTCGCGTACTCCTTCGTAATGTTGGCAAGTCCGCCGATGACACGCTGACACGACGCCGCCTGTTCGCGCGCGGAACCGTCGCCGGGTTTGACCGCGTAAATCACGGAGCCGATTTCCGTCTCGGCGGCGGATACGCTTTCCTGTCCGGGAATCGCCCGGATTGCCGCAAAGATACCAGTCAGGGCGGGTTCCTCGGCGGTTACGTCCCTTCCGGACACGCGCGCCTTTTCGAGTACGTCCACCGCCTTGGAGCGCCCGACGTATTCGGGGTCGCGCCGCGACAGTGTGAATTCCGCCAGTCCCAGCGGATTCGACCGGAAAGACGACGTTTCGCCCGACGGAATCAGTTCATCCGTAGTCGTTACGGGGTCCATAATCTTCGAGCAGACTTTCAGGAGAATATTTTCAGTAAGGGCGCTCATGGCGGGCCAGTCCTTGATATTGGGGCCGTACACCAACTCGCCGCCCGTGGCCTTGCCGAACCCCTGATACACGCGCCGCCCGTACACCGTCGGGTCGAACTTGTATTCCGGCACGTCGCCCCAGCAGTCGAACGCCTCCGCGCTGGTCAGTACGCCGCCGTTGGCGGCGGTCGCGGCGACGGAGCGGGCGTCCATGAGCGCCACGGCGGACATTTGCGCGTTGCCGGGCTTGGAGCCTTCGCGGTTCGGGAAATTGCGCGTCGTGTGGCGCACGGACAGGCCGTTATTGGCGGGGGTGTCGCCCGCGCCGAAACACGGCCCGCAGAACGCGGTACGGACTATCGCGCCCGATTCCATGAGCTCGGCCACGTAGCCCTTGCGCGTCAGGTCGATAAAGACGGGCTGTGAGGACGGGTACACCGACAGCGAAAACTCGCCGTTGCCGCAACTCCGCCCGCGCAGACAGTTCGCGGCCTCTACGACGTTCGTATAGTTGCCGCCCGCGCACCCGGCGATAACGCCCTGCTGGACGTGTAACTTTCCGTCGCGGATTTTGTCGGTCAGCGTATACGGCGCGCGTCCGCCGCTGACTTTCTCCGCCGCCGTCTCGACTTCGTGCAGAATGTCCGGCAGATTCGCGTTGAGCGTGTCGATTTCGTACACGTTCGACGGGTGGAACGGCAACGCAATCATGGGCTTGATACTGGACAAGTCCACGTACACACAGCCGTCATAATAAGTCACGTCGGCGGGGTTGAGTTCCCTGTACTCGCCGCCGCGCCCGTGCGCCGTCAGATAGGCTTTCGTGTCGGCGTCGGTGCGCCAGATGGACGAAAGGCACGTCGTTTCCGTGGTCATCACGTCCACGCCGTTGCGGTAGTCGGTCGACATCGACGCCACGCCCGGCCCCACGAATTCCATGACCTTGTTTTTCACGTAGCCGTTTTTGAAGACGGCCCCGATAATCGCGAGCGCCACGTCCTGCGGCCCTACATACGGCGCGGGTTTGCCCGTCAGGTACACCGCCACCACGCCCGGGTACTTGACATCGTAGGTATCCTCTAATAATTGCTTGACGAGTTCGCCGCCGCCCTCGCCGATTGCCATTGTACCCAGCGCGCCGTAACGGGTGTGGGAGTCGGAACCCAGAATCATTTTCCCGCACCCAGCGTGCATTTCCCTCATGTACTGGTGAATCACGGCGATATGGGGCGGGACGTAGATTCCGCCGTACTTCTTCGCCGCCGACAGCCCGAACATATGGTCGTCCTCGTTAATCGTGCCGCCGACGGCGCACAGGGAGTTGTGGCAGTTCGTCAGGACGTACGGCAGCGGGAACTTCTCCATCCCCGACGCCTTCGCGGTCTGCACGATTCCGACAAAGGTAATGTCGTGGGAGGCCATCGCGTCGAATTTCAGCTTCAGGCTTTCCATGTCGCCGGACGTGTTGTGGGCCTTCAGGATAGAGTAGGCGATAGTACCCTTGCGGGCGTCGGCCTTGCTCTTTCCGTTCAGGGCCGGATTCCGCGCGGCGTCGGCGTCCGGTATGAGTTCCGTCCCGTCGACCAGCCACACGCCGCTGTCATACAGTTTTACCATGCGTTCTGTCCTCCTAAATGAGTTCGCGTCAGTATACCACACGCGCCGCGAAATTGCCAGCATGACGCGCCCTCCCCGCGTCGCGGGGAGAGTAGCGCGGGGTATTACGACATCTGCCGGGCGGATTCTTCGAGCTTGGCAATCAGTTCGCGGTACTTTTCGACTTTCTCGCGCTCCGCCTTGACGACGTTTTCCGGGGCCTTCGAGACAAATTTCTCGTTCGACAGTTTGCCTTCCGTGATACGCAGTCCGTTTTTGGCCTTTTCGAGTTCCTTGGCGATTCTGTCGCGCTCGGCCTGCAAATCGACCAGTTCGCGCAGGGGCATGTACGCGGTCGCGCCGTGCGTGACGACCGACACCAGCCCGGAAAGGTCGGCGGGCGCGGCGGGCGCGAATCTGACTTCCTTCGCCCACGCCAGGCGTTGCAGGAAGTGCAGGCCCGTCCGGTACGGCTCCGGGTTCGCCGTGACGAGCAGGAGTTCGGCCTTCCGCGACGGCGGCACATTCATCTCCGAACGGCGCGTCCGAACGGCCCGGATGGTGTCCATGACGGTTTCCATATCGGCCTCCTCGCGCGGGAAGTCGAGCGCGTCTGTGTACTCCGGCCATGTGCTTGTCATAATAAACGGGGCGTCATGGGGCAAGGCCTGATAGATTTCTTCTGTTAAGAACGGCATGAACGGGTGGAGCAGTTTCAGGAGCTGCGTCAGGACGTAGCAGAGGACATTCTGCGCGGTCTGCGCGGCGGCGGGGTCGTCGCCGTTCAGGCGCGTTTTCGTCAATTCAATATACCAGTCGCAGTAGGTGTCCCAGAGGAAGTCGTACACCTTCGCCGACGCCACGCCGATTTCGTAGCTCTCGAGATTCTCCGTGACCTCCCGCACGAGGTGGTTTAACTTGCTGAGTACCCACTTGTCCTCGCGCTCCAGCGCGGACGCCTCCGGAAGCTCACAGCGTTCAATTTTCAGATTCATCAGCACAAAGCGGCTCGCGTTCCAGACCTTGTTCGCGAAATTCCGCATGGCCTCGCACTTTTCCGTATAGAAGCGGCAGTCGTTGCCCGGACTGTTGCCCGTAATCAGATTGAAGCGTAAAGCGTCGGCGCCGTACTGCTCCGCCATTTCCAGCGGGTCGATACCGTTGCCGAGCGACTTCGACATCTTGCGGCCCTTGTCGTCGCGGACTAGCCCGTGAATGAGTACCGTCCGGAACGGCACTTTCTTCATGTGCTCACAGCCCGAGAAAATCATCCGCGACACCCAGAAGAAAATGATATCGTAGCCCGTGACCAGTACGCTGGTCGGGTAGAAGTAATCCAGTTCCGGGGTCTTGTCGGGCCAGCCTAACGTGCTGAAAGGCCACAGCGCCGACGAGAACCAGGTGTCGAGCACGTCTTCCTCGCGGGTCAGGTTCGCGCTCCCGCACTTTTCGCACTTGTCGGGGTCTGTACGGCTGACGTTGATGTGCCCGCAGTCGGCGCAGTACCAGGCCGGAATCTGGTGTCCCCACCACAATTGGCGGGATATACACCAGTCGTGTACGTTCTCCATCCAGTTCGTGTAGATTTTGGAAAAGCGGTCGGGCACGAACTTCACTTCGCCGTCCCGCACTACCCGTAAGGCCTCCTCGGCGAGCGGCTTCATTTTTACGAACCACTGCGCGGAAATCAGCGGCTCCACGTCGTTGTGGCAACGGTAACAGGTGCCCACGTTGTGGTTGTACGGCTCCGTCTTGACGAGGTAGCCTTGCTCCTCCAAGTCCTTGACGATTTGCTTCCGGCACTCGTAACGGTTCATGCCGTTGTAGGGGCCGCCGTTCTCGTTGATTTTGCCGTCGTCTCCGATACAGCGCACGATTTCGAGATTGTGCCGCAGGCCGACTTCAAAGTCGTTGGGGTCGTGGGCGGGCGTCATCTTGACCGCGCCCGTGCCGAATCCGAGCTCTACGTAATCGTCGGCGACAATCGGAATCTCGCGGTTCATAATGGGCAGAATGCACGTTTTCCCGACGAGGTGCTTAAAGCGTTCGTCCTCCGGGTTGACCGCGACGCCCGTGTCGCCCATCATGGTTTCGGGGCGCGTCGTGGCGACGACCAAATCGCCGGAACCGTCGGCGAGGGGGTAGCGGATATGCCAGAGGTGTCCGGGCTTGTCGACGTACTCCACTTCGGCGTCCGACAGGGCCGTGATACAGTGCGGGCACCAGTTGATAATGCGGCTCCCCTTGTAAATCAGGCCGCGGTCGTAGAGATTGCAGAAGGCCTCCCGGACGGCCCGCGAAAGTCCGGCGTCCATCGTGAAGCGCGAACGGTTCCAGTCGCACGACACGCCTAATTTTTTCTGCTGTTCGACGATGCGCCCGCCGTAGGCCTCCTTCCACTTCCAGACGCGTTGCAGGAACTTCTCCCGGCCCAAATCGTAGCGGGTTTTCCCCTCCTTGACGCGCAAATCCTCCTCAACCTTAATCTGCGTGGCAATCCCGGCGTGGTCGACGCCCGGCAGCCACAGCGTCGCGTAGCCCTGCATGCGCCGGAAGCGGATTAAGATATCCTGTAAGGCGGCGTCGAGGGCGTGGCCCATGTGGAGTTGTCCGGTCACGTTCGGCGGGGGCATGACGATACAAAAAGGCTCTTTCGACGGGTCGGGGTCTCCCCGGAAGCAGTCCGCCGCCTCCCACATCTCGTAAACGCGGCGCTCGGTTTGCTGGGGGTCGTAGGTCTTGGGCAATTCTTTTCCCGGCATACTGCACACTCCTTTTCCAGTTTATTTCACATACCGCACGGACAGCCCGGTTTTCTCCGCGATGAAGTCGCGGAACTGCTCCGGCGTCCCCCCGGACAGCCCGTCCTTGGGGAATTGCTGTGCGTGCCGTTTGCCGATGATAAACACAAAGCTGTCTGTCGTCTCGCCGAAAACGCTGATGTTCCCGTAGTGCATACGGGTCTCGGCGGCCTGCGTGGTGACGACGTACTCGTCAGGCCCGAAACGCGTGTCGGCGTCGCGGGTGCCCGGCATGAGGCTTAATTTCGCAATCCAGCCGTTCAAGTCGTCCTCGAACAGCAGGACGACGAGCATAAACACGCCCGCCAGAATCGTCAGGACATTGACGAAGTCCGGCGAAAAGGCGTCAATCATGACAAGCGCCGCCTCTGCCAACACTTCCAGCGCCACGACCGCCCAGCCGAAAATACGGAAGGCGATATTCCACTTGCGGCGCACCGTTTTGCGGAGTACCCGCGACATCGTTTTCAGGGCCTTGTGGTCGTAGTGGGAATGAATCTGAAGTTCTTCCATACGGACACCTCTCTTTCCGACAAAAAACCGCCCCGGCCTTACGGTCAGGGCGGAAAAATTCCGTGGTACCACCTGATTTCGCGTACTTGTACGCGCACTCTGTACCCGGTAACGGGGGAGGCCGCCGGACTTACTCCGTTCAGTCCGGACGCTCCGGGACGACTTCCCCGCTGTGCCGTAGGCGTTTACACCGACCACGCCCTCTCTGCGCCGCACACGTCACGGATACTGCTTCCCTTCTCAGCGTTGCGGCCCTTATTGTACACAGTCGAGGCGGGAATGTCAAGCGGATTTTCGCTTGTGTCAACCCCGGCGGGCGGACATAGAATGGAGTGGGACACGTTGACGCGTCCCAAAATATCCCTTGGGAGGAATAGTATGAATCCGTCGAATTACGGCGGTGAGGATTTCCGCCGTTACCGCGGCAGTAACGTCTGCGATGACCGATACGCGGACAGGTGTTGTTGTTTACCAGGGCCTCCGGGCCCGAGAGGCCCGCAGGGCCCGCAAGGCCCCGTAGGGCCGCAGGGCCCGGAAGGTATCCAGGGCCCCGAAGGGCCTATAGGCCCGGTAGGCCCCATGGGCCCACAGGGCCCTGTAGGGGAACAGGGCCCGCAAGGCCCGGCGGGTGAACAGGGGCCCGTAGGCCCGCAAGGCCCCGCAGGGGAACAGGGCCCGGAAGGCCCGCAAGGCCCAGCGGGTGAACAGGGGCCCGTAGGCCCCCAAGGCCCGGCGGGTGAGCAGGGCCCGGAAGGCCCCCAAGGCCCGGCGGGTGAACAGGGGCCCGTAGGCCCGCAAGGCCCCGCAGGGGAACAGGGCCCGGAAGGCCCGCAAGGCCCAGCGGGTGAACAGGGGCCCGTAGGCCCCCAAGGCCCGGCGGGTGAGCAGGGCCCGGAAGGCCCCCAAGGCCCGGCGGGTGAACAGGGGCCCG
>CAMHBH010000082.1 GCA_946183175.1 uncultured Oscillibacter sp.
GCCGGATATCGGGGTGTAATCCCGCGGTGTCGAACGAGGGCCAGTAGCCGTGCAGGCCGCCTTTCTCGGGGATTTCCGGGAGCGTGATTCCGCTCAAATCGTCCTCGTAGTTGAACGGTATCCGCTCGACTTCCACGCCGTCAATGACGAACACGACCGCGCATTCCGTGAACTCCTCCGGCGGGGCACCCTCAATCAGAAGCGTTTCCCACGACGCCGGCTCCGCGATTCCGATATAGCTGATACCGTCGATTCCGCCGACGCCCGTGTCAAGGAAGAGATTCCCCTGTATTTTGCCCTCGGCGGTGTCGGCGCTCCCGGCGATGGAACCGATAGACTGTAGCCCGTCCGGGACGGTGGCGAACGTCGGGATTGCGCGGCAGTTGCGGAGTACGTCGGCCTCCCCGGCGATACCGCCCACGAAGCGTTCCCCGGACACCGTACAGCGGCTCCAGCTCTCCCGGACGATTCCGCCCGAACGCCCCGCGAGGCCCCCGGCGTAGCCGCCCGCCGTACTCTTGACCGTGCCGTAGTTCTCGCACGCGACGAGCGTGCCCAGGTTCATACGCCCCACGATTCCGCCGACGTAGTCTTTACGGGTCGTGACGGTGCCCTCGTTGCGGCAGGCCTGAATGACCGCGCGGGTTTCGAGCGTACTTCCGAACGTCTGCGGCCCGGTGATGTCGTCCTCGGGGTCGATGTCGTACTCAATGCCGACCATGCCCGCAATGCCCCCGGCGTTGCGGTCGGCCTCCAGCGCGCCGATATTGACGCTCTCCGACAGCTTGCCCAGGCGCGTACCCGACACGTCGTGGTCGGACAAGTCCGTAATGACGGTGTTCGCGCCTACGGAACCGGTATTGATATTTTCCAGCGTCCGGAGCATGGATTCCGAGACCGCCGTCAACTGCTGGCTGATTCCCTGCAAATTCGCCGACACGGAGTTCTCCATACGGTTGACGGCTACGGTCAGCGCGTCCGCCGTATTCGTCAGGGTGCCCAGCGCGCTGTAAAGGGAGTTACCCGTACTGCGCAACTCCTCCGTGTTACTCGTCACGGTGACGCTGACGGGCCCCGTCTCCTGCAAGTCGGAGACAGAACGGTACAGTTCGGTTGCCCCGGTCTCCAATTCCACCCCGATTCCGCTTAACGTATCGGCGGCGGCGGCCATTTGCGACATGGGCGCGAGTAACTGCCCCGACGGGTCTTCCAGATTCCGGAGTGACGCCGCCAAATCCGTCGCCGCGCCCGACATCTTCGACACCGCGCTTAAATAGGAGTTTGTCGGCTGTCGCAGATTGCGGAGGCCCTGTTCCAGTCTGTCCCAGTTGAGGGAAGAACGTTGCGCCAGAGAGGAAATGCTGTCCACAATACTGCGGAGCGCGGAAATCTGGTCGCGCAAAGAGGAGTTGACACGGCCAATCGCCGACTGTACGTCGTTGGTATTGAGCGGGAAGCCCCGGTTCAGGGAACTGCCGATAGATTCCAGCGCGTTCCGGCGCTGTGTCTCGGCCTCGGCTACTCCGCCGACGGCGTCGGCGAGTTTCCAGAGGGCCTCTTTCTGCGCGGCGGTATCCTGTACGAGTACGGCGCTTTCGAGCTCCTCCATGCCGATTTGCAAGGTGGAGAGCGTATTCGACAAGCCCTCCGTCGCGCCGCGCAGGGATTCGTTGTTACTCCGCAGGGCGTCGATGGTCGCCTCTTCGAGAATGCGCGTATTCTCCAGGGCGCTGATGGACGCGTTAAGCTGTTCTTCCGCCGTCACGGCGAGGGTAAGCGCCCCGGAGAAGGTCGTAAGGGACATCGTGATTCTGTCCAGCGCGCCCGCCACCGACGAGGCGATGGAGCGAATATTCGTGACGGTCGTCTCCCGACTGCGTGACGACTGGCTTACAAGACGCTGTGCCAGGTCGCGCGCCGTGTTCGTATTCCGCTGAAGCTGTTGGAACTGCCGCGACAGTCCGGACACGTTGGCCTCGTTGCCCGTCAGGGCGCTGTCAATCAATTCCGTGAGGGTGTTCAACTGACTGCGCAGCTCGGAAAGTACGGTGGGGTCGGCCAACAGCGTAATATCGGGCTCGGCCTGCCCGGCGATACCGCCGATATCCTTCCGTCCGCGCACGTCGCCGCGATTCTCGGCGGCGGCCAAATAGCCCGACTGCCGCCCGACGATTCCGCCCGTATTGTAGCCGGTATGCGGCACGCCGACCGTGCCGACGTTGGTACAGCTCTGCAAGACGCCCGTGGACGTGCCCGCGATTCCGCCCGTATCGAAGAAGGCCTCCGAAACCTGTACGGATTCGCCGGGGGCGGAGGTGTTGACGGCGGATTCGTTCCAGCATTTGAGGAGCAGTCCGCGGTTACGGCCCACGATTCCGCCCGTGCGGCGGCGGCCCTGTACGGTGCCGTTCATCGTACAGCCGGATACTTCCCCGGTCTCCATGTTCTCCCCGACGATTCCGCCGACGTTGTAGCGGCCTACGACGCTTCCCGTGAATACGCAGTCGAGGACGCTTCCGGCGTTGATACCCACGATTCCGCCGACCTGTTCGGCGTCGCCGCCGGGCTGTACGGTGCCGGAGACGTTCAGGGAGCGGATAATCGCGCCCTCCTGCACGTAGCGGAACACGCCCATATTGGAGCCCGTCGCCGTGAGGTTGAGGCCCGAAATCGTGAAGCCCTCCCCGGAAAATTCCCCGCTGAATGTGGGAATCGGAAGGAAACTGCGTCCCGTCAAATCGAGGTTGCGCGTCAGGCGGATAAGTTTTCCTTGCGACCAGGTGTTGACCGTACAGGCCCGCGCGAACTCCCGCAAGTCGGTGAGCGAGGAAATCAGGTACGCGCCGGTTTCGGGGTCGGTCTCCAGCGCGCAGGCGCGGGGCAGACTGTCCGCAATCGTCCAGAAGGACAGCACCAGCGACAGCAGTACCGCCGTCACGGAGCGGAATTTAGTTTTCCTCATTGTCGGACACCTCCGTTTCCGCGCTTTCCCCTATGGGTTCGGCCTGTTTGACACGGTTTCCGGGCAGTAAGAGCAACGTTTGCGGCAAGACCCAGAGCGTCAGGAGCATGGACAGCAGGACGCCCGCGCCGGTGTAGAGCGTCAGGGAGGCCGCGACGCGGTTCATGGACGCCGCCCCCGCCGCGACCGCCGCCAGTGCCACGACTACGCCGCAGTGTATGAGCGTGGGCGAGGTCTCCCGGAGGGCCTCCGCCAGCGCGGCGCGCGAATCGGCGGACTGCTTGCGTTCAAGCCACGCCCGGGACAGGAGCACGGCAAACATCAGGCCGATTCCCATTTGCACGGCGCTGAGCAGGAAGTCGGCGAGGAAGTAGAGGCCCTGTCCGGAGAGTAGGAACAGAGAATAGGTCGTCCAGATACCGCCCTGAATCACGAGGGCGGAGACGAGCGACACGCCCGTGGAGCCCGTGACCATATACAGCACTACGAGCGCGACGGCCAGCGCGAGCGCGAAGAATACGATTCTGTCATGATGGAAGGCGACGGACAACTCGGTATCGCGCACGGCGTCGCCGGCGTACAGCGCGCCCTCGGGGTAGTAGCGGTTGACCGTACTCCGGAGCGTGTACAGGAAGGCGAGCGTCCGCGCGCCGCCCTTGGGAATCGAGAGGTTGAGCATTAAGCGGTGGTATTCCGTGCCGCCCATCTGCCGGAGCGCGTTTTCGGTACGCTTGCGGAGAAGTTCAAGCTGATTGCCCTGTCCCCAGTCGAGGGTGACGTAGCCCTCTTGGGCGCAGTCGCAGGCAAAGAGCAACATTTCCGCCAGCGGAATTGAGGCGTTGTCCAGTCCGGCGGCGAGGTGCCGCGACACGCCCGCCTGTTCGATATAGGCCGAATAGAGCTGCCGGGAGGTGTCCATGTCCAGATTCATCAGCTCGGCGAACTGTCGCGGCGTGAGGCGTTCGCCCAGCATGTAGCCGTTCATGGCCTCCATATTCGCAAGCCCCCGCGCCGTCTTGACTTCCTCCATGCGGGAGAGTTCTTCTAAAAGGTCGCTCTCGCGGCTGAAGTCGCTCGCGGGAA
Source organism: uncultured Oscillibacter sp. (assembly GCA_946183175.1). Lineage (GTDB taxonomy): Bacteria > Bacillota > Clostridia > Oscillospirales > Oscillospiraceae > Oscillibacter. Next base: position 4,046 of record CAMHBH010000082.1, read on the forward strand.
TGAGTACGGAAAGGGTATTGTCCTCGCCGAAGAGGGTACGGATTTCGGCCTCGGCGCGCTGACTGCCCCACGGGAACCAAATCGGGAGCGCGTCGGCGCTGTACGTGCGGGGGAAGTAGCCCGCGCAGACGTTCGCGGAAAGGAGTATCGCCACGAACAACAGCGGCATGACGACGCGCGTCTGAATGGCGAAATCGGCCAGTCCGGAGGCGACTTTCTCGCGGGGGGGCGTGTTGTCGAGGGGTTCGCAGAGGTCGAGCAACAGCCCGGGGGTGAGTACGCAGACGGTGAGCAGTGTCAGGGCGACGGCCTTGACGAGTACGAGGCCGGGGTCGGCGCCGATTCGCAGGTGCAAGAGGCACATTGCCGCGCACACGAACAGGAGCGTCACGGACGCGCCGAAGATTTCCGGGGCGGTACGGCCCCAGGCAAGCAGTACGGCCTCGCGGGTACCCATGCGCGCGCGGGCCGCCGTACAGCGCCGGAAGAGCGGCAGTACGCACGCCGCGCAGAGGGCAAACTGTACGAGCCCGGACACCCAGAGCGTCGCGGCGGAGAGCTCGCCGGACAGGAACCACGTCCCGCTGTTGAGCAGGAACGCCTCCCCGAACGTCAGCAACAGTACGCACGCCCCGGTCAGCGCCGGGACTTTCACGAACAGCGCCAGCGCAACCAATACCGCCGTACACACCGCCGCCACCGCCAGCCAGATTTCCCCGCGAATGCTCACGCCCGCGGCGTCGACTATCGAGAAGTCGTAGCCGTTGAGCATGGCGCGCAACTGCGACAGGGCGTCGCGGGTGTCGCCGTCGCGGAACGTCACGGTCAGGAGCGCGCGCCCGGTCCGGTAGCCCGACACCTCGTCGAAGTCGACCGACTGCACCCCCGCCGCCAGCGAAAGCCGCTCGGCGAGTTCGCGCGCCTCCGGCGCGGCGATGTTGTCCAGCAGAATGCGGCCCGTGACCGGGTCGGAGAACTCCGCTTCCATGACCGCCAGCCCGCGCGTACTCTCCGGCAGAACCGCGTCGGGATTCTCCCCGACGACTGTCCATTCGCTGGAGATACAGCACAAAACAGCCAGTGCAATGGCTATCAAAGAGCAGGCCCGCCGCCTGTCTAACGCGAACGTACACAGACGGGAGAAAAGCTCCCCTTTCTGAAACGCCTGATTCAAAACAGTCCCTCCTCGATTGACGATTTTCCGAAGGTCGAAACAACGAGAGATTATACCACGCGCCCCCGCCCGTTTGCAACAAAATTTTCGCTTGTATCGGGGGGCGGCGGGTGGTAGAATCGGCCCCGGGCCTGACGCTAAAAAGGAAAGAGACGGGCACGGCGAAAAGCGTGAATCCGTCGCCGGAAAGCGCCAGAAACACCGTGACCATCTCAAAGGACACTATAGCACAGGGCACCGACGAAAGCAAGGAGACTTACGATGAACGAAACCCGAATCGAACACGACACTATGGGGGAAATCGCCGTCCCGGCGGAGCGCCGCTGGGGCGCGCAGACGCAGAGAAGTTTAGAGCATTTCCGAATCGGCTGGGAGCGTCAGCCCCGCGACATCCTGACCGCGTTCGCGTACCTGAAAGAAGCGTGTGCCCGCGCCAACGCGCAGGCGGGGATTCTGACGCCCGCACAGGCCGACGCCATTGCCCGCGCCTGTCAGGAAATCCGCGCCGGACAGTGGGACGACGAGTTCCCGCTGGTCGTCTGGCAGACCGGGAGCGGCACACAGACGAATATGAACGTCAACGAGGTGATTTCGCACCTTTGCGCGGAGCGCGGCGTAGCGTTACACCCTAACGACCATGTGAACGCGTCGCAGTCGAGCAACGACACGTACCCCTCGGCGTTACACATTGCGGCGGCGCTCTCCGTCAGCCGCGACGTACTCCCGGCGGCGCAACGCCTCGCGGCGGCCTTCGCCCGCTTGGAGGCCGCCTACCCCGACTTGATACGAATCGGGCGGACGCACTTACAGGACGCCACGCCCTTGAAATTCGCGCAGGAAGTTTCCGGCTGGCGCGAACTCGTCGAGGCCCCGTGCCGGATGTTGCGCGCCGCGCTCCCGGAATTGCAACGCCTCGCCATCGGCGGCACGGCGGTCGGCACCGGACTGAATGCCCCCAAGGGCTACGACGAATCGGCGTGCAGTTATCTCCGGGACATGACGGGCCTTGACTTCCGCCCCGACGCCAACAAATTCCACGCGCTGACGAGTAAGGACGCGCTGGTTTTCGCACACGGGGCCTTGAAGGCCCTCGCCGCGAACCTGATGAAAATCGCCAACGACATCCGCTTTGAGGCAAGCGGCCCGCGCTGTGGTATGGGGGAACTCCGGATTCCGGAAAACGAACCGGGCAGTTCCATCATGCCGGGGAAGGTCAACCCGACGCAGTGCGAGGCCGTGACGATGGTCGCCGTACAGGTCATGGGCAACGACGCCGCGATTGGTTTCGCGGCCAGTCAGGGGAATTTCCAGTTGAATGTATTTCTTCCCGTGTCGGCCTACAATTTCCAGCAGTCGGCGCGCCTGCTCGCCGACGTGTGCGACAGCTTCCGGGTGAATTGCGTGTCAGGAATCGTGCCCGACGCCGGACGCATGACCGAAAATCTGTACCGTTCCCTAATGCTCGTGACCTGTCTGACGCCGCGAATCGGCTACGAGCGCGCCGCCGGGTGCGCCAAATTCGCCCTCACGAATCACTGTACCTTGAAAGAGGCGGCGGTCTCGCTGGGCCTGCTCTCCGAATCGGAATTTGACGAACTTGTCCGCCCCGAAAAGATGGTCTGACGAACCACATCCTCCGCCCCCTCTGTCGCCTTACGGCTCTCTGCCTCCCCCGCTGTGCGGGGAGGTGTCGCGAAGCGGCGGAGGGGGCGACACGCTGACGGTGAAGGCGTCGCGAAGCGGCGGAGGGGGCGTCACGCGCTGACGGCGGGGAAATCCCCCCTAGCACAAATATGTTGGCTGTCCCTACAATTTTTCGGCCCAAACGGCGCGAAAAAATATGTAGAATTTTTCCGATTCCGCCTTGTAATTTGACAAGAACCCTGCTATAATGCAAAATGAAGAAAATTCGGAATCAGGAGGCGTCCGTATGGATTACCCGGCAATTTTTGTCATTCTGATGGGCCTCGGCACAGTCTTTTTCGGCCTCGTGTGCCTGATTGTGCTGACCATGTGCATGGGGCGCGTACTCTCCCGTACCGCCGCGCCCGCCCCGGCCCCCGCCCCGCCCGTCGTCATGCCCAAGGCCCCCATTACCGAGCCCAACCTCCCGGAAATGGTCGCCGCTATCTCCGCCGCCATTGCCGAGGAACTCGATACCGACGTAACCGGTATCCGTATCCTCTCCATGAGAAGGCTGTAACCCACCGTAGCAGAAAAGAAGGAGCAAGTTATGAAAAAGTACAGAGTGAACGTCAACGGCACCGCCTACGAAGTCGAGCTGGAGGAAATGACGGGCGCGATGCCTACGGCGTCGGCCCCGGTTTCCGCCGCGCCCGCCGCCCCCGTCGACAGCGCCTCCGGCGGCGAGAACGTCACCGCCCCCATGCCCGGCACTATCATCTCTATCAACATCAACCCCGGCACGATGGCCAAGCGCGGCGAGGTGCTCATGATTCTCGAGGCCATGAAGATGGAAAACGAAATCCTCAGCCCGTGCGACGGAAAGATTCTCTCCGTGAATACTTCCAAGGGGGCTACCGTGCAGTCCGGGACGCTGCTGTGCGTCATCGACCGGAGGGCGTAAGATGGAAGCGTTTGTCAACTTCGTTCAAGACACGGGATTCTTTCTCGTGACGCAGGGGGACGGCTGGAAGAATCTGGTCATGCTCATCGTCGCCTGCTTCCTGCTGTACCTGGGTATCGGCAAGAAGTTCGAGCCCCTGCTGATGGTGACTATCGCCTTCGGTATGCTCATGACGAACCTCCCCGGCGCGAACATGTACCACGAAATCTTTTTCGCGGGCGGACATATCCACTGGGACTTGTTCGGCGGCGCGCCCGTTACCGGGCAGTTCCTCGCCGAAATGCAGTCGATGGGCGTCGCCGACGCCGTGCTGGAAAAGGTCTCAATTGGGGAAGTCATCACCCCCGGACTGCTTGACGTGCTTTACTTGGGCGTCAAGCTGGGCGTGTACCCGTGCTTAATTTTCATGGGCGTGGGCGCTATGACCGACTTCGGCCCCCTGATTGCCAACCCGAAAAGCCTCCTTCTGGGCGCGGCGGCGCAACTGGGCATTTTCATGACCTACGCCGGGTGCCGGGTCATGGGCTTTACGGGCGACGAGGCCGCCTCCATCGGCATTATCGGCGGCGCGGACGGCCCCACCGCGATTTTCGTCACGGCGAAACTCGCCCCCGCCCTGCTCGGCCCGATTGCCGTCGCGGCGTACTCCTATATGGCCCTCGTGCCCGTCATCCAGCCCCCGATTATGAAGGCCCTCACCACGGAGGAAGAGCGGAAAATCGTCATGAAGCCCCTCCGGGAAGTGTCGAAAGTCGAGAAGATTGTCTTCCCGATTATGGTCACGATTTTCGTCGCGTTCCTCGTGCCGTCCGCCGGGCCGCTGATTGCCTGCCTCATGCTCGGGAACCTCTTCCGGGAATGCGGCGTGACCGACCGCCTCAGCAAGACCGTACAGAATGAGCTTATCAACATTGTCACGCTGTTCCTGGGCGTGTCCGTGGGCGCGACGGCCACCGGGACGACGTTCCTTTCCGGGCGCACCCTCGCCATTATGGCCATGGGTATCGTGGCGTTCGGGTTCGGCACCGCCGGCGGCGTACTGCTCGCCAAGTTTATGAATCTCTTCCTGAAAGAGAAAATCAATCCGCTTATCGGTTCGGCGGGCGTGTCGGCTGTGCCGATGGCCGCGCGCGTCTCCCAGCAGGTCGGGCAGAAGTACAACCCCGCCAACTTCCTCCTCATGCACGCTATGGGTCCGAATGTCGCGGGCGTCATCGGCTCCGCGATTGCGGCGGGCGTCCTGATTTCCCTGTTTGGCTGATTCGGGAGGGCGATTATGGAAACTATGGAATTTTTGAGCAAAACCCCCCTTCGCATTACCGATACCATCCTCCGCGACGCGCACCAGTCGCAGGCCGCAACCCGCATGCGCACGGACGAAATGCTCCCGGCGTGCGAAATCCTCGACTCTATCGGCTACTGGTCGCTTGAGTGCTGGGGCGGCGCGACGTTCGACGCCTGCATGCGTTTCCTGAACGAAGACCCCTGGGAACGCCTCCGCAAACTCCGCGCCGCGCTCCCCAATACCAAACTGCAAATGCTCTTCCGCGGCCAGAACATCCTCGGCTACAAGCACTACGCCGACGACGTGGTTGACCAGTTCTGCCGCAAGTCCATTGAGAACGGTATCGACATCATCCGCATTTTCGACGCCCTCAACGACGTGCGCAACCTCGAACAGGCGATTAAATCCACGAAG
>CAMHBH010000083.1 GCA_946183175.1 uncultured Oscillibacter sp.
CAGTGGTCGAGGTCGAAGATACCGATTACAGTATCGGCGCGGAGGAGCTCGTTCTGTCCGATGTAAAGGTACATGACATTACGCCCAGTGTTCGGAGACGTTTTCAATCTGATTCCGCTTGCCGGGGTTGAAGCTCCAACTGAAGACCTGATTCCGGATGGTGTACTTCCTGAGGGACACGTCGCCGCGGAGACTGTTCCCGGCCAGGTTGGCCTCGGTGACGTAGCAGGGGTAGCCCCTGACAAAGCGCCCGATAAGGTTCCAGTAAAGCCAGCGGAGTATACTCCCGTTGAAGACGCCGTAGCGGAGGGTGGTAGCCTTGTAGAGATAATTCGTGTCGAACTCCATGGTCACGTCGGCGGCGATACCGTTGGAGTAGCGGAGGAGGACGCGCTGCTCGTCGGAGTCGAACTGGATGTACTCCAGGGTGGTGTCGGACTTGGCGGGGGCGTAGGCCTTCCAGAACTCCTGGGCCTTGGAGCCTTCCAGGCGGAAGTCGCCGTACTTCATGGTGCGGACGATGGTCATCATGGTATTGTAGAGGTCGAGGTCGGTATCGAGGTCGAATTCGAGTTCGCGGCTGTAGCCGGACTGGATGAGCTCGTCCATTTCCTGCCGGATATCGGACTGGGTGGCGTGGGTGTCGGAGAGCTTGGGGACGGAGAAGAGTTCGGCGAGGAGGAAGATGGCCAGAAGGAGGAATTTGGCGGCCTTGATACCGAAGGCAATGACGCTGCCCTTGATTTTTTCCAGCTTACTGGGTTCGGCCCCGGGGGTGCCGTCGGTGATAGTGTAAGTAGACATGTAAAGTCACCTCATAGTATCTGTGTGGAGTGGTTGGTGCTGACAAGTTGATTTCGTTTACAGGAAACCGTCGTCGAGGGAGTTCAATTCGCCCATGTCGAAGTGTCCGCCCATGGATTCGAGGACGCTGACGCGGCGCTCGCGTTTGGAGCTTTCCATGCACTGGTGAATCAGTTCCTTGACGCGCTTGGGGTGGGCGATGTCGACGAGGTCGACGCGGGGGGCGGTCTGGTCGCCGGAGAGTACGCTTACGGTACCGACGCCGAAAAGGCGCTGCCCGAGGGTGATGGACAGGTGGAGGTCCTGGATTTTGTAGAGCATGATTTCCTCCTCCTGGAAGCGGATGACGCCGGTTTCGATGAACAGGCGGTCTTCGCTGAGGCTGTAGCGGGTGAAGCTGACGGGCAGGCCGAAATGTCGGCGGCGGTCCCGCCAGAGGTAGCGGATGCCGAGGGACGACAAGGGAATCACTTCCTTTCGCTGTGGAATGGCGTTTGCGGGTCTGTACGGCGTTTCGCGGGGCTGTGGGTACAAGATAGCCTGTACGGCGTTTTAAGGGGCCTGTGAGCGCGTTTCTGGTGCGGGAGGTCCCCCGGGTACCCCCGGGCGAAACGTCGCTTACAGAGCTTCTACGGGCCGTTCCGGTGGATTGGCGCGTTTTCCACAATCGCGGGGAGAACTTGTGGAAAACGCGCGGGGCGGAAATTTTCCACGATAGCGGGGCCTTACGCCTTCCGGAATCGCGTGGACAACCGGGAAATGGCCTGTACGGCGTTTTAAGGGGCCTGTGAGCGCGTTTTGGGCGCGGGTGGTGCCCCGTGCGCCCCCGGGCGAAACGTCGCTTACAGGGCTTCTACGGGCCGTTTTCGAGGGTGCCGTCGTGGACACGGAAAATTTGTCCGGGCGGCATGCCGTCGAGGCGGTCTTCTTCGCAACAGGTCAGGAAGCGCTGTCCGCCGTCGATTTCGCGGAGAACGTAGGCCTGCCGTACGGGGTCCAATTCGCTGAGCACGTCGTCGAGGAGGAGCACGGGGTACTCCCCGGCGGCGTTGCGGAGGAGTTCGCGTTCGGCGAGTTTCAACGCCAGCGCGGCGGTACGGGTCTGTCCCTGTGAGGCCCAGGCGCGGGCGTCGCGACCGTCGATTTCTACGCCCAAGTCGTCCTTGTGGGGCCCGGAGAGGCACTGCCGCGCGGCGGTTTCGGCGCGGGAATGGGCTTCCATATGGGCGCGGAGCTGTTCGCGGAGGACTTCTTCGGGGGCGGACGGCTCGGAGACCGTCGAGACAGTCCGGTAGGATACCGACAGCGTTTCGCCCCCGCCGGAACAGGCGGAATGATGTCGGGCGGCGTACTCGTGGAGGCGTTGTACGTACCGGGCGCGGTAGCGGACGAGGACAGCGCCGTATTGTACGAGTTGGGCGCTGAAGTCGGGGAGGGCGCGGAGGAGGCCGGGGAAGTCGGGGGCGTCGCGGAGGATTCGCGCCTTTTGTACGAGGGCGCGCTGGTAGGCCGCGAGGGCGGCGGCGTAGCGGGGGCGGATTTGGCACAGGGCGGCGTCGAGGAAGCGCCGACGCGCGGCGGGGCCGTCGCGGATTAACAGCAAATCTTCGGGGCGGAACAGCACCGCGTGGAACAGTTCGCGGAGTACGGCGGCGGTTTTGGCGGGGACGCCGTTGACGGACATCTTCCGGCGTCCGCCGCGCGCCAGACAGATTTCAACGTTGTAAAGACGCTCCCGGGCGCGGATTTGCGCGGAAATCGCGGCGTTCCGGGCGTCGAACTGTATCAAGTCGCGGTCGGCGCGGGCGCGGGGGGGCCGCATGCCCGAGAGGCAGACAATCGACTCTAACAGATTCGTCTTGCCCTGGGCGTTGGGCCCGACGAGGATATTACACGAGGGGTCGAACGCGGTTTCCGTGGCGGAATAGTTGCGGAAATGGCTTAAAAAGAGGCTTTTAACTTCCATGGCCCACGGTAAAGTGGCGGCTGTCGAATGCGACGGTATCGCCGGGGCGGAGTTTCTTCCCGCGCTGGGTACAGGGTTCGCCGTTGACGGCGGCCTCCCCGTTCTGAATCCGGACTTTGGCCTCGCCCCCGGTGTCTACGGCCCCGGTGAGCTTCAAGAGCTCCTGGAGGGTGATGTAGTCGGTGTGGATACGGACAGTTTCAGTGTGCATAGGTACTCCTTTCAGGGGGAAACGGCGTTTTCCACAACTTTTCGCGCATTGTGGAAAACTTTTGCAAGACAGCGTCCGGAGAAAATCCGGTCGCGCGGCGTGCGGCCCGGGTATTTGCCGGACAGGGAAACCGGGTGAAACAGGGGAAAACGGGTGTACTTTCGCAAGATTTTCAGTCAGAAGAGGGAAGCGTGGAAAGTTTTCCACATTCTTTCCGGACGATGTGGAAAACTTCGTCGGGCGGTGAAAAGCGACGTAGAAAATCCGGGCGGGCTTGCGGCCAAACGGGAAAGCGCCGGGAAAGTTTCCACAATCTTTCAACATTGTGGAAAACTTGCGCCGGAAAGTTTTCCACATTCTTTTACGGACTTGAAAAGCGTGTAACAGGACATTTCGAGAGAGTTTCCACACTTTTCGCCAATTGTGGAAAACTGAATCAGGCGTTCATTCGGACGGGGAAAGGGCGTGTGCGCGGGAGTTTTCCACAGTCTTTCGCCAATTGTGGAAAACTCTCAGGCCCGCAGGCGGACGGGGAGAACCATGTAGAGAAACTTGTCGGTTCCGTCCGTCGGGACGACGATGGCGGGGGAGACGCCCGTATTGAGCTGTATTTCCACTTCGTCGGCGGGGGCGTGGCGGAGGGCGTCTATCAGGTAGCGGTTGTTGAAGCCGATTTCGAGATTGTTCCCGTCGCCGACGGTCGGGCATACGTCCCGGGCCTCGCCGCTGCCCGTCCGCGCCGACAGGAATACCCGGTCGCGCTCGAAGCGGCACCGTACGGGGGCCTTGAGCTTCTCCGAAATCACGACCGACACCCGGTCGAGACTGTTCAGCAAATCGCGGCACTGTACGCTCACGTGCAGGGGGTTTTCCCTGGGAATCGCCGTGCGGTAGTTGAGAAACTCGCCCTCCAAACGGCGGCAAATCAGCTCGGTATCGCCGATTTCAAACAGAATATGGCGTTTCCCGACGGTAATCGCGGCGGGCTCGTCGGTGTCGGCACAGATATTCTTCACCTCGTTGAGCGCCGAACCCGGTACGATGAACGACAGATTCCCGCCCGCGCCCGACAGCAGCTCTTCCCGGCGCAGGGCCAGACGGAAGCCGTCAACGGCGACCATGGTCAGGCGTCCGCCCCCGGTCTCGAACAGCGCCCCGGTGTGTACGGGCCGGGCCTCGTTCGTCGAGACGGAGAACACCGTTTCGTCAATCATTTCACGAAACAGGTTCTGACGGATGGAAAGGGTCGATTCTTCTTCCACATTCGGCAATTCCGGGAAGTCGGCGGCGTCGAGGCCGGCGATTTCAAAGTCTGCGTCGCCGCAGGTCATGCGCACGGAGAGGTTGTCGGCGACGGCGACGTGAATCATGTCGTCGGGCATGCGCCGCACGATGTCGCCGAACAGCCGCGCGGACAAAACTACCCTGCCTTTCTCCTGTACCTCGGCGGGGAATGCGGAGCGAATGCCTGTGTTGGTGTTGAAGCCCGAAAGAGTGATTCCATTGTCAGCAGTCAGAAGCAGACCCTCGAGGGCGGGGATGGAGCTCTTGGGGGAGACGGCACGGCTTGTCAGATTGATGGCGCTTTGCAACAACACTTTTTCACAAAAAAAAGAAATCATGATGAAACCCTCCGGAATGTTTTGTTTTTGAAAGAAAAAAAAAGGGAAGGGGCGCGGGGGCCGATTTTTCGGAAAACGCCGGTTTTGGAGCGAGAAAAGAAACTTAAGTTAGTAGTAGTAGTAGGCATGTGGAAAATGTGGAAAACTGCCTCAAACCCGCATGGTTGACACATCCGTTTTCCACATTGGCATGTGGAAAGTTTGTGGAAAATGTGGAAAACTTCTTTACTAAAAAGTTTTCCACAGGTTTTTATTCCACATTCCACATTTTTTTTGTGGAAAAGTAGAAAAACTTCTTTACTAGACCTTCCAAAATCGACCCCCTGAATTTTCCCGAAAAGTTGCAAATTCCGCCGGGACGCGTTTTTGCCCGTTTTTTGCGCTTTTGCGGTTTTCGTAACTTTTTTTTTTTTTATATTTACCGTATTAAAGCACGCTCTGCCGTTCGGCGTCGAACTCCGAAAGCATGTTCGTCCTGATTTCCCGCACCGTGTTGGCGAACGCCGGGTCCTGCCGCATCCTGACCTCCGTCTGCCGGAGCGAGTAAATCACCGTCGAATGGTCGCGCCCGTTGAAGCGCTGGCCTATCTCGTCCTGCGACAAATTCGTCATCGTGCGTATCAGGTACATCGCCACTTGCCGCGCCGTCGCCGCGTTGCGGCTGCGCGACTGCCCCGTCACCACGTCCGGCGTGAGGTCGTAGCAGTGGCTCACGTACTGTATGATTCTCTGCGGCGTCGGCACGTACTCCGCCGTCGTCTGCTTCAAAATGTCCTGCATGGCCCGGCGGACGGTCGCCTTGTCGGTGTTGTCGTCGAGCAAGTCCCGGTAGGCCAGCACCTTGTTGACCGTGCCCTCCAACTGCCGCACGTTCGACGTGACGTTCTCCGCTATATAGGAAGACACCGTGTCCGGGAACGTAATCCCCAGACTGGCCGCCTTCGAGCGGATTATCGCGACGCGCGTCTCAAAATCGGGCGGCTCCACGTCGACGATAAGCCCCCACTCGAAGCGCGTCCGCAGACGTTCCTCCAACAGCGTGATTTCGTGCGGCGGGCGGTCGCTCGTCAGCACGATTTGCCGCCCCGACTCGTACAGGCTGTTGAACGTGTGGAAAAACTCCTCCTGCGTCTGCTTCTTCCCGGCGATAAACTGCACGTCGTCCACGAGAAGCACGTCCGCCTTGCGGTACTTGTCCCGCATTTCGGCGGTCGCCGTGCGCCCGGCCTGTATCGCGTCGACGAGTTCGTTGGCCAGCTCGTCGCCCTTGACGTATATCGTGTGGTAGCGCGGGAAATTCTGGTGGATTTCGTTGGCAATCGCGTAAATCAGGTGCGTCTTGCCAAGTCCCGATTCCCCGTAAATCAGGAGCGGGTTGTAGTTGCGCGTCGGGTACATCGCCACCGATTTCGACGCCGCCCACGCGAGTTTGTTCGACGGCCCGACCACGAATGTGTCGAAGGTGAACCTTGCGCTCGTGTGTACGCCGAAGGTGTCGGCGTCGCGGCCCTGCAGTTTCCGGTACTCCGCGTCGTCCAGAACCTTGATTTCGAAGTCCCGCGAGAACAGGTTCTTCATGGCCTCCTGGATGTTCTCCGTGAACAGGCTCTTAATGTAGCCGCGCTTGAAGTCGTTGCCGCAGTGCAGAAACAGGGTACTGCCCTGGATGTCGACGGCGTCGATTTCGTCGAACCATGTGTTTATCGTGGTGTCGGACAGCGCCCCGCGCATTTGCGTGAGCACGTTGTCCCACACGTCCGCCACTGAGTTCAAATAAAACACCTCTCTTTCCGGATGGGGCCCGATTTTCCACGAAAGTATACCACGTTTCCCGGGCTTGTACAACCGGATTTTCGCCCCGCGCGGCGAAAATCCCGCGCGGCGGACTTGCCCGAGGCGGCGCGCGCGGGGCGGGATTCGCGGGCCTTTGGGGGCCAGTGGAAAATTTTGTAACCGGGTTGTGTTTTTTTCGTTACCGCTGTTACGCTTCTGTCACTCTGTTACGCAATTTTTACACTCTGAAAGCCCTGTTTATAGCCTTTTTCGCCGGAAATTCCCGTATTCTTGAAGAATATTACACTTTCATTACAAGTCGAAGAAACCCCTTGCATTTCCCTCCGGAATCTGTTATTATGCCAACCGTGAAGCACAGAAGGCCTCTTTCCTCCCCGGCGCCAACGCCAACGGGACAGGGGAAGGTGCCTCCGGATATCCGGGGCAGAAAGAAGTCTTTCGTGTCTTCACAGACGAACTTCTCAATGCCCGCGCCGAACCCGTCCGGGACAGCGTGGAGCGTCCAGAGCCTTCTATGCGCGCCAGTCCTCCCCGGGAACGCGGCGCGTGCGGGGCCGGACGTGTCCGGCGGAGGCAAATCTGAACAAGGAGGAATCTTAATGAAGAAGTTCATTTCCATGGCGCTGGCCCTCGTGATGGCGTTGTCTCTCTGCACTGTCTTCGACGCCCCGAAGGCCGACGCCGCATTCGCCGACGCGGACGAGCTGTCCAGCCAGTACGCAGAGCAGGCCGCCGACGTTATCCAGAAAATTGAAGTCATGGACGGCTACGAAGACGGAACCTTCCGCCCGAGCGCCGGACTGACCCGGCAGGCCGCCGCCAAGATTATCTGCAACATGATTCTCGGCCCCACGACCGCCAGGGCCCTCCCCACCAACGCAAAACCCTTCCCTGACGTGCCGGAAACCGGCTCGTTCGGCGGTTACATCTCCTACTGCGCCCAGCAGGGCATCATCTCCGGCTACGCCGACGGCACCTTCCGCCCCAACGACCCCCTCAGCGGCTACGCCTACCTGAAAATGCTCCTCGGCGCGCTGGGCTATGACGCCAGACACGAGGGTTTCGTGGGCGACAACTGGCGCGTCAACGTCGCCAAAATCGCCCTCGGTATCGGCCTGAACAAGGGCACCGCGGAGGACCTCGACGGCACCACGCAGGTCACCCGTGAGGCCGCCGCCATCTACGCCTTCAATACCCTCCAGGCCGACATGGTCGAGTACGAGTCCAAGAACACCATCGAAATCAACGGCGTACAGGTCAGCATGGGCGGCGGCAACGCCATTCCGCAGACATGGAGCACCTCCGCCACGCAGGCCAGCAACATCAACGACGCCAGAAGCGACGGCGACGGCAACCGCGCCGGCAACAACATCGTGCAGTTCGCCGAACGCTATTTCGACAAACTCGAGCGCTTCCCCAAGCAGTGGGACACCTACACGCAGGACGATTTCGGTCGTCCGTCCATTAAGTGGAAGTGGAAGGGCGTCGATGTCGGCACCTACTCCCGCGACCCCGACTGGACGCACGTCGGCGGCGTGGACGTGAACGAGATTTACGAGGGCCTTGTCGAAGCCACCGGCATGTCCTCCGGCTCCAGCTCCGCCAGCCTCTACGTCAACAGCGCCAACGCCAACAGAGGCTGGTACCAGACCGCCACCGGCAAATACGACGGCAACCCCACCGGCTACGGCGAGTTCAAGGTTGAGCGCGCCAACGACCGCGGCCTCGCCGACGAAATCGCCCGCACCACCAACGCCGCCGGCGACAAGACCCTCTTCACCGCCAGCGCCAACGACCGCGACGGCGGACGCCCGTCCACCGCGACCATCGGCGCCGGACAGCGCAACGTCGACCGTATCGGCGACGGCACCCTCATCGAGGTATTCCGCAACGACGCCACCAACCACGTCGACGTGTGCGTCATCTCCGTCTACGGCGGCAAGATTGACGCCGTCAAGGGTGCCACCACCAAGAAGGACGCCTACGTCGTCGTCGGCGTGAACAACAGCACCTTCCCCGACCGCTACCCCGACACCATCGGCACCACCGCCAACCGCGAGTTTGAGACCGAGGACTTCGAGGAAGACGACGTCGTCGCCTTCACCTACTCCGACAGCGCCAAGGAAATCAAGAGCATGTACCTCATGACCGCCGAGAGCGGCGCGCTCCAGAGCAAGGTCAGCGGAAAGAACCTCCGCCTGGACACCACCACCTACAGCTACGGCAAGGAGTACACGTTCGACGACCTCACCGAAAGCAGCCTCGGCAACAAGTCCTCCTATATCGTCTACCTCGACGAGAACGGCTTCGTTCTGTGGGTCGAAGAGGACGAGTTCTCCGTGGAAGACTACGTTCTCATTGAGCGTATCACCATCGAGACCAGCGTCACCGACCCGGGCACCAACAGAACCGTAACCACCAAGACCGCCAGCGTCCTCGGCACGGCCTCCACGACCGCCGACGTGACCACCGGCACCAACCCGACCCTCAACCAGAACTGCAACGCCCTCCAGGTCGCCTACAACCAGAGCAAGGACGCCGTCGGCAACAGCAGTTGGGACGCCCAGGCGCAGGTCCGCTACTCCAACGGCGTCCGCAGAACCGTCACCCTTGACGACTCCAAGAACTACCGCACCAGCGCCAGGAGCGACGCCCTCTATACCGGAACCGTCGGCTCGACGACCGTGAACGAATGGAACGGCACCGCGTGGGTCGCCAGAACCGCCAACACCTTTATCCAAGGCCAGAGCGGCGACGACGGCAACTGGATTGCCTACCCCTTCACCGCCGGACGCATCGTGCGTATCAGCTCCAACAGCAGCGGCTACCGCCTCCACTCCATCGCCGACAGCCGCTACCAGGCGATTAGAGATGTCAGCCTCTCCGGCAACCGCCTCTACACCGGCACGGGTACCTCTATCTCCAGACTGGGCTATGATTTGGATTCCGAGACGCACTTCGTCATCGAGGACAACGCGCAGGCTCACGGCTGTACGTGCGATGCGGTTTTGCCGCATCGAAAGACAGGCAGTCTTGGCGATGCCGCTGGCCACTCGTTCTACCCAGGCAAAAACCTTGGTGCAC
>CAMHBH010000084.1 GCA_946183175.1 uncultured Oscillibacter sp.
CGCGGCGGTGAGCAGGTACGCGGACAGTCCGCGCACGGACGCCGGAAGGGCGTCGGTGTCCATGCGGGCCTGAATGGCGGTCATGCACGCCAGCGACACCGCGAACAGTACGGACGCCCCCAGCGCCGAGAGCAGATTCCCGGCGAAGTCGTAGCCCGCGCTGAGGCCCTGTACCAGCGCGCCGAGTACGGCGGCGTTGAGCGCCACAAGGGGCCAGTTCGTTTCTAGGAACGCCGCGCGCGCCCCGTTACTGTTCCGCGCGAGGTATCCGAGGAGCGCCGCGCAACCCGACGCCGCGAGTAAGCACAGCGGCACCCGTGCCGATTCGAGGCCCAGCGGCGCGAGTACGGCGTAGTAGAGCGCGTAGGACAGCACGCACGCGCACAGCGTGACGGCGACCGTCACGACACCCATACAGGCCGCGCGGGTGAGTTTCGAGAGCGTGTCGCCGTCGTCCCGGGAGAGGGTCATGTCGTTGACGAGCGCGGCGGCGACCGCGCCGATAAGATACTCCGTCATGATTTGGCCTCCTTTCCGGGATTGTCGAGGGGCAGTCCGGCGGCCCTTGCGGCCATTAACACGAAAGCCAGCGTCAGGAATGCGCCCGGGACGCCGTGGAAAAACGCGGGGGCCTCCATATAGTCGGGCAGGACTTGCGCGCCGAAGAGCGTCCCGGCCCCGAGGAACTCCCGCAACAGGCCCGTAACGCACAGCAAGGCCACGTACCACACCGCCGGAACGCACAGCGCGGAGGCGTCCTTCCCGGAGGCGATTCTGTCCAGCCCGACGCATTGCAGGGCCGTCAGGGGTACGTAGAGCCCGATGGAGGCGTACTGCGCGGGGAAGTAGGCCTCGACGAGCAGGGCGGCGATTCCGGACAGCGCGGCGGCGGTTGTAAACAGGGCTACGACACGCGCCCAGCCGTTGACCACGCCGCGCAACAGATACAGAATGACGCTTGTCAGCGCGAATATCGCGACCGCCGACAGCCCCAGCAGAAGCCCGGCCCAGAAGCTGTCACAGCCCGCCAGCGCCGGACACGTCCCCAGCAGAAACAGCGCGGAGACGGGAATCCGGCACGGTTGGTTCCATACGTTCATACAACAATCTCCCTCCGTTTCAGTTCATCATGTCGCCGTAGGCGATGTGGAAGTCGATGGCGGCGTTGACGGCGTTCACGACGGCGGTCGAGGAAATCGTAGCGCCGGAGGCGGCGTCGATGTCGCTACCGAGCGTCAGCGTACTTGCCGGAATGCCCACAAACTGTCCTGTAAAGGCGTCCTCCTTCACTTTCATGCCGATTCCGGGCGTCTCGTTGAGTTCGGAGTACAGAATACCGTTGAGCGTGCCGTCGGGCAGGAAGCCCACTGACAGCGTAATGGGGCCGTCGCGCCCGTCCATCGTGCGCACGGTGACGACGTGTCCGGCTGACGCGCCCACGGCGTCCGTGCCCGAAACCGCCTCCTGAATGACGGCGTTCCCGAAGCCCGAACCCCAGGCCGCGCCGTTGAGGCCTTCAATCGCTTTCGCGGTCTCGTCCGGGATACTGAAATCAACCGCTTCCGGCAGGAGTACGCGGTAGGCCGTGAGGTTTTCGGAGAGCTGACGCTGTTCGACAATCCCGGCGGTCACGCCCGCGACGCCCCGCAGAAGTCCGACAGACACGGCGAGTACGCAGAGCACCGCGCAAACGGGCGGGAGCAGAGCTTTCCGGTCGAATGTAAACGGCGCGTCGGCGGCGCTGTCGCGGTAGGCGAAGGGTTTCGGAATCACGAGTTCGTCAATCAGGGGCACGCAGACATTGGAGAGAATCACGGCGTAGCTGACGGAGTCGGCGGAACTCCCGAACGCCCGGAAGAACGCGCTCAGGAGGCCTACGAGACAGCCGTAGAAGAGCTGACCGGGGGCCGTGACGGGGGAAGTCACGGGGTCGGTGGCCATGAAGAACGCCGCCATAAAGACGCCGCCGCTGACCATATGGACGCACAGCAGGGGCAGGTCGAAGCCGTCGCCGCCGAACAGGCCCATAAAGACCGCGAAGCTGACGAGAATCGAAACGGGAATCCGCCAGGGAATCGCGTCGATGACCCACAGGTACAGCCCGCCCAGCAGGAGCGCGAACGCCGAACAGCCTAACACGCCCCCGGCGTGTCCGGTAAAGACCTGTACGAGGTTGACGGCGGCCCCGGAATCGAGTTGCGCCAGCGGGGTCGCGCCGCTTACGCCGTCTACGGCGTAATTCGTCATGGCGCTACCGAACGAGAGGAGCAGGAAACAGCGCCCGCCTAACGCGGGGTTCATGAAGTTCTTGCCCAGCCCGCCGAACAGGCATTTCACGACCAGAATCGCGAATACGGAGCCGATATAGGGCACGTAGAGCGGCACAGACGCCGGAATGCAAAGCGCTAACAGCAGTCCGGTCAGTACGGCGCTCCCGTCGTAGAGGGTATTCCCGCGCCCGGTGAGGTAGTCGAACACGAACTCGGTCAGCACGGCGGACGCCACGCTCATGAGTACGACAAAGAGCGCGTGTACGCCGAAGTGCCAGATTCCGAACAGCGTCGCGGGCATGAGGGCGAGAATCACGTCGTACATGACCTGTCCGGTGCTCAGCGGACTGCGTACGTGCGGGCTTGACGAGACGTTATAGGAAACGGAAGGGTTCATTTCGCGCCACCTCCCTGTTGCGCCGCGCGGCGGGCCTCCAGTATGGCCCCCTTGGCGTCCTTGAACAACTGCATCAGCGGGCGTTTCGCCGGGCAGACGTAGGTACACGAGCCGCACGAAATGCACTCCAGCCCGTAGAGGCGGTTTTCGTACTTTTGATAATCCTTACGCTCCGCCGCGACGCCCATCATCTGCGGAGTAAGGCCCATCGGGCACACCTCGTTACAGCGCCCGCAACGGATACACGCCGTGAGCTTGCGTTCCGATTCCTCCGCGCCGTCGACGGTAAGCAGTGTCAGGGCGTTGCTCGCCTTCTGTACGGGCACGTCCAAATCCGGCAGGGCGATTCCCATCATAGCGCCGCCCGCAATCGCCTTGCGGACTTCCGCGCCCTCGACGAGGCCTCCCGCCGCTTCGAGCAGTTCCTGGAACGGCGTCCCCACCCGGACTATGAAGTTGCTCGGGTTCTTGACAGCGGGGCCCGTCACTGTGACGGCACGCCGAATCAGGGGCGTCGCGAGGCAGACCGCCTCGTAAATGGCGTAGACCGTCGACACGTTGTCGACAATGCACCCGGCCTCCGCCGGAAGCTGACTCATTTTCGTGTCTTTCCCGGCGACCACTTTGATTATCGACTTTTCGCCGCCCTGCGGGTACTTCGTCGGCGCGGGCTGTACGCGGATATTCTTCGACATAGTAACCGCTTCGTTCATGGCCGCTATGGCCTCGGGCTTGTTGCGCTCGATGACAATCACGCCCCGCGCCTTCGGGAACAGCGACAGGATGACTTCCAGCCCCGTGACGATTTCCCCGGCGTGGGTTCTCATTAACTGGTCGTCGCAGGTGATGTACGGCTCGCACTCCGCCCCGTTGACAATCACGTACTCGATACCGTCGGGGTTCTTCGGTTCCAGCTTGACGGGCGTCGGGAACGACGCGCCGCCCATGCCCACAATCCCGGCGTCGCGGATTCTCTGCAAAATCGTCTCCCGGTTCATATTCCGGAAGTCGGCCTTTGCGCCCATGCCCTTGACCGTACGGAATTTCCCGTCGCTCTCGACGACCACGCACTCCACGAGATTCCCCATGACCGTGCGCCGCTTCTCGATGGCCTTGACCGTCCCGGAGCAGGAGCTGTGAATGTTGGAGGACACGTAGCCGTCCTGCTGTGCGATAACCTGTCCGGTAAGGACTTTGTCGCCCACGCTGACCGCCACTTTGGCGGGTTTCCCAATGTGCTGGGACACGGGGAAAACAAGTTCCCCTTTCGGCTCGTACACCGTCAGGGCCGCGTCTCGGGAGTACGCTTTGCCGTCGTCCGGGTGTACGCCGCCGCGAAATGTACGCTCTATCATAAGCCCTCTCTTTTCTTTTCACTCACATGGCGGAGAGAACCAGCGCCGCGTGACGCCCGAAAGTCATACTGCGCCCGCAGGCGAGGCCCGTAAAGAGATTGGGGTAGTTGTTGGCGAAGAAGCCGCCGGAGCAGTCGCCCGCCGCGTACAGGCCCTCGATAACCGTGCCGTCCTCGCGGAGTACCTGCATGTCGGTGTTGATACGCACGCCGTCGAGTGTGGTCAGGTGCCACGCGGCGGTACGCACGCCGTAGTACGGGGCCTGATTGACCGGGGTCAGGCGGTGGGGGGCCTTGCCGAAATCCTCGTCCTTGCCCTGCATGCACAGGACGTTGTAGCGCTGTACGGTGTTGATAAACGCCTCGGCGGGGATGTTCAATTTCTCGGCGAGTTCCTGCAAGGTGTCGGCCTTCTGGATGTAGCCCTTCTCGATAAGCTCCTCGTTGGACTTCCAGCAGTCGTCGTAATAGCGGTTCGGGGGCGCGCCGTTGTCGAAGTCCCACAGGCGGCAACAGCCGACTTCCTGAAACTGTTCGGTGTACTGCTTGTTGTTGGCGTCGAAGATGTCGCAGTAGGTGTGGTAGGGCTGCATCATCATGGAGTGTAGCATAAACTCGTAGGGGCCCGACTCGTTACAGAAGCGCTCGCCCTTGAGGTTGACTTTCAAGAAGGGCTGTTCGCCGAACCAGAACCACTCGCCGGAAGTATCGGCGCCGGCGGTCTCGTCGGGCTTGACGCAACAGCGGTTGAACATCATGGACGTGTGAATGGGGTCAAACTCCGCGCCGGCCCAGAGCATGGCCTTAATGCCGGAGCCGTCGCAACGGGAGCCGATACGGCACTGCACTTTCATTTTCTGCGTCATGGGCTGTAGCGCGTTCATCATGGGCGTATTCATGAGGTAGCCGCCCGCGCACATAATGACGCCCTTTTTGGTGTTGATTTTGATGTAGTGCTGGTCGTTCTGGTCTTGCGCGATGACCCCTACAACCCGCTTATTCTCGTTCTGTACGAGGCGGACAAGGGCCGTATTGCAACGGATGATTTCGTCCGGGTCGTATTTCAGGTCTTTGAGGTGGTCGAGAAAGACGGAGTTTGTTGTTACGGTGGCGTCGTCCTGATAGGCCTTCTTCTTTTCGGGACTGTGCCCGGTAGCGTAGGCCTTATCGCGCTCGGGGTAGCGGGTGTCGCCGACGGCGCCCTCGTGCCAGATGGTGTACTTGCCGGAATCCTCCAGGATGTCGCCAATCCACTCGATAGCCTCGGCGCTGTTGTCGGCCCAGAACCGCACGAGGTCGAAATTGACGTACCCGGTGCCGTAGCGCACGATATCCTCGATGGCCTCCATTTTGTCAATGGCGGTTTGCGGATATTTGCGCGCGGTCTGCTTCTGCCATTTGGTGTCGATAGCGCCCATGTCGCCCCGGACGCTGGTCGGTTCGGCGTTCTTTTCGATGACCATGACGTTGGCCCCGGCCTCGGCGGCGGTCATGAGCGCGGGCCAGCCTGCCGTACCAAGGCCGACAATCAAAATATCGGTGTCAAGGGTTTCGGTGATGTCGGCGTCGGCGATTTCGGGGGCCTCGCCGAGCCAGTCCGACGCGGCGCTGTCGTCGGCCTTCGAGACTTCCACCGCCTGCCCGCTTGCCTGCGAAATGCAGTCCGCCGCCGCCGTGCGGATTGCGTTCGACGTGACGGTCGCCGTCGCGACTACGTCCACGTCCGCCGACTGCTTCGACAAAATCGCCTGTTCCATCTGGGGGCCGATTTTGCCGCCGATATCGGGCGTCTCGCCGGATACGTCGATTTGCACGTCAGTTATCGAGGTTTCGTCGAAAGTCATGGTGACTTTCACGTCGCTGTCGATACCGCGCGCGGAGGCGCTGTAGGTGCCGGGGGTGAACGTAAGGCCGCTCGCCGCCGCGTTGATTTCCTCTTTGAGGCCTTCCGACACGTTCGCCATGCCGGAGGGTGCCGCGGTCGATGTCTCCGCCGCCGGGGCGCTCCCTACCTTTTCCAGTACGCCCAGAGCCGCGATACTCGCCACGCCCGCCGCGAGGCCTTTGACGAAAGTCCGCCGGGTGATTTCCTTCTCCGCCATTAAGATTCCTCCTTATTGTTCCCGTTGTTTTCCGAAGGGTCTGAAACTTCATCGGGCGACGTGTCCCGACTGTCTCCGTCAGGTCGACGCAGGCGGGCCGCAAGGCTACAGACTAGTATACTTAGTTCGTACAGTCCCAGCAGGGGCACCGCCACCATAATTTGCGACACGATGTCGGGCGGCGTAATCACCGCCGCGACAAAAAAGATAACGACTATCATGACTTTGCGGGCGCGTTTGAGCCATTCAATTTTGAGAAGGTTCAACTGCGTCAGCAGAACCGTCACCACGGGCAGTTCGAAGATGACGGCGAAAATGACGAAAATCGTCAGCAGGAACGAGACGTAATTCTGTACGCTGACGGACGATTTCACGCCGCTGTCCTGACTGAGCGAAATCAGGAAGCGCAACATAAAGGGAATTAAGGCTTTCGCGGCGAACAGAATGCCGAGTACGGCGCAGACAAGCCCCGAAAGCATGGTCAGGACATAGAACACGCGTTCATTGCGCCTTAGTCCCGGGCGGAGGAACGCCCACACCTCGTAGAGTACAAGCGGGAGCGTCACGCACGCCGCGCACACGAACGACACCGACACGTACTGCAAGAGCATTTCCTGCGGCGACAGGTACACGAACACGTAGCCGTAGGCCTCGCCGATTTCGAGCAGGGCCCGGACGATGCGGTCGGCGAACCACAGCCCCGCGCACATGCACAGTACCAGCGCCGCGACGCAAACTATTAAGCGGTTCCGGAGTTCGCGCAGGTGGTCGGTGACGCCCATTTCCCCGGCGTTATTCCTCGGCGTTTTGCTCTTTATTTTCACGGTCGGCCTCGTCGAGTCCCGCCTTGAACTGCTTGACGCTCTTGCCCATCATGCGCGTGAGCTTGGGAATCTGCGTCGGGCCGAACACGATGACCACTATCAGCAGGACGACTACTAATTCATTCATTCCGATTCTCATAAACGAACCTCCCCATTACAGGCTGACTTCACACGGCGACGCTTTCCGGCGCGGACGCCGTGACAGGTTCCGGCGTGGCGCTTTCCGCTGCCGTGACAGGTTGCGTTTCCGGCGTCGCCGCGACACTCTCCGCCGCGACGGGGGCCGCTTCCGGCGTCGCCGTGGCGCTGACGGGTTCGGACGGGGCCGCCTTGCGCGGGGCCTTCCCGATTTGCTCCAAAGAAGTCTTGACTTCTTTCAAGTTCCCCTTCACCGCGCGGTCGAGTTCCTCTACGGGCTCCATCGCCTCCCGTAAAGGCCGCTGGGCTTCCTCCAACGGCTCCACGACGTTTTCGCGGATTTCCTTTGTAGCCGCGTCGGAGGCCTTCCGGAACTCCGCCAGCGCCGCGCCGAGTTTGCGCGCGTACCGGGGGAGTTTGTCCGGCCCGAGTACCAGTAGCGCCACTATCAGCACGACAATTAACTCACTGACGCCAATCTTCATAGCGTTTCCTCCCGTCTGTGAAAAACGACAAAAGAAGTATAAGCCCTTTCGGGCTTTTTGTCAAATTTTTTTGCTTTCCGCCGAACGGTTTCCGCGCGGGTATGCTATACTTTTCCGTAGCACCATGAAAGGAGCGTGCGCCATGCCTGACCGGAATCTCGGGCTTTACATTCACGTCCCGTTCTGTAGGTCGAAGTGCGCCTACTGCGACTTCTACTCCCTCGCCGGGGCCGACGAACTCATGACGCCCTACGTCGACGCCCTCCGCGCACAGCTCGACGCCTTCTCCGCGCGCGCGGCGGGCTACGTCGTCGATACGGTGTACGTCGGCGGGGGTACGCCGTCGTATCTGGGCGCGGCGCGGCTGTCGGGCGTACTCGACGCCGTGCGCGGCGGCTACCGTCTCGCGCCCGACGCCGAAATCACGCTGGAAGCGAACCCGGACAGCGTGGGCGACTGGTTCGCCGAACTCCGCGCGGCGGGCTACAACCGGGTATCGCTGGGCGTACAGTCGGCGGACAACGCGGAGTTGCGCGCAGTCGGGCGCGTCCACACCGTGGAACAAGTCGCCGACGCCGTGTCGGCAGTCCGCCGTGCCGGGTTCGACAATTTGTCGCTGGATTTGATATACGGCCTCCCGGGACAGTCGGCGGCGGGCTGGCGGCGGAATGTCGAGTACGCGGTCGGCCTCGGGCCGGAGCATTTGTCCTGCTACGGCCTCAAACTGGAACCCGGGACGCCGCTGTACAAGTGTCGGGGGGCGCTGTCGTTCCCCAACGACGACGCCCAGGCCGACATGTACCTGTGGGCGGCGGAGGCGCTGTCGGCGCACGGCTACAGGCAGTACGAGGTATCGAACTTCGCGAGGCCGGGCCGGGCGTCGCGGCACAACCTCAAATACTGGACGCTGGGGGAATACCTGGGTTTCGGGCCGGGGGCCCATTCCGATTTCGGCGGGGTACGCTTCGCGTGGGCGCGTGATTTGAAGGCCTACACGGCGCGGGCGTGGGCGTACTCGGAATCGGCGCGTATCACGCCGGAGGAGCGCGCGCGGGAATGGCTGATGTTGTGCCTTCGTACCGCTGACGGCGTGGGGCTGTCGGAGTACGGGGAGCGCTTCGGGCGCGGGTTCGACGCCCGATTCCTGTCGGAGTGCGTCGCGGCGGGCTACGCCGTACAGGACGCCGGGCGCGTGTCGCTGACGCCGCGCGGCTTTCTGGTGTCCAATCAGATTATCGGGCGCGCCCTCGAACTCGCCGCTTCGCCGTATGCGTAACCCGCCCCGCTCTTGCCAATTCGCCCCGGTTCGCCAAAAGCTGAAAAAAAGACTTGCGCGGCGGCCCCGGATTCGCTATAATACAGGGACGTATGTCGACACCAACACAATACGAGGAGGGTTTTACAAGTCAAATGAGCGCATCACGAGAAAAGCAAAGCCGGAAAGACCGTACCGCTTCCGGACAGGTCGCGCCGAAAACCGCCCGCGAGGCCCAGCAGCGGAAAGAAGAACGCCGGAGCAACTTCGTTTACGGCCTGATTGCGGCGGCGTTCGCGGTCGTGGTTATCGCCGCCATTATCTGGAACTCCAACATTATCACCCGTTCGGCGACCGCCGCCACCGTCGACGGGCAAAAGTACAACGTCGCGCAGGTCAACTTCTACTACCGCAACGCCTACCTCATGTTCATGAATCAGTGGTCCTACGCCGCGAGCTACTTCGGGCTGTCGACCTCCCTTCCGCTGGACAGTCAGGAAGTCACCGACACGGCGGCCTCGTTCCTTGAC